>JADGCE010000004.1:9640-42108 GCA_015229095.1 Magnetococcales bacterium | reverse complement strand
ATAAACGGCTTGAAAGAGGAGCCCGGCTGCCGTTGCCCCTGGGTGGCCCTGTTGAATTCACTGCGGTCAAAATCGTAACCACCCACCATGGCCAACACCTGCCCGGTGTGGGGGTCCAGACTGACCAGGGCGGACTCCGCTTCTGGTTCCTGCGCCAGATGATAGATCTTCCGCTTGTCATCCGGAGGGTCCAGCAGAATGACATCCCCCACCCCCAACAGATCCTGGACCGCTTTGATGGGTGCTCCCACCAGTTTACCTGGACGTTTTTGTTCGTCCAGGCGCTTGCGCGCCCACAACATGCCTTCCAATGGCAGCTCCACCGTGCGCTTGTCCGCCAGCAAAACCCGGGCGCGACGGCTCTCCACTCCGATCACCAAGCCTATGACATAGTCGGAGACGGAAGAAAATTCGGTGACCTGTTTGGAAGCCAACCAGGTACGCTGCGTCTCAGGCGAGGTTGCCTTGTCCAGGTGCTCCACCACCCCTCGATAGCCATGGCGCCGATCATACTCCACCAACCCCTGGCGTACCGCATCCTGGGCATGGCGTTGCAAAACCGGATCCAAAGGGGTGTACACATCCAACCCCCCCTTGTACAGTTGCCCTTCCCCCCAATCCCCCAGAATCATGCGCCGCACATGCTCCAGATAGTGGGGGGCCACGCTCTCCAACGGCTCCTGGGGTCGTGCCAACCCCAACGGTTCGGCGGCGGCGGCATCCGCCTCTGCCTGGGTGATAAACCCTACCTCTGCCATGCGGTTCAGCACCAAACGCTGCCGTTTTTGCGCATTATCTGGATAACGCCATGGGCTGTAGTGGTTGGGGGCCTTGGGCAATCCGGCCAGCATGGCCATCTGGCCCAAAGTCAACTCCGAAACATCCCGGTCAAAATAGATGCGGGCCGCCGCCCCCACCCCGTATGCACCCGCTCCCAAATAGATCTGGTTGACATACAACTCCAGAATCTCCTCCTTGGTAAATTCCCGCTCAATGCGCAGGGCAAGGATAATTTCCTTGATCTTCCTGTCGATGCTCTTGACGGAGGAGAGCAAAAAGGTCTTGGCAATCTGCTGGGTAATGGTGGATGCTCCCTGCACCACCCGACCCGCGCGCAGGTTGGCAATTGCGGCACGGAAAATGCCTAACAAGTCAATACCGGGGTGCTGGAAGTATTTGGCATCCTCGATCGCCAAAAAAGCGTTGACCAGTGACCTCGGCACGTCACGCATTTGGACAAATTGGCGGCGTTGGAAAAAAAATTCACCCAACAATTGGTAGTCCCGGGCATAAACCCGCGTCACCAAACTGGGTCGGTAGTCGGCCAACCCGTTCAGAGCGGGCAACCCCTTGGAAAAATGGAAATAGGCCGCCCACACCACACCCGCACCGCCAATACCCGCCAGCAGGATGAAGAGGGCAATGTAGCGTAGCCACCGCCATCCCCCGCCGGAGATTGTCATCTGTTCGATCTCCCGGCGACGCGCAGGGGGAGAACGACGCGGTGCGCCCCTCCCAGTGGTGGTTGTGCGCGGTCTGGACGGGCGGGAGGGCTTTATTTCTGGATTGTTATCCATGGATTATACATAAACGCACCAAAAAGGTTGGACCAACGCTGCCCGGTTTGACAGAAAGTGCCGCCACGGCTGTCCAGCATTCCGGTTGGCTGAGCAGCGCGCAACAGTCTGCCACCACAAGAGCGACCTGTTTCCTGAGATTGAGACCCCTATGTTTTCTTTGTCCCGTCTGTTCCACGCCAACCGCCCGGCAGCATCACCGGCACGACACCGCCCTGTGGTCGGCCTGGATATCGGCTCATCCGCCATTAAAGTGGCAGAAATCAAACGCTCGGGCAAACAGTGGCAACTGTTGCACTGTGGCATGCAGCCTCTCGCCCCGGACGCCGTCATCGACGGTCACATCAAACAACCGGAGCTGGTCACTCAGGCCATCAAGGAGGTTCTGGCCAGCAGCGGCATCACCACCCAACAGACCGCCATCTCTCTGAGCGGCACATCCGTCATCACCAAAAAGATCCAAATGACCCGCATGACGGAACTGGATCTGGAGGAGCAGATCGCCCTGGAAGCCGAAGAGTATATCCCCTTCGATATCGACGATGTGCACCTGGATTTCCAGATCCTGAGCCAGCAGGAGGAGAGCATGGAAGTCCTTTTAACAGCCTGCAAGAAGGAGGTTATTCATAACCACACCGAGGTCATTCGTCAAGCAGGTTTGCAGCCGCAGGTCTGCGATCTGGACCTGTTTTGCCTGGTCAATGCATACACCGCTTTCGTCGGGCCCTTGGAAAAAACGGTATCTTTGCAACAACCAGCGGAGAGAAAAACCACCCTGCCGAAGGCCTCCGCACGCACCCATGACCAACCGATGGAGACCGTCGTTCTGGTCAATCTTGGCGCCACTTTTCTGAACATTGCCATGGTCACCTCCCAGGGGTTGCCCGGCTATATTCGCGACCATGCCCTGGGCTGCCGTCAACTGATCCAGGAGATCCAGTCGCGCTACGATCTGAGCTGGGCGGCAGCGGAACAGCGGCTCATTATGCCAGAACAAGAGAACCCGCGCCATTCCGCATCCACGGATCTGCGTAACGAAGCCATCAACCCCTTTCTGGAGCAGGTGGTGCAACAGATTCGCCAAGCCATCAGTTTTCACAAAACAGGCACACAGGAACAACCGATTACCGCTGTCTGCCTCTCCGGTGGTGGCGCCCTGTTGGCCAATGCGGCTCCCTTTATCAGCGAACAGTTGGAACTGCCGGTTCAGACAGCCACCTTCGCCAATCTGACACATCCACGCAGCCGTGGCAAGCCAGGAAGCGGATCGGCATCGTTGATTCAACAGATGGCACCCCGTTTCATGGTGGCCCTGGGGTTGGCTCTGCGGGGAGATATGCCATGATTCGCATCAACCTGCTCCCCTACCGCCCCGCACAACGACTCCGCGCTCTTAAACGCATCCTGTTCACTTGGCTGGGCACGGTCGTGGCAGGTTGCGTGCTCCTGTTCGGCGTCGATCAGCTGATCCTGGGTGAGATTCAGCAGCAAACAGCCACCAAAGCCTCCAACAGCAACATGATCGCGGCATTGGATGAACAACTGGGAGAGGTCAAGGAGATCAATGACAGAAAGGCGTTGGCGGAGGCCCGTTTGAAATTGATTCACCAGCTCAGCCAGGAACAAAGCATCACCATCCGTGTGCTGGCTGAGTTGACCACAACCATTCCCGACCAAGTCTGGCTGACCAAGATCGAAACGAAAAGAAACCAGATGACTTTGACCGGCTCTGCCACCTCCAGCGCCGTCGTTGCCGATTTCATGAGAAAACTGGCAAAATCTCCTTATTTGTCAGATATCGAATTATCCAGCATTGAATTGTCACGCTCCCCGGCATCCAAAACAATACAGGGCAAAGCACACAACTTTTCACTTCATTTAAAGTTTTCAACACCCAAACCATCGACAGCCACAGCCTCCATCCCCCAGGGTGGCGCACAGACGGTATCCGCTTTGGGAAAATAAGATCATGGAACTTGGATTTGATCCTCTTGTGATTCTGCGGTTGAAACCGCTGTACAGAATCGGCATCAGTGCTGGGCTCATATTCATACTCGTCGTGGGGTATGGGTGGTTCGTGTGGCGCGATCGCCACGCGCAAATGGAGCAGTTGCGCGCTGACATTCAACAGCAAACCGAGCAGTTGGCATCCAAACGACGTCTGCTGGCGCAACTGCCCAAAAAACGGGAGGAGCTGGCCGTACTCAAAGCGGAAGAAGAGAGGTTGGCGCAAAAATTGCCGTCGGAAAAGGAGATCCCCAATCTGCTCACCGATATTTCCAATGCCGGGCACGAACAAGGTTTGGAATTTGTCTCGTTCGCGCCGGGTGCTGAAATCAGTCGGGAACTGTACGCCGAGGTGCCCGTCGGTATTGAGGTACGTGGATCCTTTCACGCCACCGCCCTGTTCATCCATCAGGTTGCCCAAATGCCCCGCATCGTCACCTTTGCGGACCTGATCGTGGAAACCAACAAGGAAAAAGGCAATATTCTACAGACCAAGGCTCGTGCCGCCACCTACCGTTTTCTCAACCAGCAGGCCCTGGCACAAAAGGGGCAAGAGGCCAAAGGAGCAGGAAAAAAATGAAAATCCCTGCTTGGATCATGCTCGCCGCACTGGCAGGCAGCAGCAGCACTGTGTTGGCCCAAACCCCTGCACCAGGAGCCCAGTCGACCGAACTTCCCCCTTTCGACTATCGTGCGGAAGGACGGCGGGATCCGTTTCAACCCCCTGCTGTGGCCGTTGCCTTGGAAGAAGCGACCAATTCCAAGGTGCCTGCCAAAAAACGTGAAAAAGAATTTTTAGAATCTTTTCAAATAGACAGCCTAAAACTGGTCGCCATCGTTTTAAACGCAAACCGCCAGAAGGGTTCCGAATCAACTGGCCAGTCGGTCGCCATGGTTGAAGATCCGGAAGGTATCGGTCATCTGATCCAGGTGGGCAGTTATCTCGGCGTCAATGAAGGAAAAATCATTGAAATTCGCGATGGGGAGATCACCATCGAGGAGCCCGCACCCAAGCTGCGCGATCCCCACGCCACGCAACGCACGACATTACACTTGCACACTCCTGACGAAAAGAGACGGGAAAATGCGTCCATACAAACGAAACACTAGACGATTGGCCACCGCCACCCTGACAGGCAGCCTGCTGTTGAGCAGTTCATTCGGCCTGCTCGGTTGCCTGCGTACCAGCGCCTCTGGCCCATTCCCTGCCGAGACACAACCGGCCACCCAGAGTGTACAAGAAGCGGTTGACCGCCCTGCGGCGGCATCCACCCAACCCCTGGAATCTACCGGGGCAACCACAGATGCCACCTTCATCTCCCGCATCGATGCGGTAGAGAGCACCCAAGGGGTGCGCATCGTCCTGAACAGCAATGGCAGGCTGCCTTACCAGGTGTTCGGACTGGATACTCCCCCCCGTCTTTTGCTGACTTTCCCGTCGGCTCGCCTGGAACCTGCCGTGCAGCCCAAAATAGTGGACCTGCCCGGCGTATCGGGCCTCTTCCCCATGGCAGAGGGCGAACAGGGCAGTCGGCTGGAGGTGTTCCTGCAGGGGCAACGCGCCTATCGCGTGCAGGAGCGCCCGGATGGTCTCGATCTTACCATCCTGGGCAGTGTACAGCACCCTTCAGCCGCCGCAGAGGAGGCTGCCCCGCAACAGGGGCGACCGGTTCCCGGTGGGCGACATCTTGACGCTTTTCATATCACAAACACGACCAGCGGTACCCGCATCCGCCTCTCCGGGGTGGGGCCCGTCCCCGACCCGAAAAGCTTCCGACTGCATCAGCCGCCGCAATTGATCTTTGATTTTATCGGTGTGAGCGGGCCGGCTTCCAGTCAGGATCTGGAACTCTCCTCCGGGGAGATCAAGGCGGTACACCTGGCCGCCGAACCGCAAAAAACCCGGTTGGTGGTGGCCTTGAATGACCCGGCAATCGGCTTTCGGATCGATCGGGATGAGGGGCTGCCGGTCATCTCTTTGACCTCCACACATCCCGGCACGTTACCCCTGACAACTATACCACAGGTGGAGGCGGTTGAGTTCAACCAGGCGGGCAGGACGGGAGTCGTCACGCTGCAGACCAACCGGGACGATATCCTGCTGGATACCCATCGCGAAGGGCAGCGGTTGCGTGTCACGCTGAAAGAGACCCGACTGGCAGAATCCCTCTCTCACGACGGCACAGGGGGACAACGCCAGGATGTGCAGAGTTTTGGCGGTCCCATCCAGACCATTGACACATACGAAGAGGGCGCCGATACCCAGGTGGCGATCGCCTTCAGCGCAATGGAAGACCAGCACGAAATCATCCAGCAAGGCAAAACCATCCTGGTACAGGTAAAACCTTCTGACACAGGGGACAACAAAGCCCCGCCGGTCTATTCCGGCGCCAAGGTTTCCATGGATTTCAAGGGGATTGATATTCACAATGCCTTGCGGTTGCTGGCGGATATCAACCATCTCAACCTGCTGGTGTCCGATGCGGTCAGGGGCACGGTGACCATGCGGCTGCTGGAAGTACCCTGGGACCAGGCACTGGATCTGATTCTGGAAACCAAGGGTTTGGGCAAGGTGTTGCAGGGCAATGTGCTGCGTGTGGCGCCCCATGCGGAATTGCAAGGGATTGCGGATGCGCAGTTGCTGGCCCACGAAAGCAAGCAAAAACTGGAACCGATTGTCACCGAGTTGATACCGGTCAGTTTTGCCAAGGCCTCAGAGATCCGGGATCTGCTCATGGAGACAGATCAGCGTGCGGCGGCCAGCGGTGGCGCGACCAGTGGCGGTGCAACCGCGACCCGCCCCACCACCGCCGCCAGTTCGGGCAGCTCCCCGCAGAGTAACCGGGAGGCCGGTCGCAATCCCCGCATGCTCTCCGCCAGCGGCAGTGTTTCTGTGGATCAAAGAACCAATACCCTGATTGTCAAGGATATGGCAGCCAACCTGGCAAAAATCCGGGAAATGGTGGCCAAGCTGGACAAACCCATTCCACAGGTTTTAATTGAGGCACGTATCGTCGAGGTGGGACGTGACAGCAGCATGGGACTGGGGATCAACTGGGGTTTGAATTACAAGGGTTCGGTGGATGCCCCGTTGGGCCTGTCCAATTCAGCGAGCAATGCCTACGCCGTCCAGCAGAATGTCACCCGCACCACGGCCCGCCGCCCGATGATGACGGGCGGGGGCCCCACCTACAATGTCGGTGGCCAGCTGCCCACGGGGGTGACGAGCAATCTGGGGATCCACCTGGGTTCCCTTTCGCCCCTGCTGGATCTGGATATCGAATTGGGTGCCTTGGAGGTGAACGGCAAGGCCAGAACCATCTCCAGTCCACGGGTACTGACTACCAACAACAAGGAAGCCAGCATCAGCCAAGGGATCCGCCAACCTTACCCCACAGAGTCGGAGAGTGGCGGAACCACCTACCAGTATATCGATGCTGCCTTGAGTCTCAAGGTGACCCCCCATGTGACAGCCAACGGCTATATTACCCTGGAGGTTTCGGCAAAAAACAACTCTATTACAGATTCCGCCACAGTCCTGCCAGCCCTCAACACCCGCGAAGTGGAGACCCAGGCCCTGGTCAAAGATGGGCAGACCATCGTCCTGGGAGGCATTTTTCAGAACAACCAGAGTGACGCCCAGCGCGGCATTCCGGAGTTGAAAGAGATTCCGCTCCTGGGCTGGCTGTTCAAAAACAAGTCCACCTCCAACAGGCAGACGGAATTGCTGGTGTTTATCACTCCGCGCATCATCAGCCCCTCTTGACGTGCCGGGGGAACAGGCGGTAGCCTGTGGTTTTTCCTCCAAAGGGTTGAGTGTTTCATGTCCCATACCTTGTCAGAAACCCTGACGGTTGATCTCGGCTCGCGATCCTACCCGATCGTGATCGGCAGTCGTCTGCTCCCGCAACTCGGTGCCTATCTGCAACCGCTACTTCCGGGCAGGCAGGTGGCCATCGTCAGCAACACCACCGTGGCCCCCCTCTATCTGGAACAGGTGGAAGAGGCACTGCAGCAGCAGGGCTTTGCAACCCTGGCCATCCTGTTGCCGGACGGGGAGGCGTATAAAACCTGGCCCCATCTGCAGACCCTCTTCGATGCCCTGATTCAAAACCATTTCGAGCGATCGGCCACCCTGCTGGCCCTGGGGGGGGGCGTGGTGGGGGATATGACCGGCTTTGCCGCCGCCACCTTTTTGCGGGGGGTCAACTTTGTGCAGATTCCCACCACCCTCCTCGCCCAGGTGGATGCGTCGGTGGGGGGCAAAACGGGCATCAACCATGCTCTGGGCAAAAATTTGATCGGCGCCTTTTACCAGCCCAGACAGGTGTTGATCGATGTCCAGACCCTCACCACCCTGCCGGTGCGCGAACGGTTGGCGGGTCTGGCAGAGGTGATCAAATATGGCATTATCTGGGATGAGACCTTTTTTCAGCGTCTGGAGCGGGATCTGGATGGGCTGTTGCTCCTGCAACAGGAGCTGTTGATCGAGACCATCCGTACCTGCTGTACCATCAAGGCAGCGGTGGTGGCCGCCGATGAACGGGAGTCGGAGGGGGGCCATCGCGCTCTGCTCAACCTGGGACACACCTTTGGCCACGCCATAGAAACCCTGAGCGGTTATGGGCAGTTGTTGCACGGAGAGGCAGTGGCCATGGGGATGGTCATGGCGGCGGATCTCTCCCACCGTCTGGGTCTCTGTGGGGCGGAGGCGGTCGCCCGCATTCGGCAATTGCTCGCCCGCTGTGGTCTGCCCCTCCAGGCACCCGCTTTTCCGGTCGATGCCTATCTGGAAGCCATGGGCCGGGACAAAAAGGTGTTGGATGGTGCCCTGCGTTTGGTTTTGGTGCAGGCCATTGGTCAGGCGGTCATCCGCCGCGACATCCCCCTGGAATCTGTTCGGCAAACCATTCAACAGCATCTGCAGGCGACTGGCAAACCGGTATGACCGCGCCTGATCGGCAAGAACCGGTATATTTCCCATGGTCGTGCGGGCGGTTCTGGCACTCTTGGCTGCCTGTTTGGGGGATGCTCCTGGGGTTCGGCGTTTTTCCGAAGCACGGCACTGCCCTGGAGTTGGCCGAGGCGATCTCTTACTCCCTGGCCAACCGCCCGGAGGTGCAAACAGCCCGACTGGGTGTGGCGGCGGCCCGGGAGCGGGTGGGACAGGCCTATGCCGGTTTTTTGCCCACCATCAATCTGCGCGTTGCTGCGGGCAGGGAGGGCACCCGCAACACCGCCGCCCGCCCCTCCAACACCGATTATCTCTGGATGGACCGGCAGGATCGCAGCATCAGCTTGAACCAAAATGTATTTGACGGGTTGCGTACCTCCCATCAGGTGACCAGCACCGAGGCCGGTGCCCGGCGTTCCGCATGGAAAACCCTGGAAGCAGCGGAAAGTTTGGCCATGCGGGGCGTGGAGTCCTATCTGACCGTGTTGAAGTACCGGGCCCAATTCCGCCAGAGCGAAAAGAGCCTGGCGACCCACAATCGGTTGTTGCGTCTGGCTGAGCAACGTTTCGAGGCCTCTGTAGGCAGTTTGCTGGAGGTCAGCCAGGCCCGCTCTCGCGGCAAGCGGGCCGAGGCGGCCATGACCCAGGCCAGGGGCAACCAGCAGCGGGCCGAGGCTCTGTTTTACTCTGTGTTCGGCATGGAGGCCCAGGGCTTGACCGAACCGCTGCCCATGTCGACACCGGTCGCACCCTATGAGGTATTATTGGCGACGGCCTTGGCCACCCATCCCGCCATTCTGGCGGCCCAGGAGGGGGTCATGGAGGAAAAGGCCAGAGAACAATCCCACAGGGGGGCCTACAGCCCGTCAGCCAACCTGGTTTTGACCGCCTCCGACGGCAAGGATCAGGGGGGCGTCGCGGGAGAACAGGCGGTGCAGAGTGCCATGTTGGAGGTGACTGTCAACCTTTTTTCCGGTTATCGGGATACCCACACACAGCGGGAAGCCCATTTTGTGACGCAGCAGGCAGAGAACGCCTTGGCCAAGAGCCGCCTGGATGTCACCGAGCAGTTGGCCAATGCCTACCGACTCTGGGAGACGGTACACGCCCTGCTGCAAACCTACAAAGCCCAGGCGGCAGAGGCACAAACGGTACAGGAGGCCTATTTGGAGCAGTATCAACTGGGCAAACGCACCCTGTTGGATCTGCTGGATTCAGAAAGTGAGCTCTCCGCTGCCCGCAACAACCTGATGGATGCACACTATCAGAGCGGGATAGAAAATTACCGGCTGGCATTCAGTCAGGGAAAGTTGCTGGCCCAGTTACAGCTTGCCCTGCCCGACATGGCCACACCCCAGCCACCGCAGTTCCCCCTGCCCGACATGGCCACCCCCCCGATGCCGATGCCGACAGAGAATGAAACACCTCCCTGGGAACCTCTCCGCGTTACAGAGAGCGAAAGGCCTCTCTGGAAGCCCCTTCGCGTTGTCGAGTGGATGGATGAACGACCCTTGTCTGTGCAAGCCTATGTCGCCGACCCCAAGGATGACCCCTCCCCATAATGACGACTGTACCTCCCATGCATGCGCCGAACCCCTGCAATCCATAGCGATCGTATCCCCTGCCCAGCAATAAATTTTTAATAGTTTATCGGATATCAGAGCTCCGGGTCGTATTTTACACACCCAAAAAGAGCACGAAGAACAGAAAATGCTTGCGTTTAAACAAAAATTCCGTTACAATCGGAACCCTGTGGCTTGTGGTGCATCCGGCAACGATTCCGGAATTCCCGCCAAAAGACAACGGTTGAATACACGTGGGATACACCCCACTGTGGCGGCGCGCGCCCTGTCCACGAAAAAGAGGGCTGGCTGCGCGCGCAAGAAACGGCATAGACAAAGTGCCTCCTTCATGCTATTGAGAAAAAGAACTCCATGAATACCCAAGCCAACAGACAGAAACTCATCCAGTTTCTGAGAACCATCGCCCGCCCCGACCTCCCTGTGGACCGCATCGGTGACGGGGATGGATTGGTCAAGTCCGGACTGATCGACTCCTTGGCCACACTGGAGATCATTGATTTTCTGGAATCAGAGTTCAAAATGGATTTTTCCGAAACGGGCATCGATCCCCTCGAGATTGAGTCCATCCAGAAAATACTGGAACTGATAGAAAAACGCGCATCATAGACATCGCGCGGGCACGGGCTCCTGCCGGCTCTCTTTTCGCCGCGCATCACACAGGACATTTCGCTCTCTCTGGATTCAAGGGAACAGGAGAACAACGCGTTGACCATGAACACCATGACGAGCCAACTCTCCCGTCCGGCCGAACTGGTGCGGTCGCTGCCCATCCGTCAGGAAGGAGCCGCGAGAACAACGCCCTCTTTGTACCAACGAGTTTCTCAATTTCACGAAAACACACGCATACTTGAGTTTTCAACCACATGGAAAGGCAATGTGCTGCTGTGGATGGTGGTCGCCCTGATCCTGAGCATTCCCCGCTATCTCCCCCTGCTGCCCGTGATGATCCTGGCACAGATCTTTCCTGCCCATCGCCTGTGGATTGTGGGCCTCGGCGCAGGCAGCCTGTTTTTGCACACAAAGCTGGTAGGATTGGAGGTCACGGAACCACTGTGGATGGCCGTGGATGCCGGCATCATTGTGGGCGTGCTCTACCTTTTTTTCCGTGTCGCCCGCGCATTCTCCAGCCTGCCCAGAGTGGTCCGCAACAGTCCACAAATGTTTCTCCACCTGCTGCTGTGGAGCTGCATCCTGGCCCTGGTCTTTCTGCCATCCGGTTTCCGGGATCTGCCCGCCTGGGCTGTTGCCGATAACCTCTCTGTTTGTCTGGTTTTTTTCTCTTTTCTGATCTGGCGCATCGGCTTCATGCTCTATTCGGGCCGACGCGGTTCCATCAAACAGAGCCGCTTCGTGGACCACCTGATCTATTGCCTCCCCTACCTGGGTTCCACCCAGGTGCCCTACGGGAAGGGGCTGGACTATCTGCTCCAAAAACAGGCCGACAGTCGGCTCGATTTGGCAAAATCCCAGTTGGCCGGCCTGAAACTGCTTCTGCTGGCCTCTCTCTGGCACGTTGTCCTGTATCTGCTGGATACCGCCTTCTTTGGCAGCAGAGGGCAGCCCCTTTATCTGAAACTCTACCACATGGATGCGCTGGTCGGGCTCAGCGCCTCCCTGCCTGCCATGAAAGTTGTTTGGGCCAGTCTGATTGTTGACATGATTTATGAAACCATGCAGCTGGCCATCGTTGGACATATGATTGTCGGTTCCCTGCGTCTTTGCGGTTTTCATGTGTTTCGCAACACCTATAAACCCCTGCTGGCCACCTCCCTGGTGGATTTCTGGAACCGTTACTACTATTATTTCAAAGAACTTCTGGTGGAATTTTTCTTCTATCCCACCTACCTGTCATTCTTCAAGAAAAACCACACCCTGCGCATCTTTGCCGCCACCATGATGTCGGCCTTCCTGGGCAACATCTATTACCACGTATTGCAAAACTTTGATTCATTTATAGGCTACGGGGCATTGGCCCCATTTACAAAGTTTTCTTCCTACTTTTTTTACTCTTTCGTGCTGGGATTCGGCATTTTTGTCAGCATGCTGCGCGAAAAAAATCAGCGGGGCAAAGCCCGGACAACCACCTCCCCGGTGTTGACCATCCTGCTGACGCTCCGTAAAATCGCCGGCGTCTGGCTCTTTTTTTCCATCCTGCGCATTTGGGATCATCCCGGTTCCTCCTTCATGCAGGATACCACCTTTTTCTTCGCCCTGTTTGGCGTCTCTCTTTGAATCGTCAGAACGCACAAGGGAGACTGCAATCGCTCCATGAACACCCAGAACGCTCCTGCCATCTCCACCCATTCAGAGGACAACATCGCTCAGTGGTTTCACCGGAGTGCCTGCCAACAGGGTTCCCGCCCTGCCCTGTTTGTGGATGAAAAACTTTATAATTATTCTGAATTAAAAAACTATGCCTTGCAAATCGCCTCCACCATCGAACGGCTGGACCCTCATCCGGCCAACCCGGTTGCTGCCGTTTTTGCCTACCGTTCCCTGACCGCCTACGGGGCACTGTTGGCCATTTTGTACGCGGGCAAGGGTTACGTCCCGTTGAATCCCACCTTTCCTGTTGCGCGCAACCTGCGTATGGCCGACTTGGCGGAGGTGGATCTCCTGATCCTGGACAGCCACTGTGAACCCCTGGCTGAAGATCTGCTGCGGGCCGTGCAACGCAACCTGCTGGTCCTGCTCCCCGATCATGAAACGGCGCCACCCTGGACCCAAACCCTCTCCCGCCATCGTTTCCTCTTGCGTGATGAGATCTTTTCTCTCCCCCCCACTCTGCAATCTCCCAAACAACCGCAGACACCCATCGCCTATCTGCTCTTCACCTCCGGCAGCACGGGCGTGCCCAAAGGGGTCATGGTCTCCCCCGGCAATGTCAATGCCTTTGTCAGCCAGATGCTGGAACGGTATCAGCCCACCCCGGAAGATCGTTTTTCCCAGCACAGTGACCTGACCTTTGACGCCTCGGTGCATGATCAGTTTGTCTGCTGGGCGGCCGGGGCTTGCCTGTACTGCATCCCCCAAAAAAGCCGCATGGCCCCTGCTCAATTCATCAGGGAGCATGGCCTGACTTTTTGGGAGTCCGTCCCCGCCGTCATCCATTTCATGAAACGCATGTACCTGCTCAAACCGGGGTTTTTCCCCTCATTGCGCTGGTCCATCTTTGGTGGGGAGCAGCTTACCATGGAAGCGGTCCAATGGTGGCAAGCCGCCGCGCCCCACAGCCGCATTGAAAACAGCTACGGCCCCACCGAAGGCACCATTTGTATCACCGGCTACGTATGGCAGACTGGCCGTTCCGAAGCCGACTGCGACCGTGGTGTTGTCCCAATCGGCACCCCCTATGCCGGTCAACGCGCCGCACTGCTGGTTCATGGCCAGTTACATGAAAACGTTGAGAATATCAAAGGAGAGCTCTGTCTCAGCGGCTCGCAAATCACCCCCGGTTACTGGAAAAATGCCGCAGAAACAGAGCGGTGCTATCTGGAACTGCCAGAGGCGGATGGGCAACGGCAGCGCTGGTACAAAACCGGAGATCTGGCCATCTGGAGGGCCGGGGTGGGATTTTCCTACGTGGATCGACTGGACAGGCAGTTAAAAATCCGAGGTTACCGGGTGGAATTGGCGGAGATCGAACAGGTGCTGCGTCAGGTTGCCGGAACAGAGCAGGTGGCCGTCCTCGGTTGGCCCCCGGGCGGAGGCAACGTCACCAGCGTGGTGGGGTTCGTCTGCGCTTCCTCCCTGGCCGATGCCGAGATCCTGACTGAGTGTACCAAACGCCTGCCCTATTACATGGTGCCCCGGCAGATCCGACGTCTTTCCCAACTGCCCCTGAATGCCAATGGCAAAACGGACCTGAACCAGTTGCTTCTCCACCTCTCAAACGACACTGTCAAGAACTGAAGCCTCTGCATCTCCCTGGTTTTTTTATACACAGGAGAGGGGGAGGCTCAACCCTTGCCACGGACGGGTTTTTGTGCGAAAAGAGAGCACGGTCGGAGTGTTGGCCAGTGCGCGGTTACAAACATGCCATCGTTGGGTGGATTATTCTTGCAGGAGGGTCGATCATGCTGACAAAAAGAGAAGAGAACGTGGCCATGCTCGCCGAGTTTGTCACCTCGCGGTTGCAACAGGGAGCCTCCCCGGCTCAGGTGCAAAGCGCCCTGGTCGAGTATGGCATCGACACGGACGTGGTCGGGGCCGTTATCATCGTCGCGGAGTTTGT
The DNA here is from genome assembly GCA_015229095.1 of Magnetococcales bacterium. GTDB lineage: Bacteria > Pseudomonadota > Magnetococcia > Magnetococcales > Magnetaquicoccaceae > Magnetaquicoccus. Next base: position 27,753 of record JADGCE010000004.1, on the reverse strand, counting down.
CATGGCGCAGCAGCGTCTGGGTACAGCTCCGGAAACGATTCAGAGTGCCTTGCTCGCACGCAATGTCAGCCGCCCTCTGGTGCAAGCCGTCATCGAAAGGCTTTGCGGCACGCAAGAGGCACCCCCCCCTCCCGCAATGGTGACAGCCCCCGCCGTCGCCCGTCCTGCCCCTGCACATTCCAATAATCGGAAGACGAAGAAAAAGTCCGGCAACAAAAGGTAACTCCTCCTCCCGGCGGCGGGTGGGGGGAGGTCACCCCTGCAACACGCACTCCGTCAAGCGGAGACCTTGCACGCAGCGAGCGTACCGTGCTGCTGTTCTGCCGATGCCAGGCTGGTGCGCACCTCCAGGATCCCTTTTCCTCCGTTCAACAAACGACCACACAGCTGCTGCGCCTCCTCGTGCACAGCTTCGAACGAATAGGATTCGTCCGCCTCCAGAACCAGATCCAGGTAAATGCCCCGGCTGGTATAGTTGGGCTGCAGGCGGACCACACCCACCACAGCGCGACCTTCGGGAATTTCCCGAAACACCCAATCCAGCAACACCTCTCGGCTGGGCTGCATGGGGATGGTCCGCTCCATGTCATCCTCCGTATCCACATGAACCACCACTTCCGTGATCGCGTCCACCTGTTTCAGCAAGGTATATTTGACCTGTTCGGCCACCTGGTGACCTTCGGAGGCGGAGAGACAGAGTGGCACCACCACATGCACATCGACGACAATATCCGGCCCCAATTGCCGGGCTGTGACAAAATGGGCTGAGAGGACATCGGGTATCTCGTTGATCAGATGATTGATGCGCTGCCGAATCTCTTCATCCACGGCATCGGAGGCATCTGTCAACTCCTTGATGGCATCCCAACCGATCTCAAAGCCCACCTTGCTGACAAAGAACGCCACAACAATGGCCGCCACAGGGTCCAGAATCGGATATCCCAACAGGGCCCCGCCAATACCCAGCATGGCTGCAAAGGAGGAGATGGAATCCGCCCGATGATGCCAAGCGTTGGCCATGATAATGTTGGACTTCAACCGGCGCCCCACCCGCACGGTGTACTGAAACAACCCCTCCTTGGTGACGATGGAGAGCAGAGCCACCCAAAACGCCCAGGCATCCGGGGCGTGCAGATCCCCCGCTCCCATGCGGTGTATCGCATCCCACACCACACCCACCGCCACCAGCAACAACAGGGCAGAGAGGAAAAGGGTGAACAATCCCTCAAATTTGCCATGGCCGTAGGGGTGGCTCTCATCCGGCTTGCGCTTGGCGATCTTCATGCCCAGCAACACCACCACATCGAACAGCAAGTCGGCACCCGAGTGCAATCCCTCCGCCAGCAGCGCCGACGACTGGGTCAACAAGCCGGCAGAAATTTTGCCGATGGTCAACAGGGTATCCCCTGCGGTGCCAACCTGAGTGACCCGTCTGGCCTGAATATAGCGGGTCTCTTTTCTACTGCTCTCCAATTCTGACACGTCCATCACCCTTCACAAACAAACACAGCCTGCCCTGTCGCCGCCGCGAGGCAACATCCCATCCCCTGGAGGGGGTCAAGTGCGCTCCAACCACTCCAGAGAACCATCTTCGATATGATAAACCGCCCCCACCAGTTTCAACTTGCCCGCATGCTCCAGATGGCGCAACTCTTCGCTATGGGCCAGCAGATCCCGAATGGACTGCTGCACATTCTCCCGGATGGCCTCCGCAACCAACGCATCTCCGCTCAATCCCTTCGCTTTGGCCCGCTCGGCAGCCGGAATAATGTTGTCCACCAGCTTGGGAATGCTGCCCCCGACGCTATCCCCTTTGACCACCGCCGTCACCGCCCCGCATTTGCTGTGGCCCAACACCAGAATGACCGGGGTGTGCAGATGGCCGGCTCCATACTCGGCGGTACCGATCTCATCCACATCTGCCACATTGCCTGCCACTCGAATCACAAACAGATCGCCGATCCCCCGGTCGAAAAGATGCTCCACAGGAACGCGGGAATCCGAGCAGGAGATGAGGGTGGCAAACGGATGTTGACCGCCCACAAAGGTCTCTGCGATACGTTGTGGCGTCAGATTGGGACGTTCCGATTTACCAGCCAAAAAGCGGGCGTGCCCCTCTCGCAACCATTGCAGAGCCTGTTCCGGGGTAACACGGGGGGCATCGGCGGCCGCGCTGGCCCAAGGCAACCTTGGCAACACAAAAGCGCTCAGGCCGACGGCCATGCCGGTCAACACAGTGCGCCGGGTAAGAGATTGGTTTTTCATGGTATCGTATCCCATTGAAACTTTGAATTGAAAACGCTGCACGCCCGCAGACACAAAAATTTCCGTCTCTTCCGCAGACGACGGCTCCTCCGCCGAGTATAACAACAAAAAAAGCGGTAACAAGCAAAAATCCTGATGCAGGTCTCATCATCCTGGCAACGGTCACAGTGGTGAATCTCTCGGTTACCCTGCGCACCCGGTCAACGCTGCCTGGATCTCCCGCGCTGCGACATCGCCCCCGTTCTGCTCCCCGATCGCCGCCCCTTGTCGCCGGAAGCAGCAGTCGCCGCACTCAACAGCAACCGCTGCACCACCGCACCACCCGCCAAATGGCTCTGGATGATCTCATCCAAATCGGCTTGAGTCCGATAACGGTACCAAACGCCTGGGGGGTGGATCACCAACACCGGTCCCCACTCACAGCGGTTCAGGCAACCCGAAGCGTTGACCCGGACACGGCCCACCAACTCCGGCCAGTGCTGCAGCCGTGCTGCCAAATAACCGTGCAAGTCGATGGCACCCTGGCGGCTGCAAGAACCACGAGGATGGTCAGCATCCCGGCTGTTGACACAACAAAAGATGCGCACATCATAAAGGGGTTGTTCTTCCATCGACACTCTCCCTCCGTCGTATTCCCCCCTATTCCTCTGGAAAACCCCGCGCCAGAAGAATCTGTTCAGCCTCTGCCAAAGGATCCGCTTCCGCATCCAGCCAGCGAATGGCCACACCCTGGCGTTCCATGCGCCGGAACCAGGTATCCTGGCGTTTGGCAAACTGATGAATGGCTCGGTTCAACCCCTGGAAAAATTCATCCCGGCTCCATTGACCTGCCAGATATTCACAAGAAAACCGATATTCCAGGCCATAAGCCGCCAACTGCCGGGAAGAGAGGCCTCCTGCCAGCAATCCCTCCACCTCGGCCAGCAATCCGCTCTCCAATCGCTGTTGCAAACGGTGGGTAATGCGCTGCCGCAACACGGCGCGGGGCCAGCGTATCCCAAAAATGAGCAGATTTAAAGGAGGAGCGGGCAGTGACGCAGGAGAGTTGGCCTCCTGTTCCGCAATTTCAATGGCCCGCAACAGGCGTTCCCGACTCACCAGGTCGGTACGGTTGTGCAGTTGGGGACGCAGGTGGCGCAAATGGGCCTCCAGCCTCTCCTCTGTCCACTCTGCCATCGTTTGGCGCAGGGCCGGGTTGATCGCCGCAGGCAACAGGGCATACCCCCGCACAATGGCATCCAGATACAACCCGCTCCCCCCCACCAGCACGGGCAAATGGCCACGGGCATGGATGGCGGTCATGGCCTGGTAGCACTGCTGTTGAAACGCATAGACGCTGAACTCGACACCCGGATCACACAGATCGATCAAGTGGTAAGGCAGGTCGCCATATTCCGCCAAATCTTTGCCGGTGCCAATATCCATGCCGCGAAACACCTGCCTGGAGTCGGCGGAAATGATTTCGCACCCCCGTTGACGCTGCTGCAGGATGGTTTGGGACAAGGCAACAGCCAAGCGGGTTTTGCCCGACGCTGTCGGACCCAAAATCACCAGCAGAGGGATGGGGCCATGGGGCGCATCCATCCCCTACAATCCCAGCTCATCCAGGCGGCGCAGGAGCACCTCCCCTTGCAAATGCGGCGCACGCCGATCGATACGCAGGGTGCGCAGACCAGTGATGGCCACCACCTCCTGTTCCGTCAATCCCGCTTCCCGCATGCGCAGGATGGCATCATCCCGCAACTCCTCGCAACTGTAGGGTTTCAATCGCGCCCGGTTCATGGCCTGCCGGAGTACCCGGTCGATGGCATAGGGACGTCGTTGACCAAATTTGCCGGGTTCGCCAAAAAACAGGAGCGGGGTATCCAGGCTCGCCAGAGCGTGCTGCAAGGCCTCTTTGCAGGCTTTGCCGGCCTCCTGGCCGAGGGGAACCACCCGGGCCACCCCGGTGGCCCCCACTTTGGGCAGATGGAGCAGTCGGGCCTTGAGGTCCAGATGGCTGCGCTGCAGGTGCAACACCTCCGCCTTGCGCATCCCCGTGGACAAAATAATGCGCACCACCCAGCCCAGCATGGGGTTGCTGTGGCGCGCACAGGCAGCAATCAGGCGCAACCGTTCCCCAGGTTGCAGTTGGCGACCCCGTCCCCGTATATCCACGGGGGGGGCCACCACATGCAGAGGATTACCTGCCAAAGAGATACCCCAGAGATGGATGGCACTTTCCATCACTTGGGAAAGGAAGGAAAAATCACGCGACACCGTGCTGGCAGAGGCCTCTTGCAGGCGGGACTCCCGAAATTGCGTCAGCACCAGGGGGGTCAACTCCGAGAGCGGCAAAGGGCCCAAACGGGCGCTCAGATAGAGGGCCATGCGGCCCTCCTGCGCCTGGGCGACAGGCGACTTTTTACTGGAAATTTCCGCCAGATAGCGATTCAGGAGGGTTTGAACGGTGAGTTCGGCAGCCGGCAGCAGGTCGACCGGATGCGATGGACTGTTTTCCATGCTGGCCTCTGTGGAAAAACCGTGTGCTGTGGGCAGGAACGGGGGGCAACCCATGCCCCTCCTCCGCAGCCACCTATACCACACTGTATCGGAAGGGAGCAATCCTTCCTTGAATCCTGCCCCGCTTCTCCCTATCGTGGGGGGCTGGTCGCGACTGTTCACGCGATCTCCCGTCAACAGCCACGCCCCTCTTGCAACAGGGATACACCCATGGATGCACACCACCGCTCAGGCCGTCTGTTGCCCCTGCGACGGCACCAGCTGTCTGTTGCAGCCGGTTTTACTCTGATCGAGATGACTATGGTCATGCTTATCCTCAGCCTGTTGCTGGGAGGGGTGCTGCTGCCCCTCTCCACCCAATGGGAAAACAGCCAACGACGGGAGACCAAGGAGCAACTCGAACGCCTGCATGAGGCTCTGTTGGGATTTGCCCTGGTGCATGGTCATCTCCCCTGTCCCGACATCGACCGCGATGGCCGGGAAGACCGACAGGGCGCAGGGTGCGCGGGCAACCCAACCGCCTCGCTCTGGCAGGGCACCATTCCCTGGCTTACCTTGGGCGTGGGAGAGGAGGACGCCTGGCACAACCGCTTTACCTACGCCGTCTCGAAACCGTTTACCGATGACAGCAAAGCCCCCTGGCCCGCCTTCACCCTGGCAAGCACGGGAACCATTCAGGTAGTCAACGGCATCGATCACACCCCAGCCGTTTTTCTCTCTCACGGAGCCAATGGCCTGGGAGCCCTCAGTGCGCTGGGGGTGACCAACCCTCCTCCCCGCAGCCCCTCTGAGCAGGAGAACAGCAATGGAGATGCCCGTTTTGTCCATGCCCCCTACCACACTGACAGGGAGCAAGGTTTTGACGACCAACTCTTCTGGATCTCCCCCAATATTCTCTTCAACCGGTTGCTGCTGGCCGGTCGGCTCCCGCCGGAAAACCGAGCCGAGGTAAAATAGAGGGTTACCCTCACCGGGAATTGCCGAACAGGGAATTTTGTGATATCTACAGTTTCGGGGTCATGTATTTTGTCAGAGGGTCTATGATGGGACCGTCGTCCAAACAACAACCAGAACCCACCGGCAAGCTGTCCAAATCTGAAATCAACGACCTGCCCATCCGTAAATGGGAGGGAAAAATCAATCTGATCGATTCGGACGTGCGGGTAGCGGATGCGGTGATGCAATTGCAGAACGAGCACGTCATCGGTTTTGACGTGGAGACCAGACCCGCCTTCAAAAAGGGGGTCAGCTATCGTCCCTCGTTGATTCAAATGGCCGGCACGGACTATGTCAACATTTTCCAGTTGCCACGACTCTCCGACTATGAAGCTCTGGTGGATTTGCTGAGCGATCGGCAGATTTTAAAGGTGGGGGTGGGGTTAGCCCATGACGCGCAAAATCTGCAATCCGTCTTCTCCTTCCGGCCGCAACAACTGCTGGATCTGAGCGAGGTCACGCGCCGGGTCGGTATCGAAAGCTACGGACTGCGCAGCCTGTCGGCCCACTTTTTGGGATTTCGCATCTCCAAACGGGCACAATGCTCCAACTGGGACAACAAAGAGCTGAAGCCGTTTCAAATTTCCTATGCGGCCACAGACGCCTGGGTCAGTCGGGAGATCTATCTGGCCATGCAGCAACAGGGGCTGTTGCCCGAACCGACCCCATAGGATCCCGCCCTTGTCCACACTCCCCTCTTTCCCTGCACAATGGGGCAGGGAAAGAGGGCGTGTCTTGGCAGGCATCCCCCTACAGGCCGGGGCGGTCCTCTTCGGACATGCTCAGGGAGTTCAGCAGGTTGGACAATTCCCGGATATGGCCCCGTTCCTCCTTGACAGCCTCCTGGCAGTAGGACTTGACCGAAAAATCGGTCGCTTCCCGGGCCAGATTTTCGTAGTCCTGGCAAGCCTGGTTTTCAAACTGGATGGCCAACTCCAGCACCTGGCGCATGCTGCCCGTTTCAATCAGGCTGAGATGCTCTGGGGAGATGGCATCCGCCGCCTCGTTCTCCAACTCCCGGACGAACGCATCCACATCGAAGGCCTTGCCACAGGGGGCGGTTTTGACCTTTTCGACCAAACTGGATGTATGCCCCTCCTCCATCCCGGCCAATTTGATGTAGAGCATGCGAGACTCATCATCCCGCGTGATCTCGGCGGCCTTGTTGTAGAAAGCGGCAGCTCTCACTTCGTGATGCAGTGCATCCTTGAAAAATTGAATGGCAGCTTGCATGAACTCCTCCCCATATCAATGTCATGGACAAAAAACTGTGTGTCCCACGTGAATACTGGACCACAATTCAGATGTGGACCATTAAGACACAGATTGGCCAGGAATTCAATATCTGCTGATCATCCGGGGTTCTTATGCGCTTTTAACAAACAATTACAGGAGGATAAAAAGATGGAAACAGGCTTTTGGCATGCCCTGGAGGGCGGTCGTATCCAGTGCGACCTCTGTCCGCGCCACTGTCAATTGGGGGAGGGGCAGCGGGGCTTCTGTTTTGTCCGAGCCCATGAGGGGGGAAAAATGCGCCTGACCACCTATGGTCGCTCCAGTGGTTTTTGTGTGGATCCGGTGGAAAAAAAGCCGCTGAACCATTTTTTGCCAGGCACACCGATTCTGTCATTCGGCACGGCGGGCTGCAATCTGGCCTGCACGTTTTGTCAAAACTGGGACATCAGCAAGGCGCGACAAATGGAGAAAATTGCCGAATATGCCAGCCCGGAGGCGATTGCCGCAGCGGCCGTGCGGAGCGGCTGTCGCAGCGTGGCCTACACCTACAACGATCCCGTCATTTTTTTGGAATATGCGGTGGATGTGGCGCACGCCTGTCGGGCCGTGGGCATCCAATCCGTTGCGGTCACAGCCGGTTATATCCATCTCGAACCGGCTGCCCTCCTGTTTGGCCAGATGGATGCGGCCAACATCGACCTCAAATCTTTCTCGGAAGACTTTTATTACCGCCTGACCGGGGGACACCTGCAACCTGTTTTGGAACTGCTGGAATATCTCAAAAAAGAGCGCTCGGTCTGGGTGGAGTTGACCACTTTGCTGATTCCGGGAGAAAATGACTCCCAGGCCGAGTTGGAGGCCCTGACAAACTGGGTGGTGGAACGGTTGGGGCCGGAGGTGCCGATCCATTTTTCCGCTTTTCATCCCGCGTGGAAAATGCTGGACAAGCCCCCGACACCCACAGCAACCGTGCAACGGGCCCGCCACATTGCGTTGGCCAATGGTGTCCGCTATGCCTATACGGGCAATGTCGTGGACCGGGCGGGGGGGATAACCCATTGCCATGGCTGTGGGCAAATGGTCATTGAACGGTCGGGATATACGGTCAACGGCTGGAATCTGGATGATAAAGGGCAGTGTCAACACTGTCACACGGCCTGTGCAGGACGCTTTGATGGTCCACCAGGGGGATGGGGAAGCCGACGGGCACCGATCCGGGTGCCCTGACAGCGGTGCGTGTCTGGATTGCGTTTCCGGCCCGACCAACCGGTTGACAGACTGCACCACCCGACAAAAGATCCTCGTGATTCTGCGGGCATTGACACCGATTCCGCAAATGGTGTTGAATGCGCGGGCAACGGCGGGCCTTTGTTCCCATGGCTACACTCAAGGAATAGACAAAATGGAAATTCTGGAAACCCACGAGCAGATCCACGAGGCCGCCCATGGCGGTCACGAAGGACATGAAGGGGGCGGCAAGAAATATGTCGCCATCATGATCAGCATCCTGGCCTGTCTGTTGGCCTTGATCGAGACCGGCGTCAACAGTTCCCAGAGCGCCTACGTGTCGTCCAACATTGAAGCCTCCAATTTATGGGCCTTTTTTCAAGCAAAATCCATCCGCATGACCACCATGGAGACCGCTGCCGAAATGATGGAGGCCATGACGCCCGTCGGGCAACCCGCCAACGAGGTCTGGAAAAAACGGATCGACGATTGGCGCGCCAAGGCCAAGCGGTATGACAGCGAACCGGAAAAAGGGGAAGGACGCAAGGAGCTGGCCGCCAGGGCCAAGACGGCAGAAGATCACCGCGCCCGATCTTTTGCCGCCTATCACATGTTTGAGTATGGAGCGGCCGCCGTGCAAATCGCCATCGTGCTGGCCTCCGCCTCTGTCGTCACCAGCATGACCATCCTCGCCTATGGTGCAGGTGCCCTGGGCCTGGTAGGGGTTGCCTTCGGTCTGTTGGGTTGGCTTGCCCCCACCCTGATTCACCTGTAGGGTGGCCGTTACACATCATCCTTTTATTCTTCGGGAGTTCTGCGGGTGCCCAACCACGATATCGCCCTTTGGCAGCACGAACATCACTTTGGATTGCACCTGCCGCAGATCGCTGAGCGGCGCACCCACTGGGTGATCGGCCTGACCCTGGTCACCATGGTTGTGGAGCTGCTGGTGGGCTACGCGACCGGCTCCATGGCCCTCACCGCCGACGGTTGGCACATGGGCACCCACGCCGCTGCCCTGGGTCTGACCGCCTTTGCCTATCTCTTTGCCCGCCGCAATGCCCACAATCCCCGCTTCACCTTTGGGGTCGGCAAGGCCGGTCCCCTGGGAGGTTTCGCCAGCGCCATCGCCCTGAGTATTGTCGCCCTTCTCATGGCCATCGAATCCAGCCAACGCCTGCTCTCTCCCATACCGGTAGAGTTTGGAACGGCTCTGACGGTGGCGGTGTTGGGGTTGCTGGTCAATCTGCTCAGTGCCTGGATATTGGGGGGTGCCCATGACCATCATGGCCATCACGACCATCACGACCACCATGACCATCACGACCATCACGACCATCACGACCATCACGACCATGAGAGTGCGCCGCATCACCAGGACCATAATCTCAAGGGGGCCTATTTGCACGTGCTGGCCGACGCCCTGACCTCGGTGACCGCCATTGTCGCCCTTTTCTGCGGCAAGAGTCTGGGTTGGGTATGGATGGATCCCCTCATGGGCATTGTGGGGTCTGCCGTCATCGCTGTCTGGAGCGTGGGATTGATCCGGGAGAGTGCCAAAACCCTGCTGGATGCCGAAGAGACCTCGCCGATACGGGAAAAAATCCGAGCCTGCCTGACCACCCATGCCGACTGCGAAATCGGGGATCTGCACGTTTGGCGTGTCGGTCCCAGCAGCCACGCCTGCATCGTCTCCCTGGTCGTCCACCAGCTCCAGGATGCTGCCTATTACAAAGGGCTGTTGCGCGGTATTGCCGGCCTGGATCATCTCTCGGTGGAGGTCAACCACTGCAATACCTGTGATTGACGACAACCACCGATCAAACACCCCAAGGAGTTCGCCATGAGCCCCGCCGATTCTTCCGATGCCGCCCCCTCCGCACCGGCCTGTGCCCCCGAACATGACCCGGATGCACGTTTCAATTGGGGCGTCTCCATCGCAGTGACCCTGTTGGCCACCCTGCTGGGGGTGCTCAACGTCACAGGTGGCAATACCGCCCAGGCCATGAGCCAGGAGCAGAGCAAGGCCGTGGGTGCCTGGAACTATTTCCAGGCCAAAAGCACCAAACAGCACCTCGCGGAGCATACTTTGCAGTCCATGCGCCTGGAACAGTTGCGCGGAGGCCACTCCGCAGAGTTCCGTGCCGCTCTGGAGAGCCAGATCGCCGCCCTGCACACCCAAATCGCCACCCTGGTCACGGAGAAAGAGCAAATCAAGGAGCAAGCGGAAGGACATGAAAAGCAATACACGGTTCTGAACGCCCGGGACGATCAGTTTGATGTTGCCGAGGCCAGCATCAACATTGCCCTCGCCCTGCTGGGGATCAGCGGTGTGATGCGCGCGCGCTGGATGCTCATTCCGTCGTTCCTGGTTGGTCTGATCGGAGTGGTTTCAGGAGTGGCCGGCTTTCTTGAACTGCCCTGGCATTTTACACGGATCGCCCAGTGGTTGAGCTGAGCGTCTTTTTATAAGCCCTGTATTTTAACCCATAGTTGACCAACAAGGGCAGCCCGGAGAGCAGCACAAGCGGACCAAAAAGTTGCAGGGAGAGCAGTTCGGAGGGATGTTGCAGGGTGGTCAACTGGGTGCCTGCCCGCACATAGATCAGGATGGCGGCCAGCATGCCCACCTGGCTGACCCAGTAGAAGGTGCGGGCCGGCAGGTTGGTCAACCCCATGAGCAGATTGACCAGTGCCGATGGCACAATGGGCAGCAGGCGCAGGGTGAGGAGATAGAGAACGCCATGGCGGCTCAAGCCCTGGTTGATGCGGGCCAGCCGTGCTGAAAAACGGGATTGAATGCTCTCCCGCAACAGATAGCGGGCCAGCAAAAAGGCCAGGGTGGCACCCAGACTGGCGGCAAAGGAGATCAGGAGGGTGGCCGGACCCAGGCCAAACAGCGCCCCACCGGCCAACATCAAGAGGGTGGTGCCGGGCAGGGAGAGGGCCGTCACCCCCACGTAGAGCACAAAAAAGGCCCCGCCAAACCACCAGGGGGAATCGGCTTGCAGGAGGGCCAACTGTTGATAATTGGCCTGCAAGGCCTCCAGAGTCAAATAGTGGTCCAGATCCGCATAAAAGAAGAGGGCAACGGCTGCCACCACAAGCAGCACAAGCGACCGTTTGTACATGGGGATTCCCACGGAAAAAGGGCGGGGTGTCGACGGTCAGAGGATAGCAAAATTTTCCTGTTCCAGCAACCGCCGCAGGGCGATCAGCGGCAGACCGATCAAGGCGGTGGGATCCTCCCCTTCCAGACGCTCGAACAGGATGATGCCCAGCCCCTCGGATTTAAAACTGCAGGCACAATCGTAGGGTTTGTCCCGCTGCAAATAGGCTTCGATCAACGCCTCGCTCAGGGGACGAAAGAGAACCCCATAGGAGGTAACCGTCACATGGCAGCGACCGGAGGGGCTGTGGTAGAGGCAGAGCCCGGTCAAAAACTGCACCCGCTGCCCGGAAACCCGGCGCAACTGCGCCACCGCACCCGCATGGTGGCCCGGTTTGCTCAGGATATCCACTTCTCCCCCATCCCCCTCCAAAACCGCCACCTGGTCCGCTCCGATAATCAAGGCATCGGGGAACGCCGTCGCCACAGCACGCGCCTTGCTGATGGCCAAACGCTCGGCCAGTGCCTGGGGAGACTCTCCGGCATGCCGCTCTTCGCTGACCTGTGGGGCGGCGGTCCGATAGGAGAGACCCAAACGGTCCAGCAAAGCGCGTCGGTAGGGCGATGTGGAGGCCAACACCAATTCCGGGTTCATGGCGCATACCGATAATAAATCAGCTCCACGGAGACACGGTCCAACCAGCCCAGAGGAGCCTGGGTAGCATCCACAACAACATTGCGCAGTTCTCCCGGATGCAGGGGCTGCATTTTATCCCCAAACATGCTGCCAGAGACCACCAAAGGATTGATGGCCCGCCGGGCCAACAGGGTGGCCTTGCTGTCCAGGAAAAGAACATCCAACTTGGCCTCGTCGATGACACGGTCGCCATTGTAGCGCAAGGCGATGCGGATACGGGGCCATTCCGCCACCGACTTGTCCACCTGCAACTGTTCGATCACGATCAATTCATCGTCAAACGACGAAGAGCGGCCCTTTTCGATACGCACACCCGCCTTGACCCTCGCCCGGGAGGCAGCATTCAATTGTGCCAATTGGACAGCCGGTGCCCCCCAATCTTTTTGAGGATCAAAGATCAGGGGAGGCAGATCGGGAATGGCATTGGGCACCCACGCCCCTTTCACCTTGCCACCCCCCTCCTCCTCTCCACGGGAAGAGCCAAACAACAGCCGATAGCCGACCACAAGAAGGAGAATGGCCAGAAGGGCGGCACCAGCGATCATGAGTGTGCGTTTATTCTTGAATTTCTCAAGCATGATCCTTCTCCGCGAATGAATCCCTTATGATACGACTGGGCAGCGGTCCACTCTGCCCATGATATTTGGCGCCGCGTTTTTCACCATAGGGTTTGCTGGTGGGGGAAGAGAGCACTTCAAAGGAGATGGCCCCGATGCGCATGCCAGGCTTGAGAGCCAGGGGCAGGCGACCGGCGTTAAAAAACTCGAAGGTGATATGGCCATTCCAACCGGGATCCACCGAGTGGGCGGTAATATGCACCATCAACCCCACCCTGGCCAGACTGCTGCGGCCATCCAGCCAGCCCACGATATGACTGGCCAGTTTTACCCGCTCCATGGTCATGCCCAGGGCGAAATCGCCGGGATGCAGGAAAAAATGTTCTCCATCATCCAGTCGGACGGTTTTCATGACATGTTCGGAGAGGGTATAGCTGCCGGTACTGGCGGCCAGATCCAGGAAGGGGATTTGGCAGGGTTGAAAGGTTTGAAACACATGGCCCAACCGTACATCGACGGAAAAAGAGCCGATGGCCTCTGGAGCGGGCGGGGGGTCGATCTCTATTTCACCGCTTTGTATTTTTTTCAGCACATCCTCATCCGACAGCCTCATGTCAATCCCCTCCCCCTTGGGCGGTTCTTCTGAATGCCTGGAAACAGGGCGTTAAAATCCCGAAACAGATCCTTGTAGTGGTCAGGATCCCGATAGGCTTTTTTGACATAGTCGGCTGGCAACTCGGTCAACTCTTCCACATCCTCCCAACCGTTGGCGAGGGGGTAGGCATAGTAGGGCCACTGCCTGGGCACGTTGCGCACCTGAATGATATGGATGGTACGCTGGAGACGCAGGGCGGTGTAGACCCGGTGCATACCGTCGTTGATCAGGGGAATGGTGCGGCCATCCGCTTCCAGGGAGAGCTCCACCACCGGCGGAGTGAGGGGAATGGGGCCCTCCTCTTCTCCCGTCTCCTCGTTCTGGAGCCAAAAATGCAGCCCTCCTTCCAGGGCAAACAGATCATGACCGCGCTCCAGAAAAGCGCGGTAGAGGGCAAGGAGTCGCTGATGATCGGCCTGGAGCACATAGTTTTGCGCCGGATAGAGGCTGCGGGGATCGACATCCCGCAGCAATTCCAACTGGGCTTCGGCATAGATGAAAGGTTGGCCGCAACCCCGCAGGCGGGTCTGCCGGAATCGTTCCAGGAGTATGGCAACCGGAATGGTTTCAATGCGGGTGATACGGAGGGCAAGACTACTGGGCATGTTTGCTCTCTGTCAGAAGGGTGTGAAGCTGTTCCACCTGCACCTGGCCGATATGGGCCAACGCCAAGTCCGGCGCGGGCGCGCGGCCATTCAGAATGTGCAAGGTATCCGCCAGTTCCTGCTGTGGTCTATGCAAAATCCAAACCGTTTTCATGCCCAACTGTTGCGGAGGGGCAATATCCATCCCATAGGTGTCACCGATCATGATGGCCTGCCGAGGCGAAACACCGGTCTGCCGGAGGGCGGTTTGGTAAAGGGCCAGATCGGGTTTTGCCATCTGCAGCTGAAAGGATAAAAAGCTGGGATGCTGCCGGCTCTCCTGTGGAAAAAGGCGGGTGAAACCGGCATGGAAAGGTGCCCAGATGTTGGAGATAAAACCGAACGGTATCCGGGCCTCCGTCAATGTTTCCAGCAATTCCGCTGCACCTGGCAGGATATAGGCCTCGTCGCTCTGGGCCTGCCAGAGGGCGTGGACCACGGCACGACTCTGTTCCGGCAGGCCGTGGAACTGGGCGTGCAGCGCCTCTGCCAGTTGATCCGGGTGGGAAAAGGGGCTCCGAAACAGCAGATCGCTCAGAATGGGCTTGGCATGACCGGGCAGAGCCAGTGCCTCCGCCAGACGTCTGGCCGGGCCCACGCCGGGACCGCCGATCAGGGTAAAACCGATATCCAAAAAAACAAACATGGCTGCCTGGCACCATCCTTACAGGGTATTGTGATGGATCTATTGGGGCTGCTTGGCCGGTTTCAAACGCATCTCCTGGCGGGCCATTTCGCGCCCCAGATAGAGGGCATGGCTGATCTCCGAGAGGGCGCAGTCGCGGGCCAATTGCGCCTCCAGGGCTTCGGCACTGCTGGCCCGATATTCGGTGAGACGTTGCCCCTGGTAAAGATGCTGCACCACCAACTCCCGAGTCGTCTGATCGATGGTAACGACAAACTCCCCCTGGGGATCGCTGCGCAGCATCTCCCGGCCACTGTGGGGGTCGTGCCGATGGTCACTCTGTTTGCTGGCAGCAATGGCCTGGGCCCGGGTGAGACCGGAGCCCTGGGGATCAATGCTGATGGAGTGGCTGATCAGGGTGAGGGAACCCATCGGCAGGGAAACCGCCTCGGCCACATACTTCAAAACGGCCATCAACCCATAGACATTGCGCAACCAGCCATCCAGGGCATTGTGGGTACGAAAGGTGGCCGTCAGGGTCAATTGTTCGGAAAATTTACGGAAAAACAGAGATACCAGACAGGGATGCCCTTTGACAAGGGGCAGAGTATCCCGGTTGCTGTCCCACAGGCTGATATAGGCCCGCCGGGACTCCCCATCCTCCTGGAGATGCGCGATGGCCGCCGTCAGGGTGTCGATCACCCCCTGGTCCGATCGAAAATAGCCCCGCAAACGGTTGCCATAGGTGTATGGTTGTTCGTCCGGGGGTGTGGGATCCAGCAGGCTGGCTTGATAGGCATGCAGTTCGGAGAGGGAAAAGCCCCAATGGGCCAACTGCTGGGCTGTTTCCGGAAAGGGCTCCTGGATGATCACCTTCATGTTGTGCAGTTCGATCCGCTCCCCCTTGCGGAGCTGCTGACGGTGGCCAAAACGGACCAGACGAAAGATCAACTCCCGCCACGCCTCCAGGGGGGTGTGCCGGATGATGGTATGCGCGCCAGGATGGGAAGGATACCACTGAATGGCGGGCTGGGGGATGGGGCGTTGAAGACGTGCCAGCGTACACGGCTGTTGCGGGGGGGAGAGGGCAAAATAGGAACGGATGGCCTCGGCCAGCTCCGGCTCCCGGCATTGGCTCAAATCGGTCAAAGTCAGGGGGCGATGGATAAAATCCTGAGGGTGTACCGAACCATCCATTTTTCGGTCGGTGCCGATGATGCGGTATACAGGGCTGCCCAGATAACGGCTCTCCTCCAGGCCCCGTTCAAAAAAGCCCTGCAACTCCCGTCGAGAGCCGGAGAGATCCTTGCCGAGCAGCAGCAAATGGCGTATCTGCGGATTGTAGAGAAGATTGTGCAGCAATTCCGGGAGACCGTTGCCGTACAAGGTGCCCAGTACAGCAACACGAGAGCTCTGAACCCCCAGATCAATACCCGCAGCAGCCAATTTTTTATAAACGGTCTTGACCGGTGACCAGAGCGTGACCACGCCGATATCACCTGCGGGATTGACCAGTAATAATTTGTCTTTATAATACAGGGGTTCAAACATGTGTCCCGCTGGAATCAGGAGTTGCAAACGACCACACGACCGAGGGGGGCATTATGGCCTTGTTTTTTCTCTGCAGGAAAGGTATTTTCTGCCTGCCGGGGCTGATTCGCCTGCACAGCGCGCTTTGCAGCCCGTGGCCGTTCCGACCCCCGCAGGGCTGGAATGAGGCTCCGACAGGAAGCGGAACGCCATCTGGCCGACGGACGTGATATATGGTAAACCTGAGATTTCGGGGGGAATTCTCTGGAATTGCTGTGCAGATTTTTCAGAAAACAACCCTTTAAGACTCTCATGCACAGGTGAACACGATGCCCACTTTGTTTGATCCGTTACCGTTGGGGCCGCTGACCTTGCCCAATCGCATCCTGATGGCACCCCTGACCCGGTGTCGTGCCGAAGAGGGGCATCTGCCGGGTGCATTGATCGCTGAGCATTATGCACAGCGCGCCAGTGCGGGGTTGCTGATCGCCGAAGCCACCATGGTGCAGGAGGGCCACTCGGCCTTCTGGCATGAGCCGGGCATCTATTCCGACGCGCAGGTGGCAGGCTGGCAACAGACCACCAGCCGGGTCCATGCTGCGGGTGGTCGCATCTTTTTGCAACTCTGGCACGGCGGTCGCGCCTGCCATCCCCTCCTGAACAATGGCCAGCTACCCGTCGGGGCCAGTCCCATCGCCATCACCGATGATCTTGTGCATACGCCAGAGGGCAAACAGGCCTATGTGGTGCCGCGCATGTTGGGGGATGACGAAATACCGGAGATTGTTGCCGCCTTCAAACGGGCTGCGGAGAATGCCCTGGCGGCCGGGTTCGATGGGGTGGAGGTGCATGGGGCCAATGGATATCTGCTGGACCAGTTTTTGCGCGACGGCTCCAACCAGCGCAGTACCGGTCCCTACGGTGGTTCCCTCGAAAACCGGGCAAGGCTGCTGCTGGAGGTCATTGAGGCCGTCAGTCAGGTGTGGGGCAGCGCGCGCGTGGGGGTGCGCATTTCGCCGCTCAACAGTTTCAACAGCATGCGGGACAGCGATCCCATCGGCCTGGCGACCTGGCTTGCCGACCGCCTCAACGGCTATCACCTGGCCTACCTGCATATCCTGCGCGGGGATTTGTTCCAACAACAGACCGGAGATATTGTGACGCCGATCCGTGCCCATTATCAGGGGGTGCTCATCAGCAACATGGGCTATACCGCCGAGGAGGCCACGCTGGCCATCGCCCGGGGTGAGGTGGATGCGGTCGCCTTCGGGGTGCCATTCCTGGCCAATCCCGATCTGCCCGCCCGCTTCCGTATCGGTGCCCCCTTGAATCCGGCCGATGTCTCCACATTCTATTCTCCGGGAGCAGTCGGGTATACCGATTACCCGGCACTGTCAAGCGATGGATAGCATGGCAACACTTTGGATCGGCTGAAAAAAAGCGAAAACTGGGGGGTTCCGGTTTGCGGTAGGGAGGCAAGAGCACTTTGTTGACAAACTGTTTTGAATGTGTCCATTTTTCGGCAACCCCCCCCATAGAGACAGGCATCCCCCTGGTCCGCTGGCGGTTTTTGTGGTGCGATTTTTACCACGTGCAATTTCATGGATTGGCACGATTTCATTTTGTGTTTTGCCAGGCCTTCCAGAGTCAGGAAAAGGACTCTGAAGTCGCTTCTGACCCGACTTGACCAAGGCCATCACGGTGTTGCCGTCTCCTGGAGGCGCTGCTCTTCGGTCTGCCTGTAGGTGCGAACCAGGCCGCTGGGGAGAAAAAAGCGGCTGCCCACCCGCTGGTCCCAGGATTTGCCGTAGTGACCCTGGATGTGCATGCGCATCATATAAAATTCCATCGAACTGTCCCGGCGCAGCAGGTCTACCACCGTCGCACCGGGGCGTACAAACAGCCCCACAGCGGCCCCGATGGCCTCGCCGCCATCCGCGCTGTATTTCCGATCCAGAATGTCAAAGTTGACCAAAAAGCCGTATCCCAGCACCAACTCCAGCAAAACAATCAGAAAAATGCGGCGGGGTTGCCAAAGATCAATCGCCAGAGGCACCATCACAAACAGCA
>JADGCE010000004.1:0-9540 GCA_015229095.1 Magnetococcales bacterium | reverse complement strand
GGACCGTGGGCAAAAAAATCAAAGCTGTTGCCCGCCGCCATGAAAGAGGGAATGTAAAAGAGGCAGTCATAAAAAACGGTCAAACAACCCGACAACAGTAGGCGCATCAGGACAACGTACTCCCGTTTCCTGTACTGGATAAAGATAAAATAGCCGTAGAGGATCCCGATCGTCAGGAGGTTGGAAAGCCGGGCAGATGTGGCACAGGCGAAGAGCAGCGCGGCCCAATAACAGCGATGACCGCGCAGCGCGGTGACACCAAACAGGATAAAAAAAATGCTGTATATATAGTCGATCGAGGAGGAAGCCGCGATGGCATAGTGGGGCGTCAGGCCCACGATGGCCGTGATCAAAAGAGCCGTCCATTCGTCAAAACCCGCTCTCAGCAACCGCCAGAAAAAAAACAGTGACGCCGTTCCCAACACCGCAGAGATCAGATTGGCGAGAAAATAGCCCCCCAGCAGTGCCGCACCCCCGACCACCATCTCTGGAATCAGGTAGCCCGGCGCCCTGGAATAACGATAGATTCCCTCAAAAAACAGGGCATGCCCGGAGCGCAACATACCGTAGGTATCGTTGTCATTGCCGTAGCCAAACAGCCCCATCCCGGCATAAAGAAGGAAAAAAAAGCCCAGCAGGAGAGTGATGGGCCTCCTCAGCACCGCCAACCGCCGCCCGTGGGGGTGCTCCGGGAGGGGGGGAGAAACAGGCGAAGGGGCATCAGGCCAGGCAAGGATTGACATGAACAGACTCCCGTGGACAACATGTCACAATGGGGGGGAGCACCTTTTCCGGGCAAACCGCCGCACCTGCCCAGGGGATGGTTCTCAAAACCGGGTTTTTTTGAAAACATGTTCCGGCAGGCAGCGGACCACGCCCATCAGCCATCGCCATATCCAGAGGGTATAAATCACATCCTTCTTTTGGACAAACCCCCGGTAGATATCCCGCGCCGTCTGCTGCGGTTGGGCGGTCAGCAGGCGGGGCAATGCCATGCCGGCGGTCATGGGGGTATCCACCAACCCCGGTTTGACGGTGATCACATGGATCCCGTGGGGGTAGAGGCGATTGCGCAGGCCGGAGAGATAGGCGGTCAAACCGGCCTTGGCAGAGCCGTATACATAATTGCTGGCACGCCCCCGCTCTCCCGCCACCGAACTGATGCCGATGAGGGTGCCAGAGCCCACCTGCTGGTAGCGATGGGCAATCTCTGCCAGCAGCAGAGCCGGCCCCAGATAGTTGCTCTCCATCACCCGTTGGGCACTCCGCCGATACTCCTCTGCATCCGTCGGGTTGCCCAACCATCCCACCGCGCAGAGGGTCACGGCAGGCAGAAAGGGCAGCGCATCCAGGAAAGTGGCATGGCTCTGATATGCGAGAATATCCAGAGTATGGCAACCCACCTGCACCCCATGCCGCTGGGCAATCTGCGCGGCCTCTGCTGTCAACCGCTCCCGGTCGCGGGCGGTCAACTGGAGATTAAAACCATGGGCAGCAAACTCCCAGGCCACGGCCCGACCGATGGCGGAGGTGGCACCGACGATCAGTATGGATTTTTCTGCACCCATGGAACCCCCCTCCTCTACCAAAAGGTGCCCACGCTGAAAAAGAGGGCGACCAGCACCCCGATCCACTGGCTGCCCGGATCTTTCAGGGCAAACAGCACCGGATCCGCCTGAATTTTGCCCCGGTGGGCCAACAGCCACATACGGCTGATCCAGAACAGCATCAGGATACAGATGGGCCACAGAAACATGGCGGAGCGATACAGACGGGTCACCTCCACACTGTGGATGTAGAGGCCCAGCACCAGGACCGACAGATAGCCACTGGCCCCCCCCAAGGCAGCGAGCATGGCCAGATCCGTCACATGATAATCCCGGCCTGTGTTGTTGATCCGGCCCCTGTCGCGCTGGGCGATCAACTCGCCGTAGCGTTTGAGCATCGCCAGACTGAGAAAGATATGGATGGAAAAAAGCAACAGCCAAAAAGAAATGGGAATATCCAGAAGCATGCCACCCGCAAAAATGCGCACGGTATAAAGGGTTGCCAGCACAAAGACATCCAGCAGCACGATATGCTTGATGCGCAGGGAGTACAGGAGGGTCAGCGCATAGTAGAGGAGCAGCATTCCAAAAAACGCGGGCTGGATCATCCAGGCTACGACCAAGGCAATGGCGAGCAGCAGCGGAGCGCCCAGAAAACCATGCAGCAAGGGTATGCGACCACAGGTCATGGGGCGCAGGCGTTTGTCGGGATGGTGCCGATCCTCTTCCAGATCCAGCAAGTCGTTGAGCACATAGACGCTGGAGGCGCAAAAACCGAAGGCGATGAAGGCTTGCAGGACCAGAAAAAAGGAAGCGGCATCAAAAAAGTGGGCAAAGAGCATGGGGACAAAAAGCAGGCTGTTTTTGACCCATTGGTAGACCCGGAGAGCCCGCAAATATTCCATCAGCGTCGGAGGCGGGGTGCGGATCACAAGGGCGTTGGGATCCCGCTTCAGCACGTGTGCCTGTATGGAGGCCGTACCGTTGACAACGATGCAGCGGCGGGCATGGGACCATACAGCCAGGTCGGCGGCACTGTTGCCCGCATAGTCAAAGCCTTGCTCGCCAAAGGCCGCCAGCAAACGGTCGGCCTTGGCTCTGCCCTGCAGGTTGATCTCCCCATCGGAGGCCATGATCTGGTCAAAGAGACCCAACTGCGCCGCCAAAGGTATGGCCAACGTGGCATCACTGGCGGTTGCCAACACCAAAAACCGCCCTTTGGCCTTCTCCTCTTGCAGGAGGGAGAACAATTCCGCATGGAGAGGAAGCGTGTCGAAGGAGAGCTGCACACGTTGGGCAATCTCCCGTTTGAGAGATGCCCGCCCCTGGCTGAGCCAGCCAGGAAGCCGCCACAACTGGCCGGGCTGCTGCCGGATCAGGGCGACCAGACTTTCCAACAGCAGGTCGGAGTGGATCAGGGTGCCATCCAGGTCAACCACCAGGGGTCTGGCATGGCTTGCGCACGATTCGGAGGGAGTCTCCATGCAGATTCTCCACGTTTTTGCCAGGTTGGGTGTGATGGCCGGGGAGAGGCCCATGCCGATTGCTTTCGGCACCGGAAGCATGTCATAATCGAGCGCACCGGGGAGAGCGCGCGTTGCGTCACCTGCGACAGGAGGCTCTTTATGAACCTTTTCTGCAAAAAAGTCAACTTTTATGTAGGGCTTTTCCCCGCCGGGAAGGGCCCGACTCCCGGATTTGGCCCCATGGAGCCCTATGGCACACACCACCCCACCCTCCCCCACTCCCGGCAAAAAGGTGATGCTGTTCTATCCCCCGGGCCCCTTGTACCAGCGGGGAGAAGATCGCTCCCAGGGCAATGTGACGGATTCCACAGCCACCGCCATGCGGGCCGCCAACGATCTGGCCTATGCCTCCGCTGCCCTCAAAGCCAAAGGTTTTGACGTATATTGCCGGGATTTTCAGACCGAGGGAGTGGATTGGGCCACACTGTTGCACAGCTATCGGGGTTACAAGCCGGATGTGCTGTTTATCAGCATCACCAATGCCACCATTTTTGCCGATCTGCAGACAGTCAAAAAGCTGAAAGAGGCAGACCCCCGCCCCGTGGTCATTCTCAAGGGGGCGCTGTTTTTTGATCCCCCGGCAGAGATGCTCGCTCAGCTCGATTTGACAGATGTGGCCTATCTGATCGGTGGCGAGGCCGATTTTGTGGTGGGGGAACTGGTCGATGCCCATTTTACGGCACCAGAGCGCATTCCCCGACTGCGCGGTATCCTGTATCGCCAGGATGGCCAGTGGCAGCGGGGCGATTTCAGCAGTTGGGAAGCCGATCTGGACCAATGGCCCTTCCCGGACCGGACGGTGTTGAACAATAGCCTCTACGTGCGACCGGATACCGGCGAGCCGCAGGCAACCATCGCCACCTCCAGAGGCTGCCCGGCTGCCTGCATCTACTGCCTGACCCCCACCATTTCCGGCACAACCGTGCGCTATCGCAGTCCGGCCAACATTCTGGAAGAGCTGCGGCTCTGCTATCACGACCACGGCATCCGCAATTTTTTCTTCAAGTCAGACACCTTCACCATCAACCGGGGCTGGGTGGCGGGCATCTGTGATGCCATCGATCAATCAGAGCTGGCGGGCAACATCGAATGGGTCGCCAACTCCCGGGTTCGCCCCCTGGCGGGAGAGACCCTGCAACGCATGCGCCGCTCCGGCTGTTGGCTCATCGCCTTTGGGTTTGAATCCGGCAGTGAAGAGACGCTGCAAAAGATTCACAAGGGGGCCTCGGTGGCCGAAAATCTGGCCGCTGCCCGCCTGGCACGGCAGGCCGGGTTGAAACTGTATGGTTTTTATCTTATCGGCCTGCCATGGGAAGATCATACCCATTTGGAAGAGACCCGAAAGCACATTTTTGCCATTGATGCCGATTTTATCGAGGTGCATATCGCGGTGCCCTACCATGGCACGGCCTTGTATGAGATGGCCAAGGCTGAGGGGTTGCTGGATGAGACCATCCTGGGCAAGGATTATTTCAACGCCCCGACCATCGGCAGCCGCCACCTCTCCAATCGGGAGATCCAGGCCTTCCGGCGGCGTCTGCTCCGCGCCTATCATCTGCGTCCCGCCTACATCGCCCGCAAACTGGCCGAAGTGTTCAAAAAACCCCGGATCATGAAAAACTATCTCCGTTTTGGCAGCCGGTTATTGTTGCGCACCCTGCCATGAGACCCCCTACCTGCCACCCCGTGGGCGAACAGGCAACTGGTGGGCCGGCAGCAGCTTTTTCTCCCGCCCCAAAAAGCCAATGGACAATCCAAGGGCGATCACGATAAACAACAGTTGCAGCATCCCCCCCAGGCCGAACAGGCCGAATGTCATGGAAGCCAGCAACGCCATGGCCAATATTCCATAGGCCCTGCCGGAGATCGGATCCACATAATGGCGTATTTTCCATGCGCGGACAAAACTCAGGCCGAGCAACGCGAGAAAGGGCAACAGGGTTTGCAGGCCCGATTCCACCCAGATAAACAGGTAAATGTTGTGCGGGCGCGGATTTTCGTTGGCCCATGAACCGGAAAAGGTGGTGGGCAGCTGGCGCAAATATTCGATACTATCCAGACCATATCCCCAGGGACTATCCACGGCCAATTCGAGGTAGGCCTTCCA
The DNA here is from genome assembly GCA_015229095.1 of Magnetococcales bacterium. Lineage (GTDB taxonomy): Bacteria > Pseudomonadota > Magnetococcia > Magnetococcales > Magnetaquicoccaceae > Magnetaquicoccus. Next base: position 4,360 of record JADGCE010000004.1, on the reverse strand, counting down.
GATACCGGAACGGGAGTCGTTGCGTTCGTTGATTTCCAGGGTGGTGCGGTCTGCATTGGCACTGAAGGCAGCCTCCAGCAGCTCTTCCGGTGCCGCCAGTTGCAGGAAAAGGGCGATGATCAAGAAGGCAAAGAGGGTACGCACAATCTGGGCCTGCAATCCGGTCAGGATCAACACACCGGTAAGGGCGCCCAACCAGGTGGTCCGTGAAAAGGAGAGCAACAACCCCAGGATCAGCAACACGGTCATGACAACGGAACGCCAGTCCAGGGGCTGTTTGACCTTTTTGGTGATACTGCCCAAAACCCCATGCAGGTTGATCAAAAAGGAGGGCATGATGGAGAGCCCGAAATAGGTGGGATCGGTGAGCAACCCGGTCATGCGCATGGCACTGGCGTCCCTGCCCATGGGCAGCCCGATGGAGAGCAGAGCGGCTCCGACATTGGTCAAACCGGGCACCATGAACAACAAGCCGTAGCAGGTGGAGGCCACCCCATACCAGACAAAAATTTTCAGGAAAAATTGCAATTCCGCCACGCTGCGGATGGTGAGCAACAGGGCGACGCCCAAACCGACGCTTCTCAGCAGGCCGATGATGCCCTCCACCAAACCGGGGGGACGCGGGCCGTAAATGCTGCTGGCCACGAAAAAAAAGCAGAAGGTCAAAAAAAGTTGCGCCGGCGTGCGCATCTCGCGCATTTTTCTCCCCTCTTTGATGGCGACGGCGATCATGACAACCCCCACCAGGAGGGGAAAACGGGAGGGGAGGCTGCCCACCGGAAAAATGGTGACGGTGAGGGGCCAGACGGCAAACACCAGAAAAAAATAGAACCCCGCATAGCGGACCCCCAGGCTCAAGGAGGGGGGTGCCGGGGTGGAGGCTGTGCGGATCGGCATGGGCATGGTCTGCTTATCCCTCGGTGGACAACGGCACAGGGGAGGCGGAGAACGGTGCGGGGGCAGGAAAGCCCAGAGCCTCCAGATAGCGGCGCGTCAATTGAAGAATATCGTTGTTTTGCACCGCTTGTTGCCGGGCTTGCTGACGATAGTGGGGCAGATCCCCCAGGATGGTCTCGATACCCTGGGCCAAGCCGACCCGCAACGCCTCCCCGTAGAGCCGTTCCGGGTCGTCGACAGCGATGCCACCGCCTCCCAGCAGTTCAACCGTACCCCCCTCCTGGGGAGAGACCACGGGCACGCCGCAGGCCAGGGCCTCCACCACCACATTGGGACAGGAGTCACCGATGACCGGATGGAGGAGACAATCCATCTCCTGGTAATAGCGGACCAGGGTGTGGGGTGGCACAGATGGAACATAGCGGATGGCATTCTGCCAGTATGGATCGGCCATGGCCTGGGCCAGGGTGGCCTGGCAGTGGTGATCCATCTCTCCGATGATCAACAGGCGGGGGCGTTGAGACAAGCGGCGGGCCACATCGAAAAAAACCTCCAGACGAGGACGGCTGCGCAAAAAACCCACCGTCCCCAGCAGCGGTCTCTCCACGGCACGCTGCATCCCCTGCGCTGCCGGCATGAAATGGTGCAACGGCACGGCGTTGGGAATGATCGCCCAACTCCCCTCCGGGCGCTGGTGCAGGGTATCCAGGTGGCGTTTGCTCCAGGCACTCTGATAGATGACAAAGGTGGCCTGCATCAGGGCATCACGGGTTTTTTGATTGGCCGTCACATATTCCGGGCGAAAGGAACGGTCGCCAAATTTTTCTCCAAAACGCCGGAAATGCTCCTCAATATACATACCTGCCACCCGGTAGACCAGTCGTCGCGGGGCGGCGAGAAAGCGTTCCTGGTGGGAGTGGCCGATAAACAGGCACGGCTGTCTATTGGAAACAAACCAGCGGGGCCAGACCCGATACCCCTGCTGGCGGGCCGCCTGGATAAAACGGCTCAGCATGACCTGCGGACCGCCCCGGGCACGGGGCCAGGGAATCACGGTAAAGGAGCGATGCGGGGTCTGGGCAGGGGGGGCCAACATGGGATGCGTTCTCCTCCTGGGGAGAGAATGGGATGGCTGTCAGGGATGGTGAGGCGCGCGAGCCAACCGACGGCAGAGCAGCAGCAGCAGCAGGGCATGCCCCCCTTCCAACAAAACCCAGGACCAGGCCACCCCCTGGATGCCGCCACTCAGGGCACCGATGGTGATAAACAGGATGCGCGCCACCACAATGCCCCAGGTGATCCGATGATACCAGAGATGGTTTTGCGGTTGGGCCAACAACCAGCTCATGCCAAGACTGGTAGCCCAAACGGAGGGCATTTGCAAGAGTAAAATGGCCATCAGAGGGATGGCATCCTCATAGTGGGGCAGCAGCAGGGGAATCAGCAGATAAAGCAGCGGCACCAGCAGCGCGTAGCCCAGGGCCCCCAGACCAAAAAGCACCCCCATACCCCAAAGAACCTGGGCGGGGGAGATGCCCAACCTCCGGTCGGCCAGGCGACTGACCAGAATGCGCTCCACCAGGCGGCCCATGCCAACGGGCAATTGGGCCGCCAAGGCCAGATTATAGGCGGCCATTTCGTTGAAGGTGGTAAAGAACGACAGCAGCGGTCGCTCCATGTTGTAGCCGATGGTGCTGCCGATGGATTGCCAGGAAAATTGTTGGCTCAGACCCTTGAAGTCGTCGGGCAGGTCGCGGTTGCGGCGGTGTTTGAGGAGGGTCAGAAAGAGGATCAGGCTGACAAGCAGGCCACCGCCGTAGAGTATGGCCCCGCAGATCAGCAGGGAAGAGGTCTGGGAGACGCCGATCCAGAGGGCCAGGGCCATGCTGCCCTGGGCCAGGAGGCGCCGCCAAAAGAGGGCCCTGAAGTTGCCAAGCCCGGCCAGAAAGGCATCCATGCTGTCCAGGGCCATCTGCGCAGGCAGGAACAGGGCGGTCAACAGCAACAAACCGGCGGCTTGTTGCTCGCCGGAGAGAAAATGCGCCAGGGCCATACCCAACAGGGAGAGGGTGGTGAGGGTGCCAAAGGCAAGGCGGACGCGCACGGCAGCCATCAGCACTCCGTCGTACTGTCGGGCGGCCCCATAGGTGACCACCTGGCCCATGCCAGGCAAGGTGAACAGGCTGACGATGGCCGCCAATGCACCACAATATCCCCAAATGCCGTAGCTCTCCCTGGGCAGATAGTGCGCCAGGGCCCAAACCTGGAAAGAACCCAGCAGCATCTGGGCAACCATCTGCAATCCTGCATAAAAAGAGCTTTGTCGCAGATAGGGGGAGTTCCAGAGACGGCGCAGAAGAAGGGCATGAGAGTGTTGCATGGTCTGTTCTCCCGCACCCGGCGGCCCTGTTGAACGGCGATTTCCCGTTGTACGCCCAACCCGCCGCTGTGGTCAAGGCAACGCATGACCGGTTGTTGCCCATGCACCCCCTGTCTGATCGTTTCTTTTGCAGGGAGCGGGCCCTTTTGCGGATGGTGGGATGCAAAAAACCTTGACCTTGGGAGAGGGTTGGGGATACATAAGAGCCGACGATGTGGGCAATACATTCACGACAACCCGATCTGGAGACCACCACAATGGCACTGTTCAAAAATCTTTTTGCTGTAATCGGCCTGGTTGTGTTGCTGGGAGGTGGATATGGCTATGTCAAAATGGCCCCGATTCTGGCCGAGTTTGATCCAGGCTACATGAAAATTTACACCGAATTTGCGACCTCATTGCTGACGACACGGGATCCGGGTGAGGCCATGATGTGGGCGGTTCCCGTGCAAGACCCCAAATTGACCGTCGACGAGGTCAAGGATGCCCTGAAAAGCCTGGCCTCCGCTCGCAACTTTCTTTTTGTGGGGGAAGCACAATTTTACAAACAGGTGGAGGCGGTGACCGGCCAAAAATATCGTCACGTCGCCTTTCTCTCTTTCTGTGATGTCAAGGTCGGCAAGATGATGGCAGACTACCGGGATGCCTACACCGGTTTTATGCCCTGCCGCATCTCCGTTGTTGAGGACAAATCGGGCAAATTGTGGCTGTACACCATGAACCTGGACATGATGATCCATGGCGGTCGCCGACTGCCGGAGGAGTTGCGCAGCGAGGCGTTGCGCATTCGCAATGTGATCTGGGACATGGTACATGGTGCTGCAAAGGGAGAGTTTTAGGGGTCGATTCTGGAGAAGGAGAGCCGCCTCTGCCCATCGGGTGAACGGGGCGGGGCTCTTCGTCTCTTCCGGGAGCGTCAACCATTCTAATGGGAGAGTAGGATCATGCAACAAGGGAAAATGCGTATACTGACGGTGGTTGCAGGCTTTTTGGCCGGAACGGCGTTGCTGGGTTCCACCCCCGCAGAGGCGGGCATCTCCGGTGAGATGCTGGCCAATACCTGCGCGGGGTGCCACGGGACCA
>JADGCE010000067.1:9353-14077 GCA_015229095.1 Magnetococcales bacterium | reverse complement strand
CCCTGGACCCCATGAAAGTCTGCCCATCCAAGTGCCGGAAAACGACACATCCCAAAATGGGCACGGCTCAGGGCACAGAACACTCCATTACAACGGCTCCATGGTATCCCACACCTGGCACTGGGGACACTTCCAGGAGATATCCTGGGACTTGAAACCACACTGCCCGCACTGAAAAACCGGTTGCCGGGCGGTGAGCAGATCCAGACAACGATCCGCCACCTCCACCGCCTCTTCCAGGTTGTGCTGGCGGCGCAACAACACCATCAACCGATGCGACAGATAGGTCGAACCGGGATAACGCGCCACACCCCGGCGCAACCACTGAACCGCCTCATCCAACCGCCCCCACTCCTCCAGCAGATTGCCCCAGCAGAGCAGCAGACGGGGGGAGGCCGTGGGAGAGGCCACCGTTTCCGTCATCAATTTGTAAAAACCCGTCTCATCCCCAGATAAACTGAAAGCCTTTTGCAGCGGCCCCAGCAGCAGGAAAAAATGGCTGGGACGGTGTTTGCGCACGGCACTCAAATGCTTGATGGCGGCGGCATATTTGCCTTGCTCGATCTCCGCCTCCCCCAACAGACGATAGGCCTCCACACAGCCGGGATAGACCTTGATGGCGGCCAGAAAAGGGGCCGGATCGACAACACCCGGCGTGGGGGAGGGAGCCTCTTCTTTGGTCGCATCCCGCTGCTGCTCCAGACCCGCCCGCAGCAGCAGATGGGCCTCCCGTCTGGGATCCGCCTGCCCACTCACCCGTTGCAAGGTACGCAACACCTCCAGGGCCAGATCCCAACGACCTTCGCTCTCATGCAGGGCCTGCAGCCCCACCAGGGCCCGGCGATGGTGGGCATCCACCCCCAAAACCCGCCGATAGGAGTCCACCGCCCGGTCCAGAAACCCCCCCTGCCGATAATCCTCGGCCAGGGCATAGAGGGCCGCCGTGCGGTTGGCATCCGAGAGATCCGGACGGGCGATAATGTTTTGGTGGATGCGAATGGCCCGCCCCACCTCCCCACGGGCGCGAAACAGATTGCCCAGAGAGAGATAAATTTCCACCGTCTCCGAATTGATGCGCACCGCCTGGGTAAAGGCTTCGATGGCCTTGTCCGGTTCGTCGCTGAGCAAAAAGCTGATGCCGCGAAAATAGAACGCCGCCTCCTCGTGGCGTACCAAGCCGGGGGGGCTCGCCGATGGGGCCAGCCCCTGCCCACTCCGGTCCCGACCGATGCGATAGCCGGCCCGGAAGAGAACCGCACCCACCGTCAACGCCAAGGCCGACCAACCGATCAGATTGGCCAGTTTCATCGCCAGCTGGCCTCCTGCCTGCGTGCGCGACCGTCAAGAAACATGAAGATCATTATCCAGGGGTTGATTGCGTAAATTGGCCAGCTCCGCCTCCAGTTTTTGATTTTGGGACTGCAGGAGCTCGCTCTGGCGACGGAGGGCCCAGCGGCTGTTCCATGCGGAGATGGTGCCTGCCAGAAATCCCAGAAAAAGAGGCACAAAGGCCAGCACGAACAGCGGCACATCCGCCATCCGCCACCCGCCTGGCAACTGGATGGTCACTTCCCGCTGGTTGGCCGATGCAAACAGAACGGCCAGAACGGCCAATGCAAGCACAAACAAAAGGTTGAGCCAGCCGATCATGGTACACTCCGCAACAACCGCAAAACCCTTGTCAGGCAGAGAGCCCCTGAGGCTCCGACCGGCGATTTGTATGCCGACCGGAGCCCCAGGGCAGTGCTGTCATTTCAGTGGTCCACCCGCTCCCGCAACGCCTTGCCGGCCTTGAAAAACAAGACCCTTTTGGCATCCACCTGTACCCGTTCTCCCGTTTTGGGGTTGCGCCCCTCCCGGGAACGTCGCTCCTTGAGGCCAAAACTGCCGAATCCCCGCAGTTCGACCCGATTGCCGATTTCCAATGAGTGGCCGATGGAATCGAACACCGTATTCACGGCGACCTCCGCATCCCGACGGGAGAGCTTGAGCTGCTGGGCAATCAGGGTGATTAACGCCGACTTAGTCATGGTTATCCCTCGCAAAAAGTTTAAACACCACTTCCCGATCTTTTTTCCAGTGCCTGAGACAACGCCTCGCCGAGACTGCTGGTGGCAGAACCGGCATCTGCCGAATATTCCAGCATGGTTTTACGTTCCTGCGCGGCATCCAACGCCTTGATGGAGAGGCTGATTTTGCGTTTTTGCCGATCGATCTGGGTCAACTGCACTCGCACGGTTGCACCCGGTTTCAACAACGCCCCTTCGGGATCCTCCCGGGAAAAATCGTTCTTGCGCATCAGGCCATCCACCTGTTCTGCCAAACGGATCACCACACCCGTGGCCACCGCTTCCACCACTGTCCCTTCGACTTCGCTGCCTTTGGGATGCTCATCCACCCAGACGGTCCAGGCATCGGGGCTCGCCTGTTTCAACCCCAGGGAGATACGCTCCTTGTCCGGATCCAGGGAGAGCACGATGGCCTCCACCTCCTGACCCCGTTGGAACTCTTTCAAAATCTCCTCACCGGAGGCATTGTCCCAACTGACATCGGAGAGATGCACCAACCCGTCGATATCCCCCTCCAGGCCGATAAACAGGCCGAATTCGGTGATATTTTTGATCTCTCCAGTCACCGTCACCCCGACCGGATGCTTTTCGGCAAAGGCCACCCAGGGATTTTCCTGGCACTGTTTCAGCCCCAGGGAGATGCGCCGCCGGTCGGCATCCACATCCAGCACCATCACATCCACAGAGGTTCCCACCTCCAGGATTTTGGAGGGGTGCAGATTTTTCTTGGTCCATGCCAGCTCCGAAACATGGGCCAATCCCTCCACCCCGGACTCCAATTCGACAAAGGCGCCATAATCGGTGATGTTGGTGACCACGCCACGGAAGCGGGTGCCCGGCGGATATTTGGCCCCGATACCCTCCCAGGGATCGGTCTGCAGCTGTTTCATGCCCAGGGAGATGCGCTGGGTGTCGGCGTTGAATTTGATCACCTGCACGGCCACCGTGTCACCCACCGCCACCACACTGGAGGGATGTTTGACCCGTTTCCAGGACATGTCGGTGATGTGCAGCAGACCATCCAGGCCGCCCAGATCGACAAACGCACCGTAGTCTGTGATGTTTTTGACCACGCCGTCCAGGATCATCCCTTCGTGCAAGGTCTCCAGCAGGGCGCTGCGGGCACTCTCCCGCTGCTTTTCGATCACCGCCCGACGGGAAACCACAATATTGCCCCGCCGCCGATCCATTTTGAGAATATCGAAGGGTTGATCCTCTTCCTGCAGGCGCATGATGTCATGCACCGGGCGCACATCCACCTGGGAACCCGGCAGGAAGGCGGCCAGAGAGCTGATATCCACCGTATAGCCCCCCTTGACCTTGCCCATGATGCGGCCATAGACCGTCTCCTGGACATTGAAGGCCTGCTCCAGTTTCAACCAAGCCTCTTCCCGCTTGGCCTTCTCCCGGGAGAGGATGGCCTGGCCGTTTTGATCTTCCGAACGCTCCACAAAGACGTCAACCTTGTCGCCGACTCCCAGGGAAAGAACGCCATTGTTGTCATAAAACTCCCGGATGGTGAGGCGTCCTTCGGATTTCAGCCCCACATCGATGACAAACTCGTCGCCCTCCCTCTGGATGATGGTGCCGGTGACCACCTGACCCTCTTTGCCGATATCCAGGCCAAAGGATTCGTCCAACAGCATCCCAAAGTCTTCATCTTCAATTTCGTCTAGTAACAACGTATCAGCAACCACTTAAATCTACCTTCGGTTAATGGGTGATGGGGGGATTCCCGATCGTCACCGCCCTTTTTGCGGGGAGGTGACGGTGCTGCCTGCCTCTTCTTCCACGCCTGTTTTCACGCCACCGGAACCGCGCTTTCTCTCCCTGGAGGGGGAAAAAACCGGGTTCACGCACTCAGCACGATCCAACAGTCGATTCACTACACGCAAAATCAGCTTTTTTCAAGGAATTTTTTATCAACTGGAGCACATGGTCGATACTTTGCGCCAGGGTAAGCCGGGTGGTATCCAGTTGCACGGCATCGACCGCCGGCTTCAGGGGGGCATCGGCACGACCGGCATCCCGCTGGTCCCGCTCTGCCATGGCCGCATATATCTCCGCAAAGTTAGCATTTTTTCCCGTCTCATGCAACTCCCGCAGACGGCGTTGGGCCCGTTCTTCCAGGGAGGCGGTCAAATAAATTTTCAGGTCGGCATCGGGCCAGACCACGGTGCCCACATCCCGGCCATCCAGAATCAGGTTGTGCCCCTGACCATAAAGACGTTGAAAATCCAGCAGGGCAGCGCGCACGGCGGGGATGGCGGCGATGCGGGAAGCGGCCTGGCCAATGGCCTCGCCGCGCAGGGCATCGGTGACATCCGCGCCGGCGAGGATGGCCCGGAAGCGGCCATTGCCCACCGCCTGGTAGGCAAAGGGGAGGGTGGCCGCCCGTTCGGCCAATGCCTGGGGCTCGGCAATCTGCTCCTGCAGGGCCAGCAAACCCAGGGCGCGATAGAGGGCGCCGGTCTCCAGGTAGGCCAACTGGCACTGTTCGGCAGCGGCCCGGCAGACGGCCCCCTTGCCGGCGCCGGCGGGTCCATCCACGGCCACCACCCAGCGGTCGCCTTTGGGAATGCGGAATGGGGGCATCATGGGGAGCACGATGGGGGCGTTGCCCCAACCCCACCAGGGGCGCCGCCCCTGGACCCC
>JADGCE010000067.1:5647-9253 GCA_015229095.1 Magnetococcales bacterium | reverse complement strand
CCCCTGGACCCCTGATAATAAACGATTAAAAGAAAAGGGTGGAGGGGGGTTGTGGGAGGCGGTTCTCCGCCTCCCCCAGGAATGGCTGTTACGCGCAACAGGCTCATGATGCCCCTCCGGTCAATGAAGCCCCCAGAGCCGTCATCTGCTGCCGAAAGGCCGGAAAGGAGGTGTTGATGTTGGCACAGCGCAGCACGGTCACCGGAGAACGACAACACAATCCGGCCACCAGCAGGCTCATGGCGACACGATGGTCGGTGCAGGAGTCCACGGTGGCGGCACCGGCCAGGCCATCCGGTTGGCCGACGATGCGCAGACCATCCGCCTGCTCCGTCACCTGGGCGCCGATGGCACCCAGGGCCACCGCCATGGCATGGATGCGATCGCTCTCCTTGACCCGCAGTTCGCTGGCCTCGGTCAGCACGGTCTCCCCCTCCGCCAGGGCGGCGGCGACAAAAAAGATGGGAAACTCATCGATGGTTTTGGCAATCAACTCCGGGGGTACGCAAATTCCCTTGAGGGGGGCATGGCGCACCCGCAGGTCGGCCACCGGTTCGCCCCCATACTGCCGGGGGTTGGTGGTTTCGATGGAGGCGCCCATGGCGGTGAGCAGTTCCAGCAGACCGGTGCGGGTGGGGTTGACGCCGACCCCTTGCAGCAGAATATCGGAGCCGGGCACCAGCAGGGCCGCCACCAGGGGAAAGGCCGCCGAGGAGATATCCCCCGGCACCTGCAGATTTTGCCCCACCAGGGTCGGCCACCCCTCCACCCAGACCCGCAGCCCATCCCGCTGCACCTGGGCCCCGAAGGCGGTGAGCATGCGCTCCGTATGGTCCCTGGAGAGCTGAGGCTCCTGCACCGCACTGCCCCCGGCGGTGTTGATGGCGGCCAGCAGAATGGCACTCTTAACCTGTGCCGAGGCCACCGGGCTCTGATATTCCAGAGGGATGAGATGACCCCCCTGGATGACCAGCGGGGCGCGCCCCTGCTGGCGACTGAGGATGCGGGCCCCCATCTGGGTCAGGGGGGTGATGACGCGCCCCATGGGGCGTTGGCGCAGGCTGGCATCGCCGTTCAAAATAGAGAAAAAGGGCTGACTGGCCAGCACGCCGGCCAGCAGGCGCATGGCGGTGCCGGAGTTGCCCATCTCCAACACCTCCTCCGGTTCGGCCAGACCATCCAAACCTACCCCCTGGATATGGTAAACCCCCTGGGTATCCCGTTCGATGGCAACGCCCATGGCCCGGAACGCGGCCACCGTGCGCAGGACATCCTCCCCCTCCAGGAGATGCTCGACACGGCTTGCCCCCTCGGCCAGGGCCGCCAGCATGATGGCCCGATGGGAGATCGATTTATCCCCCGGCGGGGTCACCACACCCCGCAACGCCCCGCCAGGGGTGGCGATCAGGGTATCCCCTTCGACCGGGTGGCTCAGCGGTTGGTTGGTGTTCACTCCGTACCCCTTGATCGTTTGTTGTCCGCCAGGATGCGATCCCGCGTGCTCTTGGAACGGGCGAAAATGCCATACAGGGCATCCCCATTGCCCGTATCAATCTGCGCCGCCAAGCGGTCCAGGTCGTCGCGGAAGCGGGCCAGGATGGCCAGGATGGCCGACCGGTTTTCCAAGCAAATATCGCGCCACATGCTGGGATCGGAGGAGGCGATGCGGGTAAAATCACGGAACCCCCCGGCGGCATAGCGAAACACCTCGGCGCGCATATGCTCTTCCAGGTCGGAGAGGGTGTTGACCACATTGTAGGCCATCAGGTGGGGCAGATGGCTGGTGGCGGCCAACACCTGGTCGTGATAGTCGGCCGCCATGGTTTCCACGTGGGAGCCTGCCGCCTCCCAGACCAGGCGCACCAGCTCCAGGGCATCGCTGGCGGTATGGGGGGTGGGGGTCAGGATGGTGCGGCTCCCCTCGAAGAGGGTGGCAAAGGCATGTTCAACCCCCACATGTTCCCGACCGGCGATGGGATGACCGCCGACAAAACGGAGGCTGGCCCCGGTGGCGCCGGGGTTTTGCTTCAGCAGGATGGCTTCGCAGGCCTGTACCACCGATTGTTTGACGCTGCCCACATCGGTGACCACGGCGTTGGGGGCCAGGAAAGGGGCCATGTGCTGGACCATGGGGGCGATGCTCCGCACTGGTGTGGCCACCACCACCAGGGAGGCATCCCGCACCGCATCGGCAAGGTCGCTGCTGCCCCGATCGATCACCTGGAGCTGTACCGCCTTTTCCATGGCGGCGCGGCTGCGGTTGACCCCCACCACCTCGCCCACCAGATCCTGTGCCCGCAGGGCCCGTGCCAGGGAACCGCCGATCAGACCGACGCCGATGACGGTCAGTTTTTTGATAAAGAAAGACATGGTAATTATAACACCTTGCGTGGATAGGAGCCCAGAATTTTGACCGCGACACCGGGGGTGGCGGCCAGTGCGGCCAGGGCATCGGCCACCGGGGGGTCTTCCTGATGCCCCTCCAGATCGACAAAAAAGCGATAGTCCCAGGCCTTTTTCAGGGAGGGTCTGGATTCGATGCGGGTCAGGTTGATGTCCCGGCTGGCGAAGATGCCCAGCACCTGGTGCAAAAATCCGGGTTGATCGGGAAAGGAAAACATCAGGCTGGTTTTATCCTGGCCGGAGCGGGCGGGCATCTCCCAGCCGATGACCAGAAAGCGGTTTTCGTTATCGGCCCGGTTTTCGATATGGGGGACCAGCAGATTCCACTCGTAGGGGTCGGTGGCCAGGGCGCAGGCGATGACGGCGGCCCCCACCTCCCGGCGGGCCTCCCAGACGGCAGCGGCGGTGGAGGGACACTCCTTGACGGCCACGTGGGGCAGGTGGTTGGTCAGCCAGGTTTGGCATTGGGCGATGGTGGTGGATTGGCCGTAGAGCACCCGGATGGCGGCCAGATCTCTCTCGCGGGAGAGAAGATCGTGGGAGACCGGCAGATAGATCTCGCCCCAGATGCCCAGGGGGGAGTCCACCAGTCGATCCAGGGTGTGGTGGACCATCCCTTCCGTGGAATTTTCGATGGGGGTGACGCCATAATCGGCGCGGCGCAACTCCACCTCCTGGAAGACCTCGTCGATGCTGCGCACGGGGAGGGCCAGGGTGGAGGAGCCGAACTGTTTGACGGCGGCCTGATGGGTAAAGGTGGCCTCCGGCCCCAGATAGACCACGGAAAGCCTGCGTTCCAGGTTGAGGGAGGCGGAGATGATCTCCCGATAGATGCGGTGCAGGGCGGCCACCGGCAGCGGACCCCGATGGCGGGCCTCCAGGCGGCGATGGATATGGGCCTCCCGTTCGGGCCGATAGAAGGCGACATCGCCGCCCTGGCGTTCCTTGTATTCGCCGACCTGTCGCACCCGCTGCGCCCGTTCCATGAGAAGATCGTGGATACGGTCGTCAATCTGGTCGATGGCCTGACGCAAATATTCCAGGGTGATGGGCGGCTCTGGGGGATCCAGCATGCTGGTCATGGGTGTACCGGAAGAAGGGGGTAGAGGGTCATCCTGCAAAATCATCCACAAAACTACCCGATTGGCGCATCGTTGGCAATGGGTGGCATGACCGCCGCTGAGTCTCCGAGGTAAGCGTCAG
>JADGCE010000067.1:1292-5547 GCA_015229095.1 Magnetococcales bacterium | reverse complement strand
AAAAAACGATTTTTAATCGAAGGGTTTGTTGTTGGGCAGGGTATTGAAAAATGCCGCAAGATCAATAAACCTGTTCACTGATTTGTGCAGCAACGGGTTGATTTGATTGGTGCTTGCCAATTCTACATGGATACCTTTGCGGCGCAATTTTTTTGCCAGATAGGCAAAATCCTGATCACCAGTCACCAATACAACGATATCCGGTTTTACCTCAAACGCATATTCCATGACATCCATGGCCATCAGCACATCGACATTTGCAGTAAACAGCCGTTCACCCTTCTCGTTGCTCTCTTTTTCCTTCCCAAACCATGCAACGGTCATAAACCCATTAAACTCAAGAAAATCACGGCGCTTGATTTTTCTGTCCCGGGCGGATTTCCATTCTTGTGGCAAGGCCTCCTCTTTCCATTGGGGCGGAAACCCAATATAGATCACCATCTCGATCAACAACCGCCCTTCCTCGGAGTTGACCAAAAAATCTCTCAGTTTGATATAATCGGGCACCCGGTTCAGGCCGGATGCAATATGTTGAAAATTGGCATCATCCACAAAAACCATGACACGCTGTGGTGTGATGGACCTGACCGACTGAATATTTTCAATAGACATCATTTTCTCTCTTCGTAATGGATATAGGGGAGGGTGGGGTGCCCCTGGACCCCTGATCGTCAGAGGCCAGTCTCGCGCTTCCGTCCAAACAATCAACCGCCCCCCTCAACCCGCAGGATAGCCGTTTTTCCCCAAAGCTGCCACGCCATTTTTCCGGAACAGGCCATAGATCACATGATAAGTCATCTCCACGGTGCCGCCGTGGGCCTGCTGTTCCAGATGGCGCAGCAGGCGGCGCAGTTGGCCGGCGGAGAGGGGGCGATAGGCGGGGATGGGCAGGTGGGCGCCGATGGCCCGCAGCCCTTGCAAAAAGGCCAGGCCGGAGGGGTGCGGGAGGGTGATGGACTCCTCCCATGTCTGGGCCAGGCCGGTGGCGGGCCAGGCCTGTTGCCAGTCGGCGGCGGTGGGGCGATCGGCCAGGGCGTTGGGGAGGGCCAGGGCGGTGCAGGCCTGCCGCCACTCTTGAAAAGTCTCCGGGCCCAGGGTGGCAAAGGCCAGCACTCCCCCCGGTTGCAACAGGGCAAACAGCCCCGCCAGGCTGGCCAGGGGCCGGGTAAACCATTGCATGACCATGCTGGCGGCGATCAGATCAAAGCCGGCGGCAACGGCGGGCTGTTCGCCATCCAGCACCGCATAACGGAGGTTGGGGTGCGCGCCCAGGCTGGCCCGGCAGCGTTGCAGCATGGGATAGGCCAGGTCACTGCAGAGGAGGGGGGCTTCCGGCCAGCGTTGCAGCAGATGCCGGGTCAAAAAGCCGGTGCCGCACCCCAGCTCCAGGATGGCAGGTCGCGCCAGGGAGGGCAGGCGCGCCGCCAGGGTCTGGGCCACCCTTTTTTGCAAAAGTGCCTGTTCGGCATAGCGGTCGGCCTGACCGAAGGCGAGGATGAGCTGTTTTTTCACGGGGGCGCCTCGCTGCCGGGGGAGAGGGCTGCGCGGATCTGCGCGGCACAGGCCTCCACCTGGCTGAGGGGCAACAGATGGCCCCCCCTCTCCAGCCAGCGGGTGGTGGCAAAACAGTGGGCCGTCAGCGCGGGGGGCACAATGGCATCATCCCTGGCCGCCAGACTGTAGAGGGGCCCCTCCCAGGCTGCCAGAGCGGCACGGCCATCCCACGCCCGCAGCCAGTGCAACCCTTGCAGCAGGGGGGCAGGATCGACCGGGAGGGGGTGGGGGGGGAGGGGCGTGCCGCCCTGCTGGCCAAACGCCCGCAGCACCCCACCGGCATCTTCCGGCAGACGCCGGGCCATCCGTTCCAGCAGACGCAGCGGAACACCCTGGGGGCAATCAGCGGCACGGCTGAAGCGGGAAAAACCGGCGATGCTCACCAGTCCCACACAACGATCGCGCCACTCTGCCTGGGGCAGATGGTGCAGCAACCATAAAAAGCCCAGGGAGTGACCCACCGCCAGCAGGGGTTGATGCGGCGGTATGTGCAGACGCGGTTTGCCAAAAAAGCCCAGATCCAGACTGTGGCAGGGATACTCCGGCAGGGCGCGGCGCAGCCCATGCCAGAGGCCCGGCCCCACACCCCAACCATGCACCAACAGCAGCAGCGGTGCCGGCATGCAACCGCTCACGCACGCCGGAGCAGGGTGCCGATGCCCCGGTCGGTAAAGACCTCCAGGAGCAGGGCATGTTCCACGCGGCCATCGATGATATGGGTGGCCTGCACCCCCGCCTCCATGGCGCGGCGGCAGATCTCCACCTTGGGAATCATGCCACCGGATATGACGCCCTCGCGGAGCATTTTGCTGGCCTGCTCCGGAAAGAGTTGGCTGATCAGAGTACCCCCCTCATCCAGCACCCCGGCCACGTCGGTGAGCAGGATCAATTTTTCCGCCTGCAGGGCCATGGCCACATGGCCGGCCACCGCATCGGCATTGATGTTGAAAGTCTCGCCGTTGGCCCCCACCCCCACCGGGGCCACCACGGGAATGATGTCGGATTGTTTGAAAAGCTCCAGCAGCCCGGTGTCGATGCGCTGCACATCGCCGACCCAGCCCAGATCGATAATCTCCGGGGCCTCCGTGTCGGGACCGGGGCGGGTATGGGTGCGCTTGCGGGCCAGAATGGTGGGGCCATCCTTGCCGGAGACCCCCGCCGCCCGCCCGCCGTGCTGATTGATCAGATTGACAATATCCTTGTTGACCTTGCCCGCCAGGACCATCTCAACCACATTGACCGTCTCCTGGTCGGTGACCCGCTGCCCATCGATAAAGTGGGGCACCAGTCCCATTTTTTTCATGGTTTGGCCGATTTGTGGCCCCCCCCCATGCACCACCACCGGATTGATCCCGACCTGGCGCAGCAGGATGACATCCTGGGCGAAGCAGGCCTTCAAAGACTCTTCCACCATGGCATGCCCCCCATACTTGATGACGAAGGTCTTCCCCTCAAAGCGGCGCATATAGGGCAAGGCCTCAATCAGAACACGGGCTTTTTCAATCCGAACCGGCAGAGTCATATTGTTCCTCCTGGACGTTGGGTGATGTTTTTATTAGACTGCCCAGATCGTGTCGCTTGCGTTCGATGCGGCGGAAGGGGCCCCCGGGGATGCTCTCCGCATCCCGGCCAAGGCGTGCCGCCACCCTCCATTCAGGTCGGTATACCCATATGATCGAACACTCTTTTTTCTCTCGCCTGCGGCTGCTCACCCTCGGTTTGTGGGTGGCGCTCTCTGGGCTGGGCCCCTCTCTCGCCTGGGGCGAGACCGGCTATGCCGTGGACGATTGCCGCATCCTCATGCGGCGCGGCGCGGCGACGCACTACAAAATAATGCAAATGCTCAAACTTGGCGAGGAACTGGAAATCCTGGAGGATGACAAAGCTTCCGGGTGGGCCAGGGTGCGCCCCGCCTCCAGCAAGTTGGAGGGGTGGGTGCTGCGCCGTCTGATCTCGGCGGACATCCCGCCGCAGGCCCAGTTGGAGCCGGTCCGGGAGGCCCTGCAGCGGGCGGAAGAGGAGCGCAGTCGGCTGCGGGTCGAGGTGGAGGAGTTGCGCAAAAAAATTGTCGCCCAGGACAAACTGGAGACCGAACTGGCGCGGGTGCGCAAGGTTTCCCACAACGCCCTGGAGATCGAGCGGAACAACGAGATGCTGTCACAAAAGCTCCGCACCATGGAGCAGGAGATGAAGCAGATTGCCGATGACAACCGCATTTTGCAGCGGCAATCCGACACCTCCTTTTTCCTGGCCGGTTCGGCGGTGTTGACGGTGGGTCTGATTGGCGGGGCGGTGCTGGCCCGACGGCGGCGGCGCAACAGCGGCTTTGGTTCGCTGGAGTAGGCGTGGCAGCGATGAAGATGCATTTGAAGCTGATCGTCGTTGCCATCCGCACCCACCTGACCGAACGGGTGATCCAGGCGGCCCGGCGGGCGGGGGCTGCCGGCGCCACCGTGCTCCCGGCCCGGGGCACCGGCCTCACGGCCAGCCGCTCTTTTTTCGGGCTCTCCCTGGACAGTCAGCGGGATCTGCTGCTCTTTCTGCTCCCTGAACATCTGGTTCTGGCGGTCAGCCAGGCCATTCAGGGGGATGCGGAGCTGGACAACCCCGGCACCGGGCTGCTGTTCGTGCTGGATGTCGAGCAGGCCCTGGGCTTGAAAGATCAATATCCCCTTCTGGACGCAGCCATCCACGAACACTA
>JADGCE010000067.1:0-1192 GCA_015229095.1 Magnetococcales bacterium | reverse complement strand
GGCTCCGCCAACATCTGTGCGGCACACGGAGATTGCAGCAATGACCGAGAAAGAGGCTTTTGCCCGATTGTTCGCACCGGATCGGCCTGCGATTCCGGTGATCCTTGCCCCCATGGCCGGGGTGACCGATTGGCCTTTTCGCGCCCTGGCCCATGCCTATGGGGCGGAGATGACGGTTTCGGAGATGGTGGCCTCGCAGGCCATGATCCGGCACACCCCCAAGAGCCTGAAAATGGCCTCTCCCGATCCGTTGCACTGTTCCAGGGAGCCTGTGCGGGCCGTGCAGATTGCCGGTGCGGACCCGGTTGTCATGGCCCGTGCGGCACGGATGAATGTGGATTTGGGGGCCACTCTGATCGACATCAACATGGGCTGTCCGGTCAAAAAGATTGCCAAGAGTCAGGCGGGGGCGGCCCTGATGCGGGATGAAGGGTTGGCGGCGCGGATCATGGAGGCGGTGGTGGCGGCGGTGCCGGTGCCGGTGACGGTGAAGATGCGGTTGGGCTGGGATGATGGGCAGCGCAACGGGCTGGCCATTGCCCGTCTGGCCGAGTCGGTGGGGATTTGCGCCATTACGGTGCATGGTCGCACCCGGGCCCAGCACTACAGCGGCCAGGCCGACTGGCAGGCCATCGGGGCGATCAAGGCGGGGGTGACCATTCCCGTGATCGGCAACGGGGATGTCTGCAGCCCGGAGGGGGCCAGAGAACTGTGGCAGCAGGCGGGGGTGGATGGCATCATGATTGGCCGGGGATCTTTGGGCAGACCGTGGATTTTTCGCGAGGTGGCCCATTATTTGCGCACGGGGGAGCGGCTGCCCGCTCCGGGCGCGGCAGAGCGGCGCGAGATGATCATCCGCCATTTTGAGCAGATCATCGCCTTTCATGGCCCCTATTTGGGCAATCGACTGGCGCGAAAACATTTGGCCTGGCACACCCGTGGCATGGTGGGGGGGGCTTCGTTCCGCCAACAACTGAACCACTCTCCCGATGCGACCCGCACGGCGGATTTGTTGCGGGCCTTTCTGGCCCATTCGCAGTTTGCGGAGGAGCCCTGATCACGACCCGCGCAGAAAATAAAAACAATCCATACCATTGCGGGTCCAGGGGGGTCACCCCCCTGGCGGGTCCAGGGCAGAGCCCTGGGAATGTGGCCGTTGCTGTTGTGTCGGCGTTTGCGGGGTGACGCTACC
>JADGCE010000066.1 GCA_015229095.1 Magnetococcales bacterium | reverse complement strand
TGCCGGCCTCTTTACTGGTTGCCAGAGAGAATGCGGGAGGCCTGTTCCAACACGGCGTCGGAGGTTTTCAGGTTGGCTTTGCGGGTTTCCCGCTTGATTTTGTCGTAAATTTCCTCCCGATGGACCTCCACATCCCGGGGCGCATCGATGCCGATACGCACCTGATTGCCTTTGATGCCCAGCAGGGTGATTTTAATCTCCTCCCCAATCGTCAGACTCTCACCGATACGCCGTGTCAAAATTAACATGCCGATTCCCCCACACAAAACCGGTCTGCACCGCGCAAAACCGATATCACTCTGACTGGCTTGACAATCACAACTGCCTGGACAACAGATGGAACCGGGAGTTGGTCCGCCGGGTTCCCAAACGATTGTAGGAGGCCGTCGGACTCGCCGTGCCCCCCTGCAAAGCGGAGAGTATCGACTCGGTAGCGGCCAAGACCCCGGTGAAAATGGCCTGATTTTCCCGATTGGTCGCGTCGGCCTTCTGAATGCTGTAGCGCAAGCGTTTGCGCAGATCCTGCAGCCCGGTATTGCCCCCCAACGCCCTGTCCAGCACCTCCAGACTCAGCCCCTCCGGGCGCAGGCCCAACCGCCTGCCCAACTGCGAGGTCACCCGCTGCCGCAACTGGTCGATGGCACGAATTTTGTTCATCTGCTCGGCAATTTGCCTGGAAAGGGCCTCCAGGCCATCCACATCGCGCTTGCGCAGCAACTCCTGCTCCCGGAGCAGGGCCACCTGCAACTGGGCAAACTGCTGTTCCAGCGGTTCCAATATTTGCCGCAACTGGTCCAGATCCCCATCGAGGAGGGTTTTTTCGGAATCGGCCATCATGCACTCCGACTTGCCATCATGCGGGTGGTCGGCCTGGATCATCGGGCAGAGAACCGCCCCCCTACCCTTTTTCTAACACTGTTATCAGGGGTCCAGGGGGATTATCCCCCTGGTGGGGTCCAGGGGCAACGCCCCTGGTGGGGTTGGGGGCAAAGCCCCCCACTACCCGAAACAACGACGATCAAGGCCGGTCTCTCCCTCGGTTACAACGCCTTTTTGCGGTCCATGAGCACCTGGCGCAAAATTTTGTCCGCCACATCCAGGCTGGAAACCTGGTAGCGCCCTGCCATCAGTGCCTCACGAATCGGTCCCACCAACTCCATCCTCACATCGGGCGCCTGGGCGACCACCTCATCGGCCCTGCCAATGGCACGGGCATCCGCAGAGAAGACCACATCATCGCTGCGAACGGCAGAGGAGGTCGCTGCAGCAGAATCGGTGCCGCTCTTGGGGGCGCGCTGTCCGGCAATTCTGCCCAACTTGCCAACGGTGACGCTTTTGATCCTGGTAACCATGACGGGATGGATTCCTTTTTCAGGCAGTAGTGTGAAGCGGAGAGCACCGGCACCACCCTACTTCCTGCGCTAGGCAGGCCTCGCCGCTCCTCCCTACTCCTCTCCGCCCCCTGGTACAGAGGCCCTGTTGGTCTGTTGATTGAACAGGTTCAGCGTGTTGGATTGGGACTGCAGGCGCGCCACCTCGGCTTGAGGGTCACGGTTTGTTGCTCCGCTCTGATTCGCCAGATACTTCAACAAAGCCTCCTTCATGCCGAGGCCGTTTTTTCTCTGGCTCATCACTTTAGCATACTCACCATCCAGCAAGTCACGGAATATTTTTTCACCTTCGCTTTCTCTGAGAAATGCCCCCTCATTGCCCTGGCTCTTGGGCACCGTTTTGCGCATGGCACCCAGCATCTGTTTGATGAACAGGGACTCAAATTCGGCAGCGGTGGCCTGCAGACGCTTGTTTTCCTGGGGGGAAAGGGTCGTCGGCGGAACGGGCACAGATCCTGAAACAGGTGGAATATCGCTCACATGACCTCCAACTCGGCCTGCAGGGCCCCGGCGGCTTTGATGGATTGCAGAATGGCAATGAGGTCACGAGGGGTGACACCGATGGCGTTCAAGCCACGCACCAACTCACCCAGAGTAACCCCCGCCTCCATCTCCAGCACTTTACCCTCCGCCTCCTTGGCATCCACCGTGGTCTTGGGCGTCACGGTGGTCGCGCCACCGCGACTGTTGGGCTGGCTGACCTGGGGCGATTCGGTAATTTTGATGCTCAGGCCTCCATGGGCCAGAGCGACGGTGGAAACCCGCACATTTTCACCCATGACGATGGTGCCTGTGCGTTCGTTGATCACCACCTTGGCCGTCTGGTCGGGATCCACCTGCAAATTTTCCAGGCGGGAGACAAAATCCACCACCTTGCCCTGATAGCTGGCCGGGACGGTCAACTGGATGGTGCCGGAATCCCGGGCAGAGGCCAGGGGTTCCCCGAACAGATTGTTGATGGATTTGACCACCCGGTTGGCGGTGGTAAAATCGGGGTTGCGCAGGGCCAATTGCAATTGGTACTCCTGGTTCAGTTCAAAATTGACCTCCCGTTCGATGGTCGCGCCCCCGGCGATGCGGGCCACGGTGGGATGATTTTTCTGCACCGACTGTGCCACCCCTTCGGCTGCAAAGCCGCCGATGGAGACCGCCCCCTGGGCCACCGCATAGATTTTGCCATCCGCGCCCTTCAATGGGGTCAGGACCAGGGTGCCCCCCTGGAGATTTTTGGCATCCCCCAGGGAGGAGATGGTCACGTCCAGCTTGCCCCCCTGCCGGGCAAAGGGAGGCAAGGTTGCCGTCACCATCACCGAGGCAATATTTTTGGCTTTGATCTTCTGGGGATCCGTGGAAATACCCATCCGCTCCAGCATCATCGCCAGAGATTGACCGGTAAAGCTGACGCTGGAATCGCCGGTCCCGTTCAAACCCACCACCATGCCGAATCCGGTCAACGGATTGCCCCGCACCCCCTCCACATCCACCACATCTTTCAGACGGGCGGCATGGGCCACATCCACCCCCGCCAGCACCAGCAGGGCCAGAGTACAGGATACAACAGAAAACGCCTTGATCGGGGTCATGACTCAGACTCAGTTTACGGTGGAAAAGATGCGGCTCAGCCAGGAACTGCGCTGTTGATCATTGACATCCCCTTCACCACTGTATTCGATGCGGGCGTCCGCCATCTGCGAAGAGGAGACCGAATTTTGCGGGGTAATATCCTCGGGACGGATCACCCCGGAGAGGAGGATGAACTGATTTTCGTTATTGACCGTAATATCCTGACGCCCTTCGACGCGCAGATTGCCATTGGCCAAAATTTCGGTGACCACACAGGAGACCACCGCCTTCAGCAGGCTGTTGCGCTCCGTCTTGCCGTCTCCGGCGAAGGTGTTGCCATTGGTCAGTCCGCCATTCAGGGCGGCACCCGTATCGCCGGGCAGCTTGGCGCCAAAGAGACCCGCCGGACTCAACACACCCGTCAAGCCAAAGGAGTTGTTGCCGCTGCGGGTCATATCCGTCTTGGCCTGCTTTTTCGCATTGGAGGTCTCGACGATCCGAACGGTGACAATATCCCCCACATTTCTGGCTTTATTGTCCAGAAAGAGGGTATTGCGATCCGAGGTCTGCCAGATGGAGCCCTTCCTTGGTGACATATTTTCCGGTGGCATCGGTTGCACGACGGCGATAGGGGCCGGAGGACGCGCCGCCGCCCGGGTCATCCCGCAACCGCTGAGCGCAACGGCCAACAACAGCAGCATGGCAACCCCCCAACCCTTCTGACCGGCATCACCCTGCCCGCACTGCGCAACCGCATCGTGTCGACCCATCCTCTGTCCCCTTTTTCCGTTTTACCAGGAGCGCACCTGCGCCTGTCCCGGTGCGATAATTTGTGCCTCATACAGCGACTTGCTCTCGGTATTGCGCAGGGAGATATGCTCCCCGATCCGACCCGGCTGCATCGCCACCCCGGATGTCTCTATCTTCAACCCCCCCCGGATCAAGGTCACCCGGACACGATCCCCCCGCTTGACCACCACCGGTTCTTCCAACCATTTTTCCAGGAGAACCTGCCCCGTGCGCACATCCCGGTTCACCGCTTTGCCCACCGCATCCTCAGGATTGCGCAACCGACCGGAGAGGGGAGCCGACAACTCCCACTCACGGAGCTGCACATCCCCGGCCTCGACCAGCTCACCCCGTTTATAATCCCGCAACAGCACCGGAACCTGCACACGCTGTTTCACGGTAACGGCCACCTGAATCCTGGCTGCCCTGGCCCCCTCCACAGAGACTGTGACGGGCAGGGTATGGCGACCGGCCTGCCACCCTTCCAGGCCGCCCCCCAACTCCCAGGAGATCTCTCCGTCGGGCAACTTGAGATCGGTGGGCGCGGAGAGAGCGGTCACAAACAGACCAGTGCCCAGCTCTTCCAGAAGGGCGTGCAACCGCATCTCCACTACCTGCTCCACCGTGCTGTGGGTCACGGTTTGCGCCCAACCGGCGGCGCAAACCACTCCCCATAACAATCCCAGGCCCCATGCCAGGAGGCGTTTCATGACTAACGCTTCAGGTTGGCCACAAGACCCAGCATGGAATCGGCGGTTTGGATCGACTTGGTGCCAATTTCGTAGGCACGCTGGGTGGCAATCATATCCACCATTTCGCTGACCATGTTGACGTTGGACTGCTCCACCACATGCTGCTTGAGGCTGCCAAAACCGTTGGCCTCATCGGGATTGCCCGTAATGGGGGTGCCGGAAGCAACACTCTCCATGAACAGGTTGTTACCGATCGCCGTCAGGCCGGAAGGATTGACAAAATTGGCCAGGGCGATCTGTGACACCTGGGTTTGCAAATTGCTGGAATCAATCCTCTTCACCACACCGGAAGATTCGATCATGACACCCAGATCCCCGGTCTGCTTCACGCTCTTGCCACCCACCAGGCCATAGCCGTCCGCCGTGACAATATCCCCATCCTTGTTGATGGTAAAATGGCCGTCGCGGGTATAGGCAATCGTACCGTCAGGTCTTTCGATCTGGAAAAAGCCCTGGCCGCTGATAAAGAGGTCGACGTTGAAGGGATCTTCACTGGTGGGGATGGCACTGCCCTGGGTGAACTCCTTGGTGACGGCCACCGCCTTGACACCATGGCCCAACTGGATGCCGGCGGGAATTTGCGTGCCGGTTTGCGCCGTTTCACTGCCTGCGGGGCGCAGATTGGCGTAGAGCAAATCCTGAAACGAGGCCCGCGAATATTTGAATCCAGAGGTGTTGACGTTGGCCAGATTGTTGGAAATCACGTCAATATTCAACTGTTGCGCCTGCATGCCCGTGGCGGCTGTCCAAAGTGAGCGAATCATGTGGTTCTTTCTCCCCAGTAGTCCATCATGGCCGACTGGCCATGGCAATCCGTTTTAAAGTAGAGCCATCTAGTTCAGACGCCCAATCTGCACCGCCTGCCCATCCAGACCATCCAGGGCCTTGATCATCTGCATATAGACCTCAAAAGCCCGATTGACTTCGATCATTTGCGTCATGCCCCGCACGACGTTGGCATTGGATTGCTCCAGAAAGCCCTGCAAAAATCCCCCCTGGGCATTCTCCATGGGAATTTCCCTCTCCACAGGCGCCTTGAAAAGGTTGGCACCGGCTTTTTCCAGACTCTCTGCCGGCAGACCCACCCGCATCAACCGACCGACCGTGCCGTTGGCGGTGGCGATGGTGCCATCCGGACCGATTTCAATGCGACCATCCCCCACGGTCAACCCGGCCCCACCGCTGCCCATGACGGGAAAGCCGCTTTTGGAGACCAGCTCTCCCTGGGGGTTGACGGTAAAGGCTCCGTCCCGCGTATAACGCCGCCCTTCAGGCGTATTCAGTACAAAAAAACCCTGCCCGTCCATGGCCACATCCAGCGGATTGTTCGTTCTGACAACCCCGCCCTGAGCCAGATTGGTGTGGGTGCCGTCGGCCCGCGGATAGGTGACGCTGTAGGCGTTGGTTGCCGGATTGCTGAAGGGGAAAGGAATGCTGTTGGGTCCATGCAATCCCATAAAGTTGCCGTCCGGCAGGGGAAACTGCTGCGGTCCCGGCTTGGTCATGTAGGAGTCAAAGGTGATTTCGCTCTCTTTGTAGCCGGTTGTACTGCTGTTGGCCAGATTGTTGGCCAGCACATCCAGGCGCATCTCTGCACGCAAAGCCCCGTTGACCGCCGCAAACAATCCGCTATCCATGGAAAAAACCTCCTGCAAAAAATCCGAACACATCCCAATAGGAAGCAACACCCATGCCACAGAAAAAATCATGTGAATTTGATTCTTTTATCAACAGATAGACGGGACAGGGCGCGGTAACATTCATTAAAACAAGGCAGATTTTGCATCCTGCCCGGTCGTGCAACGGCACAATCTACCCTGTGACGAGGCGGTTTTTGCGCGCAACCGACCGGCGCGAAAAACCGGCAAATTTTTCCCCATTGAACCCGACAAAGCCCTCGTGCCATACTGTCGGGCTTGACTCTTCTCTTTGGCCTCGTCGATGGGATGGCTTTCATGACCACACCCCACACCCAGGATCCCCTGCTGCGCGGCATACAGGAGTTGGTGGAGCTGATGGCCCGCCTGCGGGGTCCGGCGGGGTGCCCATGGGACAAACAGCAAACCTGGCACACCCTCGTCCCCTACACCCTGGAGGAGGCCTATGAGGTGGCCGAGGCGGTGGAGAGCCGGCAGGCCCAGGGGTTGCGGGATGAGCTGGGGGATCTGCTCTTCCACATTGTCTTCTACAGCCGGATTGCCCAGGAAGAGGGGGCGTTCACCCTGACCGAGGTGGTCCGGGGGGTGGTGGACAAGATGACCCGCCGTCACCCCCATGTGTTTGCGGCGACCGACGACCCCGCCGCATCCCCCCCGCTGACGGCCCAGGGGGTACCGGCCCGTTGGGAGGAGATCAAACGGCAGGAGAAGAGTCAGCAAAAAACGGCCCATGGGGAGAGCACTCCCGCCTCCCTGTTTGACGATGTCAACAGCCACCTGCCCGCCCTGTTGTGGGCGGCCAAGGTGCAACGTAAAATGGGCCAAGTGGGTTTTGATTGGCCGGATGCCGACGGCGTCCTGGTCAAGGTGCGGGAAGAGTTGGAGGAGTTGGCGGCGGCCACGAAAGAGCAGGCGCCTGCTGCCATGGAGGAGGAGTTGGGGGATCTGCTGTTCACCCTGGTCAATCTGGCCCGGCATCTACAGGTCAACCCGGAGACCGCCCTGCGCCATTCCACCCGCAAATTTCAAACCCGCTTTCGCCACATGGAGATCCGACTGCACCAGGAGGGTCAGTCGGTGGAAACGGCCACACTGGCACAACTGGAAGCCTTGTGGCAAGAGGCCAAGCAGGCCTCGTCGGACATTTCAGGTTGATAAGGATAGAGACTCTTGATTCAGCATCTGCGCAACATCGCCATCATCGCCCACGTCGACCATGGCAAAACCACTTTGGTGGACAAACTGTTACAACAATCCGGAACCCTCTCCCAGCGGGGGGAGCTCCGGGAGAGAGTCATGGACTCCAACGATCAGGAACGGGAACGGGGTATTACCATTCTGGCCAAAAACACGGCCATTCAGTGGGGAAAATATCGCATCAACATTGTCGACACCCCCGGCCATGCCGATTTTGGCGGCGAGGTGGAGCGGGTGCTCTCCATGGTGGATTCGGTCCTGCTGCTGGTGGATGCGGTGGATGGTCCCATGCCGCAAACCCGTTTTGTCACCCGCAAAGCCTTTGACATGGGCTTCCGCCCCATCGTGGTGATCAACAAGGTGGACCGCCCCAGTGCCAGGCCCCATTGGGTTTTGGATAAAACCTTTGAATTATTTGATAAACTGGGTGCCAGCGATGCCCAGTTGGATTTTCCCGTGGTCTATGCCTCCGCCCTGGCGGGTTATGCCTCCCTGGAACTGGAGCACCCGGGCACCGACATGACTCCTCTGTTTGAGACCATCGTGCGCGAGGTCAATTCGCCCCTGGTGGATCCTGAGGGCCCCTTTCAAATGCAGGTCTCTGCCCTGGATTATAACAGTTATGTAGGGTTGATCGGCATTGGCCGGGTCAAGCGGGGCTCCATCCGCAGCAACAGCTTGGTCACCGTCATCGGGGCGGACAACCGGCAGCGGTCGGCCCGCATGCTGCAAATTTTTGGCTTTCTCGGCCTGGAGCGGGTGGAGGTGCCAGAGGCACATGCCGGGGAGATCATCGCCTTTACCGGGGTCGAAAAGTTGGGGATCTCCGATACCCTCTGCCATCCGGAGGGGGTGGAGGCCCTCCCCTCCCTGGCGGTGGATGAGCCCACCATCAGCATGATGTTCCAGGTCAACGACAGCCCCCTGGCGGGCAAGGAGGGCAAATTTGTCACCAGCCGCCAGCTGCGGGAGCGGCTTTACCGGGAGCTGGAGCATAATGTCGCCCTGCGGGTGGAAGAGACGGAGCATCCCGACAAATTCCGGGTCTCTGGCCGGGGAGAGCTGCATCTGGGGGTATTGATCGAATCCATGCGCCGGGAAGGCTTTGAGCTGGGGGTCTCCCGTCCGGAGGTGATTGTCCGAGAACGGGATGGCCAGCAGGAGGAGCCCTACGAAAGCCTTGCCATCGATGTGGAAGAGGCTTATCAAGGGGCCGTCATGGAGGCCCTGGGGCAACGGCGGGGAGAGTTGCAGGATATGATGCCGGACGGCCAGGGGCGGGTGCGACTGGACTATATCATCCCGGCCCGTGGGCTGATCGGTTTTCAAACCGAATTTCGCACCCTGACCTCCGGCACCGGCCTGATGTATCATGTGTTCGACCATTACGGTCCCCTCTGCCCGTCGGGATTGGGGCAACGCAAAAGCGGCGTCCTCATCGTCAAGGAGGAGGGTCGCGCCACCGCCTTTGCCCTCTGGAACCTGCAAGAGCGTGGCCGCCACTTTATCGGCCCCGGCGCCCCCATCTACGAAGGGATGATCATCAGCATCCACAACCGCAACAATGATCTGGTGGTCAATCCGTTGCGGGGCAAGCAGTTGACCAATATTCGCGCCTCCGGCTCCGATGAAGCCATCACCCTGACCCCCCCCATCCGCCTCTCTCTGGAACAGGCCCTGGAATTCATCAACAATGACGAATTGGTGGAGGTGACCCCCCACTCCATTCGTTTGCGCAAAAAGCTGCTGAAAGAGCATGAACGGAAGCGGCAGAGCCGGGAGGTGGAATAAGGGCGCGGCGGCGGCTAATATGCATTAATTGCAATTCAAAAACAAGAGGTTGGCATCGACTGTCGGCTCTTGACATTCCGTGCGCAAGCCGATACGCTGGGTCGGCTTGCGGGTGTCTCTGCACCTGAGAGAGGTCAACCCCCGTCAGACGGCACCGTGTGGGCATGTCCGGTGGTGCCTGGTTCAGCGGACGCGGCACATGGAGAGACTCCAACGGTGTTTGAAGGTTGTATCTATGGAAAAGGCCAAAGAAACCAAAAACCCACTCCTGGAGAACTACGGAACGGTTGTTGAACGGTTTTTTACAGCAGAGCGGGACCAAAAGGCTCCTCTTGTGCTGTTTCCCGGCGTGGAGTCGGCCTCCCAGGTTGATACACTCCCCTACAAACCGGATTTGGCCTTTTTCACCCCCGCTGCGCAGGAAATGGAGGACATTCAGCACAGCGTGGCTGCCCTGCGCGCCCGACTGGCACAGGAGGGCCAAGCCTCTCTCCGGTTGGGGGACCAAAAGAAAAAGTTTGACAATATTGCCGACAAGGTGCGTGCGGCCCGGGGTCAGGCGGAAGGTATTCAACAGGTCTCTTTCCATCTGGAGACGTTTCGCGATGCTTTGCGCAGCGGCGACGAGTCTCTGCTGCCGGGCAACCCTTTCTACACCTTGACCAAACTGGTTTTCCGGCACAACGTTGACGGTGCCCTGCGGCTCTTTGAAAACCTGGTGGGGGATCTGTCGGCCAATGCCCCGGAAAACATGGGACCATCCCGCTCCCTGCGCGCCATCTGGGGGCCCGCGAACAGAGAGGAGCCGATCACCCACAAGCTCACAGCCAGCCTGGGCTGCCTGGTGCGGTGGGGCAACCTGCTTGTCATCCTGCTGCTGTGGGCTCTCTCCGCGTTTACCAGTTACCGGGCCTTGTTGACCCTGCTGCAGGGCTCCAGCATGGCGGCCTGGCTCGGGGCCTATTTTACGCCCCAGCAGAGTGAGCTGTTGCATGTCACCCTGGCCACCCTGGGTGGCCTGTTGCTCAGCATCGCCGTGCTGGATTATCGGGCTAGGCTTTTGCGGGGTATTGCTGAAACGGGAAAAATTTTTTCCGGCCTGTGGGCCACCTTCCTGGTACAGCCCCGCTGGACGCTGTTGGCTTTCTGCCTGGCTCTCTTCTCCGGGGTCGCCAACTATGACAGCATTGCCCTCCTTTTTTCCAGCAAAGCGGATCTCTCCGGACAATGGCTGAACATCCGGCAACAGGTCCATACCGCCTTGGGCAGCCCGGTCTCCCCGGGAGACCCACCGGCTTTGCATGACTCCCTCTATGACCTCAACGCCCAGTTGCAGGGGGCGGTCAACCGCGTGGGTGAATTATTTGCCCGCATTCCCGAAGAGGAGTTGGTCGGCAAGAGTCCCGTTGCCGACACCCGCAAGGGCCCTCGTTATTGGGCAAAATATTTTATTGTCAACGGCGGTTTTGTACCGGGCAGCACGGATGTGGCCCGCGCTTTCCGCGACGTGCAGTTTGCTCGCAACATGGACCAATTGTTGAGGGGATCAGGCATCCCGTTGGATAAACCCATCGCACAAAAACTGCAGTCCCTCTCCGACCTCTACGCCAAAGATCTGGACAAAACCGCCTCCCTCGTCCAGCGCAATTTGGCCCAGATAGAGCACCTCCTGGCGGTGGGAGAGCTCTCCCTCTCCACGATCCATACCATTTATTCCTTCGACAACAGGCAGGTGAATCTGCTGATACAGGAGCTGTTGTCCGCACTGATCAACAACCGTTTAAAGTTTGACCAGATCATACAGACGCTGGACACCCTGTCGGAGAGCCATTTGCAACTCCTTGTGCAAGTGGACAAATCGCTTGAAAAATATCTTTCTGACGTGCGGATCAGCACCCATGTGGCCCCTCCGGCCGATATCCCGTTGGGCGCGCTGACTTTCGGTCCCATCCAACCGGGCGGGCAAAAAAGTTTGGCGGAACTCTCCCACACATTGAACAGCCAGTATGGCGTGCAGCGGGGCACCGGCCTGTTGGTCGCCATTCTTTTTTGCGCCTTTGCCATCGATTGGCTGCCTTGGCTGCTGCTCTGCCGTCGCACCGCACGGCAGGGCATGTTGGACCGGCAGATGGCCGACGAGTTGCTGAACTACATGAAAGAGTGGGAAGATGCCTTCGTGGAACTGGCCAAGAGCTTTTTTTATCGCCCGGCCATCCAGCAGGCCTTGCGGGGGCTGACCTTCCCCAACGAAACAGGGGTGCGCAATGCGTTTTTCAAGGTGCTGGAGGAGATTGATCCCAGAGTTCAAGACAGCAGAGACTACACCCCCATGGATCAACGGCGGGCCTGGCTGCTGGCCCTTTTCGCTCTGCCTCACAACCGCTATGCCACAGGCTACAATGCACGGGCCAGTGCCATCGGCTTTTTTTTGGCGCACAAAGAGAGCTGTTACCCTCAGCTGATCAAAAAGCTGTTTCCCGGTCTCCCTTGCGGAAAAAAGAGTTGGCAACAGATTGAGAAAGGCACATTTTTGGAGTTTTACCGCAGCACGGAGAGCGGGCAGACCCAGGACAAGGAGCAGTTTGCCGCCGAATTGAGGTGGATCGCCACGGGTGGCACCCGGGAAGAGGAGGCTCAGCCCGCAACCGACGCACCGGGGGAGAGGGCGGCCTGGTGGCGCGGCGTGCGCCAACGGTTGGCCGCCCAGATGGCGCGTCTTCCCCTCCCCCGTCCTGCGCAGCACCCACAACCCGCCACAGAGGCCTGGGCAGAGATGCTGCAAAAGGCGGTCAGCAGCGCGCCTGCCACAGCGGTCGTCGCAGCGCACAGTGGTGGAACCGACCGGCCCGCAACCCGTTCTCCCTCATCCCAACACATCAACACGCTGCACTATTGGCTGTTGGAGCGCACCTTCCGGGATCCCTTCCCCGCATTCCCCCATACACGGCGCAACTGGTTGCTTGTCATCTCTTCCGCCACAGAAGAATCGTTGGAAGAACTGGATACCCTGCATGATTTTATTCCAGATTTTGTAAAGATGCTGAAAAAGGTCATGACCAACACATTGCCGATCATCCAGGAATCCTTGGACCCCCTGGAGGAGATTTGCAACCGTTTTCCCGAACAGTATGCGGCTCAGGGTATTGTGAGCGCAGCGGAATTAAAAGAGCGGTTCCGGGCCATTGAAAAGGAGTCCTTGAGTATGTGGGGGGCCTGCGTCTCTCATCTCCTCGGCGACGGCACTCCCAGCGCCACGCCGTTTCAGGCGAGCGGCAACCCCGAATTGGCAGGCATGTTGGCAACCGGAGGGGATATCTCCCAATTTTATGACCGCATCCACACACTGATGAGCGATGCCAAGGAGGCGGCGCAGCGGGCCAAAGCCATCGAAGAAGCCACCCTGGCCACCGTCAAACATTCCGTTTCGGAGATCAAGGAGCTGTGCGACAGCATACAGCAAATGCTTACAAAGATCAATATGTTAAGCCTGGATTTACGCAGACAGAGACCCCTGCCCCACGCCAAACTGCGGGCCCTGAACGAAGGCAACTCCATCCTGGATCGGGCCCCCAGGGATGTGCGCTATATTTTGGAGGCCCGAGACAAAGTGTTGGCCAGCCAAAATCTTTTTTCAGACGAAAATTTTAACGAATTATCCCAACTCAGGTCTATGGCCCACGCCTTGCATAACCGGGTTGACAATCTCTTGAGGCTGGTTGACAAATAGGCACGCCTCCGTTACCCTGTGCCGGCACGGGTTTTTGCTGGCTTTTTTATCTTGCCGAGGGTCCACTATGAAAACTTTGATTGCTGACGATGAGTTCGCCAACCGGGAGTTGCTGAAATACATTTTGCAGCCCTACAGCACCTGCGTCATGGCAGAGGATGGCGTCGAGGCTGTCGCGCTCTTCAAGGCCCATTTGGCGGAGGGGGAGCCGTTTGATCTGGTCCTGTTGGATATCATGATGCCCAACATGGATGGCCAGGAGGCCCTGAGGGAGATTCGCCGGATGGAAAAGGATGTCTACGGAACCTCTCTCAATACGAAAGATTACTCTTTCGTCATCATGCAGACCTCCCTGGACGACCCCAAACACTTGGTGGAGTCCTATTTCAAGGGCAAGTGCAACGGCTATATCACCAAGCCTGTCACCCAGGACGTGTTGCTGGATAAGCTGAAGAAGCACAATTTGATCTGAGCGAAACGGCATTCCCTCTCGCCGTGAGGGGGAATGCCGACGGAACCGCAGATGACCGCTCCGGGTTCTGTCGGAGCCCCCTCGACTCACCCCTCGGCCAGAATCTTGGCCAACAGTTCTTTCTTGTGGAAGGGCTTGTTGATATAGCCGTTGCACCGACCTTCCAGGTAGGCCCCCAGAAAATCCTGTGGGCTGTCGGAGGCGGTCTGCATGATGATGCGGGAAAACTTGCTCTCCCCGAAGAGCAGGTTGTGCTTTTTCCAGTGCCGCTCCGACTCCCGCAACACCTTCAACACCTCGATGCCATCCATGCCGGGCATCTCAATGTCCAGCAGCACAATGTCAAAGGGTTCCGCCTCCTTGATGGCCCGGTCGAACAGGGCGATGGCTTGCGGCCCACCCGTCGCTGCAAAACACTCGCAATGCTCCGCCAACATATCCTGCAACAACAGAATAGACGCCGGATGGTCGTCGACGATCAGCGTTTTCAGTTTTTTGGAGCAGGGCCGCTCCGGGGAACGATCCCCCTCTGGCACGTTGCTCATTTTTCCCAATGACCTCCTGATGGACAGCAATGCTGTTGCCCGGACACGCCGTGATGGGGTAGAATCGGGCCGGCTGCTGTGTGCACCCACCACAACCCGTACCACAGTGTCACAGTACGCCAACAGGCCGGCCATGTCAAAGAAAAGAGGATACCAGGGTGCGCTTCGCCCGAAACAGTGATCGAAGCCGCCATTTCGTCGTGGAAAGAGGGGGGAGAGGAGAATGGAGAGCGATGATCCCATTCAATAACATGCCTGTACGACCCAAACTCAT
>JADGCE010000065.1 GCA_015229095.1 Magnetococcales bacterium | reverse complement strand
GCCTTGATCATCGTTTGGGCCACGGATGGGGGCGTTGCCCCGACCCCACCAGGGGCGTTGCCCCTGGACCCCACCAGGGGGATAATCCCCCTTGACCCCTAATCGTAAAAAACTATTGAAAAAAAGGGTGGCGGGGGTCTGGGGGAGGCGGTTCCCCGCCTCCCCCAGGAATGGCCAAAACGATAAGGCCCCCCCCACACAAACTCCGCCCAGCCAAGGCTACCCCCGGCCCAGGCCATGCGACTATGGGGCAGGAACACCAAAAAACTGGTTGATCGTCACCTTCTGCGCATCCGTCAACTGCTCATACAGGGTCTTGAAAGCCGCCAGAACCGCTTTTCTTTTGTCTGTCAGTTGGCTGACAAACTCTGTGCGCGCCTCGGCCAGGGCCAACACAGAGCGACCCGCCCCTTCTGCACCACGCTGCTCCCTATCCGCCGGAACACTGCTCAAGGCCGCTGCCGCCTCTCCATACCCCTTCCATGCCCCCTCCTGCGCCTGGGTGATGGCCAACCGCTCCTTCAGACGGGCCAGGGTCTGCTCCACCATCAGGGGATGCGGACCCAACAGGGTGGGGTCTATCGCCATGGGCATCCCCATGGGCATGCTCCGGGGACCACAACCACGGCATCCCTTCTTCTGGCACATGGGACAGACCCCCTCTCCCTTGCCCGCCGCTGCCCCGGCATCCGGATGGTGGCAGCTCTTGCCACCCTGCCGCGCTTCTCCTCCCTTGTGCTCCTTGCACACCCGACAGGCGCCGTGCCTAGCATGGCCGGCACCCTGCTGCTGGAGACGGTCACCATTCTGCTGCCCGCTCGCGCCGCCGGGAGCCACCGCACCACCCTGACCCGCATAGCCCGGCCCATAGGGCCTGTTCATGCCACCCGGATAATAACCCGGCCCATAGGGCCTGTTCATGCCACCCGGATAATAACCCGGCCCATAGGGCGCACCCATCCTGCCCCCTGGTCCGTAAAATCCTCCCATTCCAGCCGGATAGCCCGGTCCGCCGGGCGCACCCACCATCGACGGTGCACGCACCTCCCCCCTCTTTTCGGAGCCGGATTGGCCGGACTCACCCGCCACAGCGGCGGCCCCATTTTGTTGGTGATCCCCGTGGGAGACCGACTCCTGAGGAGCGGCTGCCCCCGGTGCATCCGTTGGGTTTGCCTGGGCGACCGCAACCGCCATCGTCATCCCGGCGGCCACCGCCACGGCCACACGCCATACCCCTTTTTCTCTACCCCGATTCATGCCCATCTCCTCGCTCCCAATTTGAATGCACGTCCTGCTGCCCAAGTGCGACCTCACACCCCTCGCCCCACTCACCCCCGGCAACAATGCCTGAAATGGCTGCCTTTTTAAAGATTTTATTGCAACTCAATGGAATTTTTCTGGAAAAAATCGCGGCGATCAAGAGAAAGACGATGGATTATAACAGGTTAGAGAAGATCCGGGCAAGAGATGCGGGAAGCATAAAAAAATAAAAGTAATTATATCCACTGCAAAAAGCCCTGCCCAACGAACACGAGAGCCGCTGCACACACAAAAACCGGCGTTCCCCCCCTCCCCCCGGAACGGGGGAGGGGGGGGTTGGCTCAGGAACGATGGCTCTTTTTTGTTTTTTCGATATGTTCCGCCAACTCCAGACTGAGGGTTTCCAGGGTTTCGTTGACAGCGGCCACCACGGTGGGAGAATCCTTGCTGACCGTCAGGGTGGATCCGGAAATATGAACAACCGCCGTCACCTTGGCCCGTTGCTCGATCTTACGCACGCTCCGTTCCACACTGATCCGGGCATGGGTAATCGGACCAAATCGCTCATCCAAATTTTCCAGACGGCTGCGGATGCGCTCGCACAACTCATCCCCCAACTCCACTTGACGACCTTCCAACTTGATTTCCATATAAAAACCTCGCTCAAAACGTTATTAAGGAACACCGGCATTCAGCCAACCCGCATGCGGTCCCGGCTGTACGCCTCTCTCCCCGTTTGTCGGCACATCCCCATCCGACACCAAAAACGCCGTTCTCATGTGTGGCAGGATATCATTTACCGCCCAATACCGCCAGGAGTATGCCCGCAGCAGCGACGGAACCGACCACCCCGGCCCAGTTGGTGGCCATGGCATAAGGGAGCAACCGGCTTCCCTCTCCCTCTGCATCGGCCTCCGCAACCGCCAAACGGGCCGTCAAAGGGAGAACAGCCAACCCGGCTCCCCCCAACAGGGGATTCAGAGAGGCGAATCCCTGTCGGCGGAGCCATTTTCCCATTCCCACACCACTCGCCGTGCCGACGGCAAAAGCCAGCACGACACAACCGAGCAACAGCAGGCTCTCCGGGGAAAAGAGCCGCCCGACCGTCAACCGTCCCCCCACAGCCAACCCCAGCAGAAGAGAGGCGAGAGGCAACAGACGCACCGGCAGGGTGGCGCTGTGCCCCGTCAGCAGGCGATCCAGGAGGGCGGACTCCCGCAGCATGTTGCCCAACACCAACAGGGCCAACAGGGGCGCGATGGCAGGAAAGAGCAGCAGGCCCAGCAGCAGCAGCAGCAGGGCGAAGAGCAGCCGCTCCCCCACCGACACGGCGCGGGGACTCTCCATCACCACCCGCCGCTCTTCCGCCGTGGTCAACAGGCGCAGGAGCGGCGGCTGCAACCGGGGCAGGAGGGCCACCCCTGCGTAGAGTGCCAGCAGCGCCGGGCCCAGCAGGTGAGGCGCCAGGCGGTCTGTGCTGAAGAGCAGGCTGGGCAGGTTGGCTCCCCCCAGCAGAGCCGCCACCCCCACATCCGCCCAGGCCAGGTTCCATCCCAGGAGGCCATTCAGGCTGCCCAGCAGCCACAGGGTAACAAAAACGCCCAGTTGCGCCGCAACCCCCACATACAGCAGGGCAGGCAGGGCGATCAGGGGGGTAAAATCGGCCAACAGCCCCAGGCCCAGGAAGAACAGGCCCGGCAACACGCCACTCCGCACGCCCCCTTCATACAGGAGGTAGAGCAGGCCACCCGGTTCACCCAGACCGGAACCGGGCAGGGCAACCAGCAGGGCCGCAAATCCCAGGGAAAGCAAAAAAACAGGCTCAAATTCCCGCACAAAAACCAGGATCAGGAGCACCCCCGCCAGCAGCGGCATGAGGGCGCTTGCCCCACCGAGTTGGGCAAGGCCGGTGCTGTGCCAGAAGAGTGCCCAGCTCTCCAGGGCGGGCGGAGGGCTCATGACAGCACAAACAGGGTATCACCGGTCTGCACGCTATCCCCCACCTGCACCGGTATGGCCACCAGCGTACCCGCCTGGGGGGCACGGATCTCCGTCTCCATCTTCATCGCCTCCATCAGCATGACCACCCCCTCCAAAGGCACCGTATCATGGGGTTTCAACAAAATTTTGGTAATCGTGCCGGTGAGGGGGGCAGGCACCTCCTGCAGGGTCGGCTCCTTGCCCGCCGGCGCGGGGGCCGCCACATCGGCAGGGGCCGGGGCAGCCGCCACCACCTGGATGCCAGCGGGTCCCACCTCCACCTGATAGGTACGGCCATTGACAACCACACGATAGTGCTCCACCACGGCCTGCCCCGGAGCGGTCGGCGACGGGGCCGGGGCAGAGGGAGGCGGCGGGGCAGCTTTCGGTGATGCGGCCGGGGCAGACTGGGGCAGCGTCGGCAGCGGCTCAAAAGCGCCGGGATTGCCCCGATTGGCGAGAAATTTCAATCCCACCTGCGCAAAGAGGGCATAGGTCAACACATCATCGATCAGCGGTTCGGCCAACCGGATGGAGCCTTCCGCCGCGCTCTTTTGCAATTCGGCGGTCAACCGCTCCAACTCCGGGGGCAACAGGTCGGCAGGACGACAGGTGATGGGCGACTCCCCCTCTTTCAACACCCGCGCCTGCAACGCCGCACTGACCGGGGCGGGGGTGGCCCCATACTCGCCCCGCAGGATGGCCTGGGTCTCCTTGGCAATCGTCTTGTAGCGCTCCCCCAGCACCACGTTGAGCACCGCCTGGGTGCCGACAATCTGGGAGGTGGGGGTCACCAGGGGCAGATAGCCCAAATCCTGGCGCACCGATGGAATTTCCGCCAACACGGCATCCATTTTGTGCATCACCCCCTGGGCCTTGAGCTGGCTCTCCATGTTGGAAAGCATCCCCCCCGGCACCTGGGCCAGCAGGATGCGGGCATCCACACCCCGCAACTCCCCCTCAAAAGTATGGTATTTTTTACGGATATCACGAAAATAGCCGGCAATCCCCTCCAGGCGTTGCAGATCGAGGCCGGTATCCCGTTCCTGCTCCTGCAACATGGCCACCACCGACTCCGTGGCCGAGTGGCAGGTGGTCATGCTCATGGAGGAGACGGAGGTATCCGCCAGATCCAGGCCCGCCTCCACCGCCTTGAGAATGGTGGCCGTGGAGAGACCGGTGGTGGCATGGCAATGGAGGGCGATGGGCAGCGTCAGGCTCTCTTTCAGGCGGGAGACCAGCTCGAAGGCCACCGAGGGCTTCAACAGTCCGGCCATATCCTTGATGCAAACGGAGTGACACCCCATCTCCTCCAACCGTTTGCCCATATCCAGCCAATACTCCAGGGAGTGGACCGGACTGAGGGTATAGGAGAGGGTGCCCTGGGCATGTTTGCCCACCTTCAGGGTGGCCTTGATCGCCGTCTGCAGATTGCGCACATCGTTCATCGCGTCAAAGATGCGAAAGACATCGATGCCGTGCAAGGCGGCCCGTTCCACAAACTTTTCCACCACATCGTCGGCATAGTGGCGGTAGCCCAAAATGTTTTGCCCCCGGAACAGCATCTGCATGGGGGTGCGGGGCATGGCGGCCTTCAGACGGCGCAACCGCTCCCAGGGATCCTCCCCCAAAAAGCGGATGCAGGCATCGAAGGTGGCGCCGCCCCAGGTCTCCAGCGACCAATAACCCACCTGATCCAACTGGGCCGCAATGGGCAGCATATCGTCGATACGCATCCGGGTCGCCAACAGGGACTGGTGCGCGTCCCGCAACACCAACTCCGTGATCCCAAGGGGTTTTTTTACTGTCATTCAGAACCTCATCGTGCAACGGGCAAACAGCGGGTTGACGGTACTCCGCGCAGTCAGCGGGAGCGATACCTGTGGACAGCAGCGACAACGGCGGCTACCTGTTCCTCCTCCCGATCCTCCTGGTCGCTGCAGGTCGGCGGAAGAGGGGCCTGCTTGTCAAAAAAACGCGCCATCTGCCCCATGGAGAGCTGCAGCACCCCCGCAAAGGCAAAGAGCACGACCACACCCAACACGGGCAATTCCCACATGGCCACCCACCTTGTTCTGCCTGAAAAAAACACCGGAACGTCATCCAGCCGCTTTGAGCATCGTTTGGGTCACAGCGGGGGGCCTTGCCCCCGACCCCACCAGGGGCTTTGCCCCTGGACCCCACCAGGGGGATAATCCCCCTGGACCCTTAATAGTAAAAGATTATTAGGAAAAGAGGGGAAAGGCCACCTGGGGGAGGGGGGTCAACGCCTCCCCCAGGGAAGGGGAGCGACCACTCTCCACAGCAGAAAGCGGGAACACTCTATACCATATGGTCATGTTATACCACTTTTTTTAGATCATACTCCAGGATACCCACCGCACCCACCCCTTTCAGACGGGGAATCAGGTTTCTGACCTCCCGACGATCCACCACCGTCTCCACCGCCGACCAGGCCGGGTCGGTCAGATGGCTGACGGTGGGTGACTGCAAACTGGGCAAAAAGGCCAGCAGATCCGCCAGACACGCCGACGGAATGTTCATCTTCAGAACCACCTTGTGGCGGGCTGTCAACGCAGCGGTCAACAACAGGGAAATCTGCTCGATCTTCGCCCTTTTCCAGGGATCCGCATAGGCCGCCGGATGGGCGATCAGGCGGGTGCTGGTCTGCATCACCTCCTCGACAATGCGCAAACCATGGGCGTGGATGGTGGAGCCGGTTTCGGTGATTTCCACCACCGCATCCACCAATCCTTCCACCGCCTTGGCCTCCGTGGCCCCCCAGGAGAAGATCACCTCCGCCTGAACCCCATGGCGCTGCAGATAACGGCGGGTCACCTGTTCCAATTCGGTGGCAATCCGCTTGCCCTGCAGGTCGGCCAAGGTATGGATCGGCGCATCCTTGCGCACCACCAACACCCAGCGACAGGGTTGATTGGAGCTTTTGGAATAGTCCAGGGTGGCCACCGAAACCACCTTTTCCTCGCAATTGCGCTCCAGGATCCAATCCAGGCCGGTCAGGCCGAGATCCAGAGTGCCATCCGCCACATAAACGGCCATCTCCTGGGGACGGACCAGGGAGCAACGCAGTTCAGGATCGTCGACAGCAGGAAAATAATTGCGGGAAAACGGGGTGATATGCCAACCCGCCTGGGCAAACAACTCGATGGTAGACTGTTCCAGGCTGCCCTTGGGAATACCCAATTTTAATGGTGTCATCGTGGTTCCTCTTTTCCTGCCCGGTCACTCCGCACACAGACAACCGGGCAATTGTTCAAAATGGTCCAGCACGGCATCGGCCCGCAGCTGCTGAACAGCGATACCACGGCTGTAACCGTGGCTCATCAACACGACCGGACATCCCGCCGCAC
This sequence comes from Magnetococcales bacterium, assembly GCA_015229095.1. Taxonomy (GTDB): domain Bacteria; phylum Pseudomonadota; class Magnetococcia; order Magnetococcales; family Magnetaquicoccaceae; genus Magnetaquicoccus. The sequence goes on along the minus strand of JADGCE010000065.1, from coordinate 7,641 downwards.
GGGCGGCCTCCACATCGGTACTGGAATCCCCCACCATCAGGGCCTGATGGGGCAAAATACCCCATTGATTCAGAGGATACAATAAAGGCTCCGCAGCCGGCTTGCGTTGCGGCAAACTGTCCCCCCCCACCACCTGACTGAAAAAGGGACGCAGATGCAGCTCTTCCAGCATCTTCCGGGCCAGGGCTTCCGGTTTGTTGGTCACCACCCCCAGGAACAGACCCTGCTGCTGAAGCCGCTGCAAAGCCTCCCGCACACCGGGATAGGGAAGGGAGTTGTCGGTCAAATGGTCCCGATAATAGGCCAGGAAGAGGGCAACCGCCTCTTCAAAGGCGGTGTCCGCCAGGGGCGGTTCCGCCTCCTCGCCCCAAAATCCCCTGGCCAGCAGACAACGGGCGCCATGGCCGACCAGATGACGCACCTGCTGCAGCTCCAACAGGGGATAACCCCGCGCAGCCAGGACATGGTTCATGGCGCCCCACAAATCCGGGGCCGAATCCACCAGGGTGCCATCCAGATCAAACAACACCCCCCGCACCGCAAAAGGCAACAAGAATCCTACTCCGTCAGATGGCCGATAAAGGGAAGCTCGCGAAACCGTTCGGCATAATCGATGCCATAGCCCACCACAAAGAGATCCTCGATGGTGAAGCCGACAAAATCGGCCTGGAAATAGGTCTGTCGGCGCGAGGGCTTGTCCAGCAGCACGCAGGTGGAGATGCGCTCCGCCCCTTTGAAGCGCATATGGTTGACGGCAAAGGTCAGGGTGTTGCCGCTGTCCAGAATGTCATCCAGCAGCAGCACATCCCGGTTTTCCACCAACTTTTGGCAATCCAGGTTGATCAATACCCGACCACTGCTGCGGGTGTCGTTGCCGTAGGAGGAGAGGACCATAAAATCCAGATTCAGGTCAAGATTGTGGCGCGCCAACTCCCGCAGCAGGTCGGCGGCAAAGACAAAGGCCCCCTTCAACAGAGCCACCACCACAGTGCCGGGCAGCAACCGGGGCGCAATCTCCGCCGCCAGGGCCACCACCCGGGCGCGGATCTGCTCTTCGGTAATAAGCGGCGTGATTGCAATGCTCATGGTTCTCCCCTTTCCAAAAGAAAGACAGCGATGGGGGCCAACAGGTTGGCCGCCGAGCGGGGCACCAGCCATCTGGAGAGCCCCTGTGAAATGAGACCGCTGGGCAGTCCCCCGCCGGCTGCCAGGGGAATCTGGCGCAAAATGCGAATCTGCATCGTATTGCACAGATCCTGAAAATCCAGAATGGTACAGAGATGGGCGTTGGGGGTTTCGTACCAGGAGTCCGGCAGCAGCACGCTCCTGGGCATCCGCCCGCCGAAAGCCAGACGGGTACGGATGCGCCAATAGCCAAAATTGGGAAAAGAGACGATACTCCGTTTGCCCACCCGCAACATCTCCTGCAGGACAAATTCGGGTCGGCGCACCGCCTGCAGGGTCAGGGAGAGAATCACATAGTCGAAGGAGCCATCCTGATGGTCGGAGAGCCCCTGGTCGATATCCCCATGATACACCGGCAGCCCCCGGGCAATGCAGGCATGCACCCCGGCGTGGGAGATTTCCACTCCGAAGCCCTGCACCTGTTTGTGTTGGAAAAGATATTCCAACAACAAACCATCGCCGCAGCCCAGATCCAGGACGCGGGAGCGCTCATCCACCAGTTTGGCGATAATCGCCTGGTCAATACGCAGTCTAGACAATGCCGTCCACCCTCTCGTCGGTTTCCACCGGTGCAGCGACCAATCCCCCGACCTGCTCCAGATACAGGCGGTTGAGAAAGGAGGCCAAGGATTGCTGGTACAACGGCTGATACAGCAAGAAGGCGTCATGACCATGGGGAGAGGGAAACTCCTCGAAGGTCACTTTTTTGGCGTGCCAATTGAGTATCTTGACCAGCTCTTTCGACCGGGAGGTATCAAATCGCCAATCCGTATCGAAGCTCATCACCATCATTTTTGCCGTGACGGCGGCCAGACGCTCTGCCGTGGTACGCGGATCCGGGAAGGGATCAAAATAATCCATTGCCTTGGTAATGTACAGGTAGGTGTTGGCATCAAATTTTTTGACAAAGGAGGAGCCCTGGTAGTGCAGATAGCTTTCGACGGCAAAATCGTTTTCAAAACCGAAGGAGAGCTTTTCCCGGTCCTGCAGGCGGCGACCAAATTTGTCGTGCAACCCTTTTTCGGAAAGATAGGTGATGTGGGCCATCATGCGGGCCAGGGCCAGCCCCTTGCGGGGCCGCTCCTTGTCATAATAGTTGCCGCCGTTAAAGTGGGGATCGGCCATGATGGCCTGGCGGGCCACGGCGTTGAAGGCGATATTTTGCGCCGACAACCGGGGGGTGGAGGCGATGATGATGGCCGCTGCCAGGCTGTCCGGATAGTCCAGGGCCCACTGCAAGGCGAGCATCCCCCCCATGGAGCCCCCGGCCACGGCCAGCAACCGGCGCACCCCCAGATGGTCCACCAGGGCCTTTTGCAAGCGGGCCATATCGGCGATGGTGATCATGGGAAAGGTCAAGCCGTAGGGACGTTCGCTGGCAGGATCGATGCTGGAGGGGCCGGTGGTGCCGTCGCAGCCCCCCAGATTGTTGCTGCAAATCACAAAAAAACGGTCTGTATCAAAAGGTTTGCCTGGCCCCACGCACAGATCCCACCAGCCGGTCGTTTTCGGATCGTTCGGGTCGTGGCGACCGGCGGCATGGGCCGTGCCTGAAAGGGCATGGCAAAGCAGGATGGCGTTGGAAGCCTCCGGATTGAGCCGGCCATAGGTTTCATAGGCCACCCGCACCGGCCCCAGGGTGGCACCACAGTCCAGGAGCAACCGCTTCCCGGTGTTGAACAGTTCGACAAACTGGGTTTGCACCACCCCAACCGATTGGGCCGGAGGGGGAGACGGAATTTCCATCGTTTTCTCCAACAATATGGCAGCGAATTGTGGCTTTTTGGCCCTCCCGTGGCCGCGAGGCATAACCGGCCCCCACACCTCCCATAGGGGTAGAGTACCATGTCAGCAGGGACAAGTCACCTGTGCATGGCATCGACAACCCGGCCATGCCACACCGGGCAGAGCGCACGACAGCAGCAGAGGGATCCTTGATCCTACACAAGAAAACCTTGTATCCTAGACGGTGAAAACCCGTAGCACCAAGCATCGAAACCAAAGAGAGGGAAAAAATGCGCCTTTTACAGGGTGGCCTCATCCGCATCCAAGCATTGTTGCAGGCATACCGGATGGCCGTATGGTTGGGAACCGCCGGGTTGTTGCTCACATGCGCGCTCTTCTACCAGGCACGCGACCATGTCGACGCAAGGATCCGGGATACGTTTCTTGAACACTCCGAAAAACGGCGTCGTGCCATTGAGCAGGGCATCCAGGAGCGGTTGGACTCTTTGCAGGATCTGCGCTCTCTTTACCTGGCGTCAAAATCTGTCGAGTGGGATGAGTTCCACACCTTCACACAACAGGCGTTCGTCAAAATTCCAACCCACATGAAGCTGGCCTGGGTGCCCTGGATTACCGGGGAACAACGGCAGACCTTTGAAGAGAGCACCCATGAGAGCCGCGTTGCCGTTGCGGGCTTCGAAATCACCGAGTATACCGACGCAGGCACGCTGCAGACTGCCCCTCGGCGAAAAGCACATTTTCCCATCCAGTACATGGAACCACCCACCCCCCTGTTGGGGTTCGACCTGGCCTCCCACCCACTCTTCCTGGATGCGTTGGAGCGCGCGCGCGACAGCGGCCAGGCGGCGGCCAGCGCCGTTTTTGACCAACAGGGGGCATTCGGAAAGGACAAGGGGCTGTTGCTCGTCCTGCCCATTTACCACAACGGCCTGCCGGCGGAGACGCAGAAAGAGCGTCGGCAGCATCTGCATGGATTTTATGTGGTCTTTTGTTCCATCGCCGATTTGATCGACCATTCCATCAAAAATCTGCAGGCCGCAGGCATCGATTTTTTGTTGCAGGAAAAGGATCAAGAGCCGTTTCATGTTCATCTTTCCAGAAAGCGTCCAAATGTTGAGGGCTTTTTCACAAACCGACCCGCTGTTTCTGAACCGAAAAACTCCTCCACCCTCTCCACACAGAACACCGTAGAAGCAGTGGACAAACCATGGGAAATGATAACAATTAAATACGAAACATCCTATTTTGAAAATATTGATCATATAGAACGCATTTTAATGCCTATAATTATCTCTCTGCTGGCGACCGCTTTTTTCACGGGATGGGTCGTCGTTTTGCAGAGGGATGCCAACCTTCGCCAACAGGCCGCAGAGCGGCTGGCAGAGGCGCTGCGCGCTGCAGAGGCCGCATCTCAGGAAAAAAGCGCCTTTATCGCCAACATGAGTCACGAAATCCGCACCCCGATGAATGCCGTCATCGGCCTGAGTCACCTGGCCATCCAGTCGGATCCGCCACCACAAATGCTGGATTATCTGAGAAAAATCAACTCATCCTCCCACACCTTGCTCTCCCTGATCAATGACATCCTGGACTTTTCCAAGATGGATGCCGGGCGCATGCGGTTGCGACCCGCCCCCTTTTATCTGTCCGATCTGCTCGATCGATTGAGCGATCTTTTCAGCGAACAGGCGGCGGACAAGGGCCTTGAACTGCTCTTTTCCCTGCCCATGGGGTGCAACAGACGCCTGGTCGGCGATTCCCTGCGCATGGAACAGGTGTTGGTCAACCTGATCCGGAACGCCATCAAATTTACCGAACAGGGCAGCGTGGAACTCTCCCTCCAAACAACAGAGATCCAGCCAGGAACGCTGCAATTGGACTTTGCGGTGCGGGATACCGGCATCGGTATCGATCCTGCGCAGATAGAACAGCTGTTTGAGCCGTTTGTCCAACTCGACAACTCATCCACCCGCAAATATGCAGGCACCGGGCTGGGATTGGCCATCTGCAAACGGTTGACGGCGTTAATGGGGGGCCGGATAGGGGCAGAGAGTCTACCGGGCGTCGGCAGCACCTTTCATTTCAGCCTGGCTGTCCATCTGCAACAGGGAGAGCGTGAAAACCTGGAGATCCCCGCACGTCGGCAGGGCATAAAAACCCTGGTGGTGGATGACCATCCGCTGGCCTTGGAGATTACGACGACCATTGTGCGCGATTTCGGCCTGTCGGTCACCGGGGCCCCGTCAGGCGCTGCCGCCTTGGCGGCCTTCCAGGCGGCCTGCACAGCAAACGAGCCCCATGCCCTGTGGATTGTGGACTGGCAAATGCCGGGGATGGATGGTATCGAAACCATCCGCCAGGCACGCGCGCTCTGGGCATCCGCCGAGCGGGGGGCAACATCTGCGCCGGCATTCCGGCCAAAATGTATCCTGCTGACCGCCTTTGGCCGGGAATCTCTGCGCCAACGCGCCCTGGAAGCCGGCGCGGATCTCTTCCTCAACAAACCGATCAGCCATGGCAAGCTGTGGCAGGCGGTCATGACGCTGTTTGGAGAGGAGGTAAAGGGGCTCCGGGAGGGTACGGCTTTGAGCGAGGAGCAGGAGACCCGCGCCCTGATCGGCGGTGGACGGATTTTGCTGGTGGAGGATAACGCGATCAATCAGCAGGTGGCGACAGAAATTTTGCAGCGGGCCGGGCTGCTGGTGGAGAGTGCCCACAACGGCCTGGAGGCGTTGCGGATGCTGAACGAGGCCACCTACGATGCCGTCTTGATGGATCTGCAAATGCCGGAGATGGATGGCCTGACGGCCACGCGCCGCCTGCGTCAAGAGGCCCGTTTCCAAAAGCTGCCCATCATTGCCATGACCGCCCACGCCACGGAGGAAGAGCGCGACAAGTGCCTGGCGGCGGGCATGAATGCCCATTTGACCAAGCCCATTCAACCGGAAAAGCTCTATGCCACCTTGCTGCGTTGGATCGGCGTCATCGCACAACCGGCCACCACCCCGGCGGCCCCCCCGGAACACCCGGAACAGCCACCCCTGCCGGAGCTGCCTGGGGTGGATTGTGTGACCGGCGTGCAACGGATCGGCGGCAACCGAACCCTCTATCGGCAACTGCTGCGGCGTTTCCACGAAGAAAATCATCCCACCACGGCAGAGATCCACCGGGCGTTGGCGGCGGGGGATATCGAACAGGCCGCGCGTCTGCTGCACAAGCTCAAGGGCGTGGCGGCCAACCTGGGCGCCGATGCCCTGCATCAGGCCACCGTGGCACTGGAACAGGCTTTGCAATATGGGGATGCTTCGCAGAAGCACCGCTGTGCCACCACCTTTTCCGCAACCCTGCAAAGCCTGCTGGATGGGGTGGCGGCCATGGAGCCGCTGCCGGAAACCCCACCCCCCTCCCCCGGCGCGGTGGTGGCCGTCGACTGCAGCGCGGTCGAGCCCCTGTTGGGCGCACTGGCCGGGCTCCTGGAGGAGCACTCCCTGGAGACAGAGGGGGTTTTGACCGCTCTGCGCCCCCACCTGCAGGCCAGCCAGGCCGCCCTGTTGTGGCAGGAGATGGAGCAGGCGATCCACCAGTACCATTTTGAAGCGGCCCGGCAGTGCGTGCTGCATATCACCCGCCTGCTGCGCCCATCCCCGGCAAAGGATTGAGCCATCATGACCACAGAACCCACCCGCAAAAAGATCCTGATCGTCGATGATGCCAAAGAAAATATTGATCTATTGCGCGGCGTCCTGGGAGACTATCTCCTGGTGGCGACCCTGTCGGGTCGCCAGGCCCTCACCCTGGCCAGTTCCGACAAGCCGCCGGATCTCATCCTGCTGGATATCCGGATGCCCGACATGGATGGTTGTGAGGTGTGCCGACGCCTGAAAGCCGACGCCAGGACGGCGGATATTCCGATCATCTTCCTGACAGCCATGGCCACCGTCGAGGACGAGGCCAGAGGGTTGGCCCTGGGGGCGGTGGATTATATCACCAAACCCATCAGCCCACCGGTGGTTCTGGCCAGGGTGGCCACCCATCTGGCCATGCGCGATGCCTACAGGCAACTGGAGCGGCAGAATGCCGAACTGCAGGAGTTGGAGCGGTTGCGCAAAGATGTGGATGCCATTGTGCGTCACGACCTGAAATCACCCATCGATGGCATCATCGGCGCTGCCGATTTTCTGCTGGGCGCAAAGGAGATATCCCAGGAACAGCTCAAGGAGTTCCTGAAACTGATGCGTGATTCGGCGCGCCAGGCCATGGCCATGATTCAACTCTCTCTGGATCTGATCAAAATCGAACAGGGCACCTATGCCGTTACGCTGGACTCCATCAACCTGTTGTCCATCATCCGCCGCATACGCGCTGAGAGCCAGGGGTGGATGAGAGGCAAACAGGTTGAAATAAAAGTTTTTATCCAAGGCCATCCCTGGCAGGAACAGGAGAGCTTCATGGTCCATGGAGACAGCACACTCTGTTACACCATGCTGGCCAATCTCTGCAAAAATGCCATCGAAGCTTCAAAACACATGGGCGTTGTGCAGATATCCCTCTCCCGGAATGGGCGCGCCTCGATTGCCATTCACAACGCAGGGGTTGTACCCCAGGAGATCCGGGATAATTTTTTTAAAAAATATGCCACGTTTGGCAAACAGGGGGGAATGGGGCTTGGCACCTATTCCGCCCGCTTGATGGCAGAGGCCCAAAACGGCA
>JADGCE010000064.1 GCA_015229095.1 Magnetococcales bacterium | reverse complement strand
GAAAAAATCTCTTGCAACCGGGGTGGGTCCATATACGGACGAGAGGCGTTTGAGTTGCTGGTGGTTGGCGTTGTTCCTCGGCGTGCCGGACGGACGAGATGCGTTTGAGTCGCTGGTCTGCGTGCTGGCGTTGTTCCCCATCGCATTGATTGGATACTGTGTGTTCGTGTCGCTGGTGGCCGCCGCACTGATACCAGTCGCGTTGCTCGGACGAGCTGCGTTTGAGTCGCTGGGGATTGGCGTTGTTCTCCGCCGCATTGGCCGGACGAGATGCGTTTGAGTCGCTGAAAATCAGGAACAAATCAGGGGACATATATCAATCAACTGGTGGCCGATGGGGAAATGGGCGCACAATCCCCGGATTCCAGAGAAGAGACCACCCGCCACTTGAGCTGTCCAGTCAGGTTGGTCGGGCCACTACAATCCCACCCCATACAGCCCGCCGCTTGCATGGTAGGCGCTTCTTTGGGCAGAGGTGAGGGCGGTGACCTGGGCGTCCGAGAATGCGGCGATCTGCGCCGGGGTGAAGGTGTCAAACACACCCGCATCCAGACCGGTCACTTGCAGGGTTGTCAATGTCCGGATTTGTACGGCGCTCAATATGCCGATCTGCGTTTTGCTGAGGGCCCTGATCTGCGTGGCACTCAGCGCCCCCTCCTGGGTGGTGGTCAGGGCAGCGATCTGCGCGGCCGTCAACCCTTTCATCTGGGATGAGGAGAGAACCCCGATCTCCGTCGCCGTCAGACCGCCCATCTGCGCCGCCGTCAATGCCCGGATCTGATCCGTGCTCAGCAGGGTCACCTGGGTTGTCGACAGCGCCCGGAGCTGTGTCGCTGTCAACCCCCCCACCTGGGTGATCGTCAGCCCCTTGAACTGGCTGCTGCTCAGCGCCCCCACCTGTGTCGCCATCAAGGCCCGGATCTGCGTTGTCGTCAGGGCGCCTGCCTGCGCGGTGGTCAGTGCGGCGATCTGCGTGGCGGTCAGGCTGCTGATCTGGGCCGCCGTCCATGCTGTCACCTGTGTGACGGAGAGTCCCTTCATCTGCGTCATGGTCAACGCGCCGATCCCGGTGGATGGCATGCCGGCAATCTGTCGGGTGGTCAGTGCCCCGATCTGTGCGGTGGAGAGGGTGGCGATTTGCGCCGTGCTCATGCTGGCGAGTTGCGCTGCGGTCAGAGTGCCGACCTGTGTCGGGGTCAATGCCGCCATTTGGGTGGTGGTCAGGGTCTGGAACTGGCGTGTGGTCAATGCCGCCACATCCGTCAGGGTCAGGGCCTTGATCTGGGCCGTGCTCAAACTGCCTGTCTGTGTCTCGCTCAACGCCCGGATTTGGAGAGGGGTCAACAGGCCAATCTGCGCTGTGCTCAGCCCCGCAATCTGTGCCGTGCTCAGCCGGCTCAGTTGCGATGTTCCCAATGCGGCGATCTGCTTGCTGTTCAGCTTTTGCACACTGGCAACATCGGGGAAGGTGGCGGGGAGGCCACCCGCAGAGAGATAGGCTGTTTGTTGGGCAGCGGTCAGCGCGCTTGCCTGGGCGGCAAGGGCGGTGATTTGACTCGGTGAAAACCCATCGAACAGGCTGGTCTCCAGGCCAACCACCTGTGCCGCTGTCAATGCCCGGATTTGTGAGACACTCAAAGCGGTGGCCTGTGTGCGGCTGAGGGCCCTGATCTGGCTGCTGTTCAACGCGCCTTCTTGCGTGGCGGTCAGCGCGGTGATCTGGGCGGCTGTCAACCCCCGTATTTGCGAGGTGGACAATGCCCGGACCTCCGTCTCTGTCAGTCCACCGATCTGGGCGATGGTCAACGCCCGGAGCTGATCGGTGGTCAGGAGGGTCACCTGTGTCGTCGAAAACATCCGGATCTGCGTTGCTGTCCAACCACCGACCTGCGTGATCGTCAGCCCCTTGATTTGTGAAGCGGTCAGTGTACCGATTTGCGTGTTGTTCAGCGCCCGGATGTGGGTGGCCGTCAGGGCGGCCATCTGGGCGGTCGTCAAGACGACCATTTGCGTGGAGGTCAAGCCGTTGATCTGCGCGGCTGTCCATGCCGCCACCTGCGTGACGGAGAGCGCCTTGATGTGAGTCACCGTCAGCGCACCGATGCGGGTGGATGGCATGCCGGCGATCTGTCCGGTGGTCAGTGCCCCGATTTGTGCGGTGGAGAGGCCGCCCACCTGCGTGGAGCCCATGCCGGCGAACTGTGCCGCCGTCAGGGCACCGATTTGCGTCGCGCTCAATGCCGCCACCTGTGTGAGGGTGAGTGCCTGGAGCTGGTTTGTGGTCAACGCCGCCACATCCGTCAGGGTCAGGGCCTTGATCTGCGCCGTACCCAAACTGCCCACCTGTCCGCTGCTCAACGCCCGGATCTGCCCGGGGGTTAGCGCCCCTATCTGCGATGCCGACAGCCCTGCGATTTGTGCCGTGGTAAAAGCGGCCAACTGCGAGGTGCTCAATGCGATGATCTGTTTTGTGTTCAGTCGTTGCAGCAAGGTCACGGGGGTGTTCTGGTCTACCGTCGGCATGGGCGCGTCGACTCCCTGGGTTGAAAGGGTCCGCACGGGGCTCTCCCGCCCGTTCACTGTTGCAATTCCAACCAGAAAATTCAAGAGGTTTTTTTTGTGCTCCGCACCGGGTGCGCCGGCAGGTGTGGTGGCTGTCCATTTTTTTGTTTACCCGTTTGCCAGAACAGGCTACCATGACCCTGTCGGTGGGTGTCGTCGGCATGATCGTGCGGAAGATGGGTGAAACAATGGCCAGAGAGGCGGGGAACGCTACCATGACGGGATTGTCGGCCGCCGCCGCCATCCAGGCGGCCTTGGCTGCTGAAAGTCAGGCGGTGCAGGCCGTGGCGGCCTGCCGCCAGCAGGCGGAGGAGATCCTGGACGAGGCGCGTCGCCAGGCCAGTGCAATCGCCGCCCAGGCGGATCAGCGCATCAGCGACCTGCACAAAGCCTGCAATAAACGCATTCGCAAACAGGAAGAGGCGGCGCAGGCCACTGCCCATCGGCACCGCCCTGTCGGGGAGAAAAGCCCGACGGAGCTTTTGCATCTTCCCGTCGCCCGCCTGGCCGCCTGGCTGACCGGAGATCGGCAGGCCATGCCGACGCCATCCCCCTCGAACGGGCCATCCCCGTGACCCCGGCCTTCGCCTCTTTGCAGAGCCGCCTGCAGTTTCACCACGGGCAACGCCTGGATGAAAACGGCTGGCGTCGATTAGAAATGGTTGTTTCCTATGGACTCTTTCTGAAAAATGCCCGGGAGACATCCCTCTCCTCCTGGCTTCAGGCCATCGGCGACCTGGACGATGCCCCGCTGCTGGAGCAACGTCTGGCCGATGCCCTGCGGCACAGCGTCGTTCAGGTGGCCAGTTGGTCGCCCCCGGAGTGGCGTCCGGCCATCCTCTGGAGCCATCTGTTGTGGCAGTTGCCCCTCTGGCAACGGCACTGGCAGAAAGAGATCCTGCCCGCTGCGGTTCTCCTGTCCCCCACCCCGGAGATGGCCCGACTGGAAGAGAGGTGGCGTGCCGGCACCCCCCTGCTGACCGCCTGGCTCGACCAGTGGATTTTGCTGTGGCCGGTCCGACGGGGCCAATGGGCGGATGCACTGGGAGCTTTATCCGACATGTTGCAAAACCATGCCCGTGCCTTCCCAACCCTGCCCGACGCCGACGCTGCCCGGCAGGCGCGCCAGCAGTTGCAGCAGCGACTGCGCACCCTGTTCCGTCGGCATATCGGCCAGCCTGCGGCGATTTTTATCCATCTGGCCCTGATGGCCATGGATTTTGAACGCTTGCGGGGCGGTTTGCTGCTGAGGGCCCTCTTTCCCGACCACGCAGGGGAGTCTGTCTGATGTTTCGTCCCCAGATGGCCCATGGTTTCCAGCTGCTGGTTACGCGCGAGGATTTGCCGCAGGCCTTGGCCCTGCTGGCCACCCAACAGGGCATTGAACTGGAGACACAAGAGGAGGACACTCAAAACCTGCTCTCCGGTGAAGTCGCGGAATATCTCGAAAATTTTCAGCAGCTTGCCAGTCAATATCAGGCTTTTTGGCCGGCTGACCACGCGGTGCAGCCACTTTCCGTGGATAAACAGGATGCCCTCCAGGAGAGCCCGCAACAGGTGTTGGCCGCCGCTTTGGCCGCATTGGAACGGTGGCGGGATGAGGCAGAAGGGATTATCCAACGACTGGAGGAGGAGAAGGTCCGCAACAGCGAACTCTCCCTGTATGCAGAGCTGGCGCACCATCTCAGCAGCCAGGCGGCCGATTGGGATCTCTCTGCCCTGGCCAACAGCGACCGGAGATGGCTCCGGGCAGAGCTGTTTGTGCTGCCGGAGCCTTTGCCGCCCCTCTCTGCCCCCATCCGTCCCATCCTCTGTCCGATCACGGGAGATCACCACGCCTTTTTGCTCGCCGTGGCGGACCCGGAGGAGATGGGGACTCTGCTGGAGGCGGTGGCCACCGCCAAAGGGCGTGCCCTCTCCATACCCTATTGGCCACAGGGTGCGGCCCGTGAGGTGCTGCCGGAAATCCAAAGCCGGCTGCTCAACAGTACCGAAAAGGTGCAGCGCCTGCATCAGGCCCTGGCCCTCATCTATCGCCGTCACGATCTTGCCCGCCATTTGCAGGCGGTGGCCTATCTGCACTGGTTTTTTGCCGCCATCCAGCGGGTACGATCGGGCTCCTGGCTGCTGCGCCTCTCCGGTTGGACCGATCAGGCCGATGAAAGCCGTCTCAATCGCCAACTGCAGGGTGCCCATCTCCACGCCCTGCTGGATCTTTCGACCCATCCCTCCGGCAGTTCCCCGCCTGTTGTGCTGGTCAATCCCTGGTGGGTGAAACCCTTCGAGCTCTTTGCCCGCCTGTTGGGCATGCCAGGCCGCCACGAGGTGGATCCCAGCCCGCTGCTCGCCTTTATTGCCCCCCTGCTGTTTGGTTATATGTTTGGCGATGTGGGGCAAGGGGTGTTGTTGGCACTCGGTGGCTGGGGGTTGCATCTCTTTGCCAAGGGGGTGCGGGACTCGGTTGTGCCCTGGCTGCTGATCACCGGCGGGCTCTCCTCCACCCTGTTTGGTCTGCTGTTCGGCAGCCTGTTTTGTCGGGAAGATCTCCTGACTCCCCTCTGGTTGCATCCCACCCAGCACCCTCTGGCGGTACTGGGTTACCCCATCCTGTTGGGGATTGTGCTGCTGCTGACCGGGATGGTGCTGGAGGGGATCAGCCACTACTGGCAGGGAAAACTCTCCGAATGGTGGTTGCGCAAGGCGGCTGTCCTGCTGTTCTATCTGAGTTTGGTGGGGGGGTTGCTGCATCCCCTGGGCTGGACTCTGGCCGCCGCTGCCCTCGCCTGGTTTCTGCTGGGCAACCGGTTGGCGGGGGACTCCCTCCTCACCCTGCTGGGCAGGTTGGCTCATCTGGTGGAAGTTTCTCTGCAACTGGCGGTCAACACCCTCTCTTTCGCCCGGGTGGGTGCCTTCGCCCTGGCCCACGCCGGATTGTCCCAGGCCATTGTCACCCTGGCCGGTTTGCCGCAGCAGGCCTGGGCCGCTTTTTTGATCCTGCTGCTGGGCAACCTGTTGATCATTGTCCTGGAGGGGTTGGTGGTCTCCGTACAGACCACCCGACTGCTGTTGTTTGAATTTTTTGTCCGTTTTCTGCAAGGGGTCGGGCGCCCTTTTCGGCCATTGCCCGCGCCACCCGGATGGTTGTTTCAGCCTGCCAACCCTCCGGGAGCCCGACCTGTTTGAATGCCCGTCCGGGCGGGAATGGATGTTTCTCTGGCCTGCTTGAAGGAGTGCGTCATGTCGCTACGTGCCAAAATCGCCCTTGTCTTGACCCTGTTTGCCGGTTTTCTGGCCACCGCCGTGCTGTTTTTGGGTGGAACCGTCTGGGCCAATGAACCTCTCACCCGTACACTCTCCGCCAACGACGGCCAGGGTATGGGCTATCTGGCCGCCGCCCTGGCCACCGGCCTCTCCTCCCTGGGCGCCGGATTTGCCGTGGCCCACGTGGCCGCTGCCGCCATCGGCGCCATCACGGAAAAACCGGAATTGCTGGGCCGCATGCTCATTCTGGTGGGATTGGCCGAAGGGATCGCCATTTACGGCCTGATCGTCTCGATTCTGATTTTGAACCGGTTGGGTTGATGGCGGCCATCCTCTTTGTCGGTGATGCCCTGAGCGGAGCCGGTTGGGCGCTGGCTGGCGTGCAGGTTGTGGTGCCCGGTGCGGGAGAGGAGGCCGAATGGTTGACACAGCTCTGCGCCCCACCCACCCAACTGCTCCTGCTGACGGTCGCCGTTGCCCGGAGCCTGCCCCTCGCCCTGCAGCAGCGGCTGTTCACCCTGGTGACCCCCCTGGTGCTCGTGGTTCCCGATGTGCAGGGGAGCCTGCCCATGCCGGATCTGGCAGAAACGGTGCGCAAACAGTTGGGAGTCGGCCTGTGAGCGGCGACCATCAGGAGGCGTTGGCGGCACTGCTGCAGCGGCTTGCCCTGCATCAGGAGCAGGCCTGTCAGCAGATTGTGCAGGAGGCGCAGCAGCAGGCCGCCGAGTTGGTCGCGGCGGCGACCGAGGCGGCGCGACAGCGCGAGAAAACCGCCCAACACGCCGAAGAGGAGCGTTGGGCAGCGGCGACCGCCAACCTGCAGGCGCGGCAGGCCACTGAAAGACGTCAACACCGTCTGCGCCAGCGGCAGGCGTTGCTGGAGGAGGGGTGGGCCCTGTTGCTGGAGGCGGTGGCCCAACGGTGGGCCGATCCCGCGCAACGCGCCCTCTGGGTGGCCTCCCTGGTGGCGGAGGCCAGCTCCCTGTTTCCCCAGGGGGAGTGGTGCGTGCAGCATCCTCCCCAGTGGGCGGTGACGGAGTGGACGACGCGGCATCCCGATGATCAATGGCAGGCGGATGCCCGTCTGACCGCCGGTCTGCGCATTGGCTGTCAGGGGGCGTGGCTGGATGGCACCTTGCAGGGCATGATGGCCAATCGGCAGACGCTGACCGCTCTGCTGCTGGCCCAATTGACACACGACGAGGAGGATTCATGAGCGAAGCCACCATTCGTTGGATCAGTGGCCCGGTGTTGCGGGCGATCAGTCACGATGATTTTTATATGCACGAAGCGGTTCTGGTGGGGGAGCGTGGTCTGCAAGGGGAGGTGGTGCGCCTGCAGGCGGACCCGCCCAGCGGCGGTCAGGAGTTGACCGTGCAGGTGTTTGAGGAGACCACCGGTCTGCGCCCGGGGGATCGGTTGCGGGGTGAGGGGCACGCCCTCTCCGTGCGTCTGGGACCGGGGTTGCTGGGCCACATCTTTGACGGTCTGCTGCGCCCGTTGGCCGGGGGGGCCGAACGCGATTTTCTCACCCCCGGCCAAAGCACCCGGGACAAACCGCTCCATCCTTTTCAACCTTTGGTGGCACAGGGGCGCATTCTCAAAGGGGGCGAGCCCTTCGGTGCCGCCCAGGAGAGGAGCGTCACAGCCGACGGCCCGGATGCGGTGCGCGTCGGGCAATACTGTCTGGTGCCGCCTGCCTGGTGCGGGGAGGTGGTGTGGATCGCCCCGGCGGGCCATTATGACGAAACGACGCCCCTCTGTATCCTGCGGGATGGTACGGGTCAGGAGCGATCGGTGGCCATGAGTCACACGTGGCCGGTGCGGGTGCCCCGTCCGGTGGCGGAACGGTTGGCGAGCGGTCCGCCCCTGTTGACCGGACAGCGCATTCTGGATTGCCTCTTTCCGGTGGCCCGTGGTGGCAAGGCGACGGTGCCCGGCGGTTTTGGCACCGGCAAGACCGTGTTGCTGGAGACGATTGCCAAATGGTGCAATGCCGATGTCATCGTTTATCTGGGCTGTGGCGAGCGGGGCAACGAGATGGCCGGGGTGTTGGATGAATTTCCCCACCTGGAAGATCCCCGCAGCGGTCGTCCCCTGATGGAGCGCATGGTGATCATCGCCAACACTTCCAATATGCCGGTGGCAGCCCGGGAGGCCAGCATCTATACCGGGGTCACGGTGGCCGAATATTTTCGGGATCAAGGTCTGCATGTGGCCGTGATGGCTGACTCCACCAGTCGCTGGGCGGAGGCGTTGCGGGAGGTGTCGGGGCGGTTGGGAGAGTTGCCGGGGGAAGGGGGCTATCCCGCCTATCTCAGCACCCGGCTGGCCGATTTTTATGAACGGGCGGCACGGGTGCAAACCCTTGCGGGCAAGGGCGGTTCGGTGACCATCATCGGGGCGGTCAGTCCCCCCTCCAGCGATTTTTCCGAACCGGTGACCACCCATACCAAACGGTATGTGCGCAATTTTTGGGCCCTGGATCGCAAGCGGGCCCATGCCCGTTTTTATCCGGCCGTCGATCCCCTGACCTCCTATTCGGAGGATGCGGATCTGTTGGCCAGTTGGTGGCATGCCCGGGGCAATCCCAACTGGGGAAAGCAGCGGCGTCGTTTTTTGACCATTCTGGAGGAGCAGGCGCGGTTGGAGCGCATGGCCATGATTCTGGGCAAAGAGGCCATGCCGCCCCGGCAGCAGTTGACGTTGCTGGTGGCGGGTCTGCTCAATGAGGCCTTTTTGCGGCAATCGGCCTTTGCCAGCAAGGATCGTTCGGCTTCGCCACAAAAACAAAACCGTATGATGGGTCTGTTGGATCGTTTTATGGAATTGGCCGAGCAGGCCATGGCCAATGGCATGACGGTGGAGCAGATTCAGGGCCTGCCCATCCTGCGTCGCTTGCAGCGCATGGGGGAAGAGATTGGTGACGACGAGTTGGCACTCTTTACCCCGCTGGAAGAGAGCATGGAAAAGGCCTTGAGTTTACCATAAACCCCCTCCGAACCTCTGGGAAACCTGCATGAGAACACCCCTTTCATTGACCGACGCCGTCACCCGCGTGGATGGTCCGTTGTTGTTCGCCCATCGGCGGGTCGATGTGGGACTCAACGAGGCCGTCGAGGTCAGCGGCCCCGACGGCCAGCCTCGTCTGGGTCGGATTGCCGCCCTGGATCAGGATTTCATGACGGTGGAAATTCTGGAATCCGGCACCGGTTTGGGATTGAGGGGGACCCGCATCCGTTTTTTGGGTGAACCCATCTCCTTTTCCCTGGGACCGGGTATCCTGGGCCGGGTGTTTGATGGGGTTGGGCGGGTGACCGATGGGGGTCCGCCCATTCCGGCCTGCAGCCGCATGGCGGTGGATGGGGCCATTCTCAATCCCATGCGCCGCAAAAAACCCGCCGATTTTATAGAGACTGGCATCTCCAGCATCGATCTGCTCAACAGTCTGGTACGGGGCCAAAAATTGCCCATTTTTTCCGGAGGGGGCTTGCCGCACAACCGTCTGGCCATCGAGATCGCCCTGCACGCCCGTCTCTTGAACAGTGCCGATTCGGCCACCCCGTTTGCCATTGTCTTTGCCGGGATCGGCGTGCCTTTTGAGACCGCTGAATTTTTTCGCCGTACCCTGGAGGAGAGTGGCGCTTTGGGGCGCACAGCCCTTTTTCTCAACCTGGCGTCGGATTCCAGCACCCAGCGTCTGCTGGCTCCCCGTTTCGCCCTGACAGCCGCCGAATATCTGGCCTTTGTCGAAGGGCGGCACGTCCTGGTGATCATGACAGATTTTACAAACTATTGCGAAGCCTTGCGCGAAGTATCCGCCAGCCATGGGGAGATTCCCGGTCGCAAAGGCTATCCGGGCTATATGTATTCCGATCTGGCTACCCTGTACGAGCGGGCCGGCAGCTTGCAGGACAAACCCGGCACCCTGACCCAGTTGCCGATTCTCACCATGCCCTCCGACGATATCAGCCACCCCATTCCCGATTTGACCGGTTATATCACCGAGGGGCAAATCACCCTCAATCGCAGCCTGGACAGGGAGGGGATCTATCCACCGGTCGGCCTTTTGCCCAGTCTGTCGCGCCTCATGAAGGATGGCATCGGCGCAGGGTTTACCCATGCCGATCATCCGGCCCTGGCCAATCAACTCTATGCCTCCTATGCCCGCGCCACCCAGGTACGCCTGCTGGCCAATGTGGTGGGCAGTGACGGCCTGACCCCGGAAGATCGCTGCATGCTCCGCTTCGGTCAGCAGTTTGAGACGCAGTTTATCCACCAGGAGCGACCACGCAGCCTGGAGGAGAGCATGGCGGTGGGGTGGGCCCTGTTGCGCCAGTTACCCTTGACTGAGCTCTCCCGGCTCAGTGATGCGCAAATCGCTGCCTACCGGGTTGCCGATGCGGAGTCGGCATGATGGAAAACGCTCCCACCCGCAGTGCCCTGTTGAGGGCACGGGAAGAACGTCAGGTCATGGGGGAGGGGTTTCGCTTCCTGGATGAAAAACGGTTGTTGCTGGCCGCCGAGATGGCCCGCCAGTTTGAACACTATCGACGGGTGCGCACCCAGTGGCTTCAGATGCAGCAGGAGGCGGTGCTCTCTCTGCGCCAGGCCCTGAGTCGCCATGGTTTGCAGGGGCTGCAGGTGCAGGCGGCAGCGGCGGACGAAGAGGTCGTCATCCAGCGGGAAGTGCGCCATTTTTTCGGGGTCGTACTCCTGGATGCGGTCAGCCTGCCCCCCGGCCAGGGGGAGGGTTCGGCGGGAGAGGCCCTGAACCGCTCCCCGGAAAGCCGTCTCCTGCAGCAAACCTTTGCCCATCTGGTGCGCATCAGTGCCGAACTGGCCGCCCTCTCCGGCAATGTGCAGCGTCTGCTGGCCGAATACAAACGCACGGAACGCCGGGCACGTGCCCTGGAGAATGTCCTGCTGCCCGAGTTGGAACAAGGCATCCATGCGATGGAGCTGCACATGGAAGAGATGGAGCAGGAGGAGGCCGTGCGGGTGCGTTTAAAACGTGTGAACGATTGAGCGTTGCGCCGCTTCCTATCCCTCTTTGGCCAACAGCACGGTAAAGAGGGCGCCGGGGGAGGCTGGCCGGTTGGCTGCCCAGACGGTGCCGCCTTGCAAGTGCAGCAACCCTCGGGCAACCGCCAACCCCAGCCCCCGCCCTCCTGCGTCGGAACGGGTGCGACTGCTGGCCGTAAACGGGGCAAAGATGGCCTCCAGTTCCGCCTCCGGAATGCCAGGACCGGCATCCAGGATGGCCAGTTTGACCTGGCTCTCGGATTCGGTGACCACAAAATCGATGCGCCCTCCTTCGGGGGAAAATTGCCGGGCATTGTCCGCCAACTCCACCAGAGCGGTGCGCAGCATGGCCGCATCAAAATGGGCCTGCAGGGAGGGGTCCCCCACCACGCTCCACTGCAGATTGTGTGGTGCGGAGCGTTGTCGCATCTCCTGCAGCACAGACTCCAGCAGCGGCATCAGCCGGTCGGTCACCGGGTGACAGGGCAGCTGTCCGGTGTGAAGGCGCGCCAAATATTCGATATTGGTTACAAAATTTAACAGCCGCGTCTTGCTGGCCAGGAGCATATCCAGCATGGCCATCGCTTCCAGAGGTTGCTCGGCTGTCCATTTGCGCCGGGCCAGGTCGGCAAATTGTAAAATGGCGGTCAAAGGGGTCCGGAGTTCGTGGCTCAGGTTGGAGAGGAAGGCATCTTTTTCCTGATTGAGTTGCTGCATCGTTCGTTGGGCGATCCGCATCTCTTCCAACGCCCTCTTGTGTCCGGCCTGCTGGATGGCCTCCTCGATGCGCAATTTTAAAATGAGAAAATGGGTGATGGGCTTTTCGATAAAGCCGCTCCCCCCCTGCCGCATGAACTCGGTGACCAGGGGAATGGAGGCATGGGCGGTCATCATGATGACCGTTGCCTGGGGGTTGATTGCCAGCAGTTTGGGCAACAGTTGCAAACCCTCCATGTCGGGCATCATCTGGTCCAGCAGAATGGCATCCAGTTGGGCATGTTTCGCCTTGTAGATGCGCAAAGCCGCCATGCCATGCTCGGCCTGCTCGCTTTGCCAACCCAACTGGGCGAGTGCGGAGGCTTGTACCATGCGCAGTTCTGTGTTATCGTCAACAATGAGTATTTTCATCTTGGTTTCCTTTCATTTTGTTGTTCCAAAAGGGTGGTTCATGCCCTATCACCCTTGGGAGCCGTGGGACTGGCCACTCATTTCACCGACAAAGTAGTGTATGAACCGTTTTTTGTCAATAACTAAATGAATTTATAGACGATAAAAAACAAGGATCCATACTGATATGCAGTTGCCCAAAGAAGACCAACAGAAGATTGTATAATTATCTATTATGGTCGGTATTTTTACTTACAGCAATCCCGTGGCACAAAAAATGTAAATCTTTATTAACCTTTTTTTAAAAAAAATTAAAAAAAATATTAAAGTTATTTAGCGGAAAATCCACAAATCGGCGTTCCACTAACAACATAAAAACTTGACAATGTGTTCTAAAGGGAATTATCTTCCGTGGTAGAGGCGTGCTCCCTCTGGTCACCCCCCTGTGCTCAATCGTATCCCATGACAGGGCTCTGATGAACGTGTGCTCCACCCAAGCCGACAGGAGGTCAACGATGGCAGAAAGGCAGATGACATCCATCAAATCATGTCATGCCCTCTCTTTACTACCGCTGGTGCAAGGGTCTGCAACCGCAGAACCGGTCGTCTATGTCGTGGACGATGACCATGCCATCCGCGCTTCCCTGCCCTCCCTGCTGGAATCGGTGCATTTGACGGTCAAAGCCTTTGCTTCCGCCCACGCCTTTCTGGAACAGTTTGACCCCACGCAACCCGGTTGCCTGTTGCTGGATGTCCGCATGCCGGGTATGAGCGGCCTGGAACTCCAGGAAAAATTATTGGACGAAGGCCGTGTCATTCCCATCATTTTTATCTCTTGTTATGTGGACTGGCCCATGGCCGTGCGGGCCATGCGCAAGGGCGCCTTTGATTTTCTTGAAAAACCGTTCAACGACCAACACCTTCTGGATACCACCCAGGAGGCGCTCCGCCTCTCTGTCCACCTGCGCAACCGGCAGATTCTCCGGGACGGCGCCGTCGCGCGACTGGCAAAAATTTCCGAACGGGAGCGGGTGGTCATGGATTGGATGGTCACCGGCAAACGGAGCAAGGAGATCGCCGCCCTTTTGGGCCTCAGCACCAAAACCGTGGAGACGCATCGGGCCAACATTATGGTCAAGATGGAGGTCAAGTCGGTGGCCGAGCTGGTGCATCTGGTCTGGCTCTCCGAGTGTACCGGTTGACTCTCTCTCCAGGCAAGCCATCTGTTCTCCTCATGGAGAGGGCAACCGCACGATAAAACGGCTGCCTCCGCCGGGTTGGCAAACGGCCTGGATACTCCCCCCGTGGGCTGTGACAATCTTGTGACTGATGGCCAATCCCAGGCCGGTGCTCTTCTCCCCCCCCGTGGGCTGATTGCTTAATCTTTGAAAATGTGCAAATAACCGCTGCTGCTCCGATTCGGGAATTCCTGGCCCCTGGTCCAGCACGGAAAACACGACCTCCCTCTCTTCCTGCGCCAGATCAACCTGGATCCGGCTGCCTGGGGGAGAAAATTTGACGGCATTGGAGAGCAGATTATCCATCACCTGGGCCAACCGTTCTCCATCAAAAAGGGCCAGCACCTCCCCGGTTTCCCCCTGTTCAATCCGGCTCCCCTTGCCCTGGGCGGCAAACTGGGCCAGACGGAGCCGTTCCTGCAGCAACAGATCCAGGCGTCCATGCTGTTTGTTGAGCACAAAATGGCCGCTCTCAATGACGGCCACATCCAGGAGATCGTTGACCAAAGCCAGCATCTGCTCGCTGGTACGGTAGATGCTGGTCAAAAAATCCCGCTGATTTTCTTTCGGCAAATGGTCGCCCAGGAGCAGGTCGCTCATGCCAATGAGCACAGACAAGGGATTGCGCAGGTCATGGGCGGCCATGCCGAGAAATTTGTTTTTGAGCAGATTCAGCTCCTGCAACTCCTTGTTTTGCTTGGATAGCACCAGATTTTGCGCTTTTTCCCGCCGCAGGCTCCTTTGCAGAGCAAGTTGGGTTTTGACCCGGGCCTGGACCACCATGGGGGAGAAGGGTTTGCTGATATAATCCACCGCCCCCATGCGCAACCCCTCCGACTCGTCGGTTGCCGTATCCATGCTGGTGACAAAGATGACCGGAATATCCCGGGTTTTTGCATTGCCTTGCAGCTCTGCCAGCACCGCATAGCCATCCATGCCGGGCATGACGATATCCAGCAAAATCAGATCGGGGGAGGGCTCGCTGGCCAGCCGTTGCAGGGCCTGTTCACCCGTTTTGGCGACAACAATATCATAGTCCGCGCCCAGCAGATCCTGGAGAATCGTCAGATTGAACCGTTCATCATCGACGATGAGTAGGATGGAACGCTCGACGCTCCCCACAAAACCCTCTGACGATAGACTATGCATGCCACGATCCATCCAAACAACTCCCCTGAGCACGCTGTTTCCGGAAAAAGAATCACTGACCAGTGTGGACCATGGCGCGCCGTAATACAAGAGGAAACCCGCTTGTCACTATTTTTGCTGGACTCCTCAACCATTCCCGAGTACCCTCCCCGGCGCAAGGGGTGGGGGAGAGATCATGGTCCCGCACCCAAGGAAACCATCTGTTGCTGCAAAGGAGTCTCTATGAGTAATACGCAAGCGGTTCACGATTTGGCCTCGACCAGTGCCACGGCGGCGGCTGGTCTGTTGG
>JADGCE010000063.1 GCA_015229095.1 Magnetococcales bacterium | reverse complement strand
TGACCCGCCAACTGCAACGCCGCTTCGGCAACCTGCCTGCCTGGGCCAGTGACAAGATCGCCAAGGCCGATCTGTCCACCCTGGAAGAGTGGAGCATTCGGATACTGGACGCGCCGACTTTGGCAAGCCTCCTGGCGGACCCGTCGTGAACGCGGACTCCGGGGCCATCCTGCGCATTGCCCTCCTGCCTTGAGGGAATCATGTCATGTTTTTCAAACGGCTGGAGGTGTGACTTCGGGGCCATGATGCGGCATTCTTGACGCTTCCCTGGCGTGGTCTCCCCCCCCTGCGGGGTGAAGTTTCTGCGCGCTTTCATACCAGAGGTTCCGCCTCCGGACTCCGCACGGGGAGATCATCTCCCCGGACCCCCATCACCCTTTCCCATGCGATCACCCAGGGAAAACACTCGACGTTGCTCCGCAAAGATGCTACCTTAGGCAAAACTGTGTGAATTGTTTGCAACAATGCAACCAGGTTGAGGAGGCTGTCGTCGGATGATGCTGACCCCTGTTGTACGTCTCCTGCTGGCGGGTTGGTTGTTGGTGGCAGGCATCGCCCACGGAGCGGGCGTTCCGTTGACCATCGGCTCCATTTCCGGCGATCCCGCCAAAGAGATCCCGACCTTTTTGCCGTTTGCCCACTATCTGGCCGAACGGTTGGCTCCCCAGGGGATCGGCAAAGGGCAGGTGCTGGTGGCCGCCAGCATGCGGGAGATGGCCGATATGTTAAAAAATGGCCGGGTGGATCTTTTTCTCGAAAGCCCCCTCTCCTCGGTGCAGGTCAATCAATGGGCGGGCAGCAAGATGATTCTGCGCCGCTGGAAGGGGGGCAAGGCCGACTACCGTGCGGTCATTTTTGTCAAAAAGGAGAGCCCCATCCAGGAACTCTCCCAGCTGGCCGGGCAATTGGTCGGCTTCAAGGATCCCTTCTCCTCCAGCAGCTATCTGCTGCCACGCATCGTCATGGAACAGGCGGGTTTGAGCCTGGTGGATATGACCAGAGAGCAGGGCAAAGTCCCGGAAGGCAAAACGGGCTATCTGTTCACCAACGATCGGGAAACCAATCTGTTCTGGGTCATCATGGGCAAGACGGTCGCTGGCGCCATGTCCCCGGAAGAGTTGGATAAACAGGCAAAAGGCGACCGGGACAAGCTGCGCGTCCTTCATGAAACATTTCCCATTCCTCGCCATGTGGTCAATGTGCGGGGGGATCTCCCTGAGCCGGTGCTCCAGGCGTTGACACAAACCCTGCTGGGTATGGATCAGGACGAGACAGGCAAACAGGTTTTGCAAAAATTTGAAAAAACCAGCCGCTTCGACCCGATACCCCCGGATGTCCAGGCCCGCTTGCAGCAGCTGACCCCCAACATCCTGGCCATTCTGGGCAATCAGCCGTGACGACATTTGCGCCCGTGGAACAGAGCAGGCTGGGCATTCGTGCCAAACTTCTCGGTTTTACCGGGATACTGGTGCTGCTGGTTTCGGGGTTCCTGACCGGCTACACCCTCTGGGCAAACCGCGCCCACCTCCTGGAGGTCTACGAGGAGGATGCCATACAGGTGGGGGATATTCTGGCTGTGGCCGTGGTGAACGATCTCTACCGGCTTGACTTGCGCGGGTTGCGCCAACGTCTCAGTGCGGTGCATGAGGACAGCTCCATCGTTGCCACCTTCGTACTGGATGAGCAGGGGCAGGTATTGTCGGATGGCACATCCAAAAACAGCCTGCGGGGACAACGGCTGGAGGATCCCTTTGTGGAGCGGATTTTGGCCGGCGATTCATGGGTGGTGGAACGCGGCGATACACAACTGAAGCTGGGACGCCCCGTCACTCTGGAGGGGGTGGGGCCCCTGGGGCGGCTCTATCTGAAACTCTCCCTGGAGGGGCTCAACCACAAAATTATTCATCAATTGCAGGAGACTCTGCTGATCTCCGGCGGCTGCGTCCTGCTGGGTTTTATGGTCGCCTGGTGGTTTGCCGCCCGCTTTACCCGCCCCATCACCGCCTTGACCCAGGCGGCCAACCAGATTCGGGCGGGAGATGCCCTGGTGCATATTCCCATCACCGGGCGCGACGAGATCCGCCAACTCTCCGTTGCCCTGGAGGAGATGTTGCGACGGTTGCAAAACTCCGACCGGGAGCTGCGGGAGCTGAACCTCTCCCTGGACCAAAAGGTGCAGGAGCGAACCCAGGCGTTGCAGGAGGCCCTGCAGATCATTCGCAGCAGTATTCAATATGCCAGCCGTATCCAGCGCTCCCTGCTGCCCCGTCCGGATTTTATGCAGTTTGTGCTGCCACACCATTTTGTCCTCTGGCATCCCCGGGATGTGGTGGGAGGAGATCTTTACTGGTGTCGCCTCTGGGGTATGGGGGTTTTGCTTATCGTCGGGGATTGCACCGGTCACGGCGTGCCGGGCGCCTTCATGACCCTGATTGCCAACGGCGCCCTGGGCCATGCCGTCAACAGCACGGAACCGGGAGAGCTGGGCAAACTGGTCAGTACCATGCATGACAACATGCAGGGTGTATTGGGAGAGACCCAGGAGGCGGGCAATGCCGACGATGGGGTCGAACTGGGTGCTTGCTATTTTCCACCGGGGGCGGCGGAGCTGCGCTTTGTGGGTGCCCGTTTTTCCCTGTTTTACCAAGACCCTGGCGCACCCGCGCAGGAGTTGAAAGGGGACCGCAACGGTATTGGCTATCGCTCCATCGCCCGTTCCCCGACCTTTACTGAACAGATTCTCCCGTTGCAGCCCAACCGGCGCATTATTCTCACCACCGATGGTATGATCGATCAGGTGGGGGGAGAAAAACGGCAGGGATTGGGTAAAAAACGGTTTCAGGCATTGCTGGAAGGTTACCAGGAGACCCCTGTCCAGGGGTTGGGAGAGCGTTTGTATGAGGCCCTGGTCGCCTATCAAGGCGGGGAAATCCGTCGTGATGATGTCACAGTCGTTGGTTTTTCTGTCCCATCTCAAGGAGATCATGATGCAAACACATGAACTGCTGCCCTTCAGAAAAAATCTGTCCGAGCAGGGTGTCATCCTCTGTTATAACGGACTTATGACAGAAGAGATCCTCTCCGGCATCGGTGCCACCATCAAACATAAAATGGCCACCGGGCATACCGATAAACAGGTGGCCAGGGGGCTCTTTTCCCTCTTCGTGGAACAGGTGCAAAATGTCATTCGCTATTCGGTGGAAAAGGAGACCGCACCCCATGGGAATGGTACGGAGGAGGTGACATTGCGTTATGGCCTGTTGGTGGTGGGGATGGAGTCGGATCGCTATTTTGTCGCCTGCGGCAACATGGTGGACAAACAGGATGTTGCCAAGCTGCACGGCAATTTGACCCATATCAAAAGCCTGGATGCAGAGGGGCTGAAGGCGCTGTTCCGCAGCACCCTCAAGGGGGAAACCCCATCCGGAAGCCTGGGAGCCGGGGTGGGCTTTATCGACATTGCACGACGGGCGACACGAGGCTTTGAGTTTGACTTTGCCGACGTCGATGAGGCCCATTCCTACTTTTCCATCAAGGCATATATCTGAACAGGCGGAGGAGGATGAGACCATGGCAACACTGCAGATAGATGGCACGGATCGAACGCCGCAGGTATGCTTCGATTTTGACAACAACCGGTTTTCCCTCGTGGGGGAGTCCTATCCCGAAGATGTGGCGGAGTTTTATGGCGATCTGCTCAGCCAGCTTACCGCCCATTTCGATACCTTGCGGGGAGAGGCGTTGCAGTTTGATTTTAATCTGGTTTATTTCAACAGCAGCACCGCCAAGGTGGTCATGCGCCTGTTCGAGGCACTGGAAGAGGCGGCCCAGCAGGAGAATCGGGTGGTCGTCAACTGGCATCACGAGGAGGATGACGACAACATGCGGGAGATGGGCGAAGAGTTTTCCGAGGATTTGCACAAGGCCCAATTCAACCTGTTGGTCAAGGAGGGGTAGTGGATTCGGCTTCTCCCACCTCCATCCGTTCCACATCGGCCAGGCGTACCTGGCGACCATCCAGGGTCTGAAAGGTGCGGCCATGCACCTCCCCCTGCCGGGCCTGATAGAGGGTGGTCTCCCCGGTTTGAACGTGGATGACACGGATCGTCACCCTTCTGTGGGCGCTCTGCCACTCCTCATGGATCACCCAGACGGTGGTCAACAGGGCCATTCCTGCCAGCAGATAGGCCGTCAACCGGAAGGAGCGACGCCACCGCACCGCAAAGGAACTCTGTTCCCCCGGAGGTGTCGCAGGGGAGAGACGACCACGCCGGGCATGACTCCTCCCCAGCAGGTAGAGCAATGCGGCAACGAGGGCGGGCAACAAAATCTTAAAAGTCATCTGTACACCGTCGACAATTGTGGGTCGGTGAAAAATTGTGTAGCATGACAGGGTATTCCGACTCATGGTCACTTAGAAAGGAGAAATCCAGTGAAAGCCAAAGAGTTCATGACCCGGGAGGTGATTACCGTGCCGCCGGAGATGCCCATCCAGGAGGTGGCGCAGCTGCTGACTGAAAAAAAAATCAGTGGCGTGCCGGTCATCGGTGATGTGGGGTTGATGGGCATCATCACAGAAGGGGATTTGGTGGACCGGGTCAAAAAAATTCATCTTCCCACGCTGGTGACCATTCTGGATGTGGTCATCCCGGTGGCGGGTGAACGGCGTTATGAGGCTGAATTGCGCAAAATGGCCGGCTCCACGGCCCAGGATATCATGACCACCGATGTGGTGGTTGCCGACGAAGAGATGGAACTGGCGGATGTCGCCACCCTGTTGAGCGAAGAGCAGGTGGCCCTGCTGCCGGTTTTGCGCGGCGATGCCCTGGTGGGTATTATCGGCAAGCGGGACATCATCCGCGCCATGCTGGTGGACCATCCCGCCTCCCCTCTTTGACCTCCCGCCATGACGGCCCTCTCCTTTCGTCACACCAGCCGCTCCGAGGCGGAGAGCGAAGGGTTGGCCCGTCGCCTCTCCAGCGCTCTGACCTCCCCCCTGACCATCCTGTTGGAGGGGGATCTGGGCAGCGGCAAGAGCGTATGGGCACGGGGTATCCTCCGTGGCCTGGGTGTCACCGACGACTATATCACCAGCCCGACCTTTACCCTGGTCAACAGCTATCCGGAAGGTCGTCTTGCCGTACACCATTTTGACCTCTATCGCCTGGCCTGTGCCGACGAACTCGCGTGGATCGGCATGGAGGAGTATCTGGACGGGGAGAGCGTGCTGTTGGTGGAGTGGCCGGATAAAGGGGGCGATTGGATACCAGCCCAGCACTTGCATATCCGTCTGGAACATGTACAATCCCAACCAGAATGGCGGCAGATTGTCATGACCGCCCAGGGTGCTGTTGCCCAGCACGTGTTGCACAGGTTCCAATGGCATGACACAACCCCATGATTCCCTGCATCGCTTTCTCCAGGAAACCCTGGGAGAGGTTTCGTTTACCCTGACCCGGGTGGCGGGCGACGCCTCGTTTCGCTGCTACTATCGGGTGGAGACGCCCCAGGCGCGCTTTATCCTCATGGATGCGCCGCCGGACAAGGAGGAGAGCGGGCCTTTCCTGGATATCGCCCGCTTTTTGGCCCGCTTTGCCGTGCCGGTGCCCCAGGTGATCCAGGCCCGGCTGTCGTCGGGTCATCTGCTCCTGGAGGATTTTGGTGACGTCACCTTTCTGGAGGCCATTCGGCAACAGGTGGATCCCCGCCCTCTCTATCGGGCCGCCGTGCAGACCCTGCTGGCGATCCAGGCCACCCCCCTGGATGGCTCCTGCATCGCCCACCAGCGACCGTTTGATCGGGCCATGTTGCGCCGGGAGTTGGCCCTCTTTACCGACTGGTATGTGGAACAGATCCGGGCCACCCCCATTGCCGAGGCGGATTGGCCCCGCTTTGAAGCGGTTTTTACCCGCTTGCTGGATGAAATTTTGCAGCAGCCGGTTGTCTTTGTCCATCGGGATTACCACAGCCGCAACCTGATGTGGCAGCAGGGTCGGCTGGGGGT
Source organism: Magnetococcales bacterium (assembly GCA_015229095.1). Classification (GTDB taxonomy): domain Bacteria; phylum Pseudomonadota; class Magnetococcia; order Magnetococcales; family Magnetaquicoccaceae; genus Magnetaquicoccus. The sequence goes on along the minus strand of JADGCE010000063.1, from coordinate 8,669 downwards.
GCTGGATTTTCAGGATGCCGTGGTGGGGCCCATCACCTACGATCTGGCCAGTCTGCTGCGGGATTGTTATGTGGCCTGGGATGCCGATTTTCGGCAGGAGATGGCTGCCCTCTGGCTGGAAGGCGCCCGCGACCGTCTGGGTTATGTCCCCTCTGCGGCGCAGTTCCAGCGTGACCTGGATTGGATGGGTATCCAGCGCAACCTGAAGGCCATCGGCATTTTTGGCCGGCTGTCGCGCCGGGATGGCAAGCACGGCTATCTGGAAGATATTCCCCGCACCCTGGGCTATGTGCGCGAGGTGTTGGGGCGCTATCCCGAATTGCAGACATTGGCCGACCTGATGGATCGGTATGCCCCATGAACGCCATGATTCTGGCTGCCGGGCGCGGGGAGCGGTTGCGACCATTGACCGATCAGATTCCCAAGCCCATGGTGCGGGTGCAGGGACGGCCTGTGATCGTCCACACCTTGTTGCGGCTGGCACACCTGGGGATCACCCGCATTGTCATCAATGCCTGCCATTTGGCCGATAAACTGATAGAATATGTGGGAGATGGCTCCCCCTGGGGCGTCCAGGTGACCTGGTCCCGGGAGGCCTGTTGCCTGGATACCGGTGGCGGGGTGGTCAACGCCCTGCACCATATGGGCGATGCGCCTTTTCTGGTGGTCAACGGCGACATCCTTTGGAATTGCGATCTGCGGCCCATGCTGGCATACTTTGACCCGGCCCGGATGGACGGGGTGCTGGGCATGGTGGCGAGCCCGGCGGGAGAGGGGGGCGATTTTCTCTGTGACCCCTCCAGTGGCCAGTTGCAGCGGGCCAAGGCCGACCCGAACAGCCTGACCTATGCCGGCATTCTGGTGGTGGCCCCTGCGGCCCTGCGCCACTATCCGCTGGCTCCGTTTTCATTGAACCGTTTTTTTGACGACGCCTTGCTGGCCGGGCGATTGCGGGGGTTTCCTCTGCGCGGCCAGTGGGCAGACATGGGAACACCGGAGCGCTTGGCAAAAACGGCGCAGATGGACTGGATTTCGGACGACCTTTGCGTCTACAATACAGCCGGTGGTGGCTGATCGATACATTAAAGGGGATGTTCATGGACTTTTCTTTGGCGCGCACCAACATGGTCAAATCTCAGCTCACGCCCAATGGGGTGAGCGATGTCGCTCTTCTGGACGCGATGCTCGCGCTGCCCAGGGAGCCCTTTGTGGTGGCAACCCATCGGGAGTTTGCCTACTCGGACCATGCGCTGCCGATCCATGCCGGACGCCGCTCCCTGAAACCGTTGCAAATCGGCCGATTGATGCAGGCCCTGGAGGTGACGGCCGGCCAGAAGATTCTGGTGGTGGGGGCCGGCTGCGGCTATGAAGCGGCCCTGCTGGCCCGGTTGGGGGCTGAAGTGTTTGCCCTGGAGAAGGAAGAGAGCCTGGTGGAGCAGGGCAGGGGGTTGACACAGGCCGCCACCGTTCGGTGGCTGTGTGGCCCGCTGGAGTCAGGCTGGTCCGGGGAGGCACCGTTTGACGGCCTGCTGCTCTGCGGTTCGGTGGATGCGATTCCGGAGACGCTGTTTGCCCAACTGAAGGAGCAGGGTCGTCTGGTGGCCATCGTCGGTGCCGCCGATTCTCCCGTCATGCACGCCCTGCGCATCCAGGGCAGCAGGGAGCGGACAACCACCACCCTGTTTGAGACCACCGCGTTTGCACTGCTGACATCTGACAGTGCGCAGACCTTTGTTTTATAAAAAAATATCCTTGCCACGATCCCCTGTGTGGTGCAGGGGGATGGCAATAAACCGGCCCGTTGTGCCGGGCGTGTCCGCGAGAGGCAAATCCGCCTCATCAAGCCCGGTCCATGGCATGCAGGGTGGAGTCAATCACACGTGAGCCTCATTGTACAAAAATTTGGGGGTACCTCCGTCGGCAGTATCGAACGGATTCGTGCCGTGGCAGCCCGGGCCGTGGCGGCCCAACAGGCCGGGCATCAGGTTGTGGTCACTGTCTCCGCCATGGCGGGGGAGACCAACCGCCTGGTGGCCCTGGTGGAAGCGCTCTCCAGTCGCTACAACAAACGGGAATATGATGTGGTGGTGGCGGCAGGCGAGCAGGTTTCCATCGGTCTGCTGGCCATTGCCATCGAGGCCATGGGCTTTCGGGCCCGTTCCTACCTGGGTTGGCAGGTGCGCTTTTTGACCGATTCCGTCTACTCCAAGGCCCGCATTCAGGAGGTGGAGGGGTTTCGCATCCGTGAGGATCTGGAACAGGGCTATATCGTGATCATCGCCGGCTTTCAAGGCGTTGATGAGGCGGGTAACGTCACCACCTTGGGTCGGGGGGGGTCCGACACCTCGGCTGTGGCGTTGGCAGCCGCCCTGCAGGCGGACTATTGTGACATTTATACGGATGTGGACGGCGTTTATACCAGCGACCCTCGTATTGTCTCCTCCGCCCGTCGTTTGGCCCGCATCTCCTACGACGAGATGTTGGAGATGGCCTCTCTGGGTGCCAAAGTGTTGCAGACCCGTTCGGTGGAGCTGGCCAAAAAATATAAAGTGCCGCTGCGTGTCCTCTCCTCACTGGAAGAGGGAGAGGGAACCTTGCTGACAGAGGAAGATGAGCTCATGGAAAAAGTAGTTGTATCCGCCATTACCCACAATCGGGATGAGGCAAAAATCACCGTCCTTGGGGTGCCAGACCGGCCCGGTGTGGCCGCCACTATTTTCGGCGCCCTGGCAGAGGCCACCATCAACGTGGATATGATCATTCAAAATGTTTCGGCCAGCGGGGAGACCGACCTGACCTTTACGGTGCCCAGGGGTGACTATCAGGCGGCCATGGATGTCCTGGCGGTTCCGGTCAAACAGATTGGAGCCAAGGAGTTGCGGGGCAACCGCGCCATTGCCAAGGTTTCAGCCGTCGGGGTGGGTATGCGCTCCCATACCGGTGTGGCGCAGCGGATGTTCAAGGCATTGGCGGCCGATGGTATCAATATTCAGATGATCTCTACGTCGGAAATCAAGATTTCTGTCATCCTGGATGAAAAATATATGGAGCTGGCCGTGCGTACCCTCCACGATGCCTTTGAGCTGGATAAGGATGCCGGGGACCGTGTCATCGCCTGAGTCGGTGGTTCTCTATGATACCACGCTGCGGGACGGTTCCCAGAGCGAGGATATCCTCTTCTCCGTTGTGGACAAGGTGCGGATCGCCCGGCGTCTGGATGCCCTGGGCATCGATTATATCGAGGGGGGATGGCCGGGTGCCAATCCCACCGACGATGCCTTTTTTCAGGAGATCAAACGGCATACCCTCTCCCACAGCCGGGTGGTCGCTTTCGGCTCGACCAAACGTCCCAAAACAAAAGTAGAAGAGGATGGGGTGCTGGCCGGGCTGTTGCGCACCGAGGCCGCCGCCGTCACCCTGTTCGGCAAAACCTGGACCCTGCATGTCACCACCGCCCTGGGTATTCCCTTGTCGGAAAATCTGGAGATGATCGCCGACTCCATCCGCTATCTGAAAGCGCGGGTCGATACGCTCTTTTTTGATGCGGAGCATTTTTTTGATGGCTACAAGGCCGACAGCCACTATGCCCTGCAGGTTTTGCAAACCGCCCATGAGGCGGGTGCCGATGCCTTGGTCCTCTGTGATACCAATGGCGGTTGCCTGGTTCCAGAGGTGGCGGAGATCACCCGGCGGGTGGCCCTCTTTGCCCAGGAAAAGGGTATCGCTTCGCTGGGTATTCATTGCCACAACGACGGGGAGTTGGCGGTGGCCAACACCCTGGCGGCGGTGGCAGCGGGGGTCAATCATGTCCAGGGCACCATCAACGGCATCGGGGAGCGCTGTGGCAATGCCAATCTGGTCTCCGTGCTCCCCACCCTGCTGCTCAAAATGGGCAAAACCACCGCCGTTTCCCCCCAGCAGTTGCGCCAGTTGACAGGCCTGAGCCGTTTTGTGGATGAAATTGCCAATCGGCTGCCGCAAAAAAATCAGCCGTTTGTCGGCTCTTCGGCCTTTGCCCACAAGGGGGGGATCCATGTCTCGGCGGTGTTGAAAAATACCTTGACCTATGAGCATATTCAGCCTGAACGGGTGGGCAATCAGCAGCGGATATTGGTTTCGGAACAGTCCGGGCGCAGCACCCTGCTTTTCAAGCTCGCCCAGTTGGGCCTGGGAGAGTTGGACCCCCAGGATCCCCGCCTGCAAACGCTGCTGGATGAACTCAAAGAGTTGGAGCATCGCGGCTTTCAGTTTTCCGGCGCCGAAGCCTCCTTTGAGTTGCGTGCCCTGGCGGCCTTTGACAAACTGCCCGACTATTTTCGGTTGGAGGGCTTTCGGGTGATCGACGAACGCCGGGGCGGCGTCAACGCCCTCTGTGCCATGGGAGCCGAGGCGACGGTCAAATTGTGGGTGGGCGACCGCCTGATCCACCTGGTGGGCGAGGGGGCCGGACCGGTGGACGCCCTGCATGTCGCCCTCTGCCGCGCCCTGGAGGGATGTTATCCCCAAATCAGCGATATGCACCTGCAGGATTACAAAGTGCGTATTTTGAGCGGTAACGGGACCAATGCCAAAGTCCGGGTATTGACAGAGTGGCAGGATAGCCAACACAATTGGGGAACGGTGGGCGTTTCGGATCATATTACCGCCGCATCCTATGATGCCATCATCGATGCGGTGCGTTTCAAGTTGTACAAGGACGGCGTCTCCCCTGTCCAGGAGAGATAAGTTAAGATTGTCGCCATTTGATGGGAGGTTGCTGAGCTGATGAAAAAAATCGAGGCCATTATCAAACCGTTCAAGTTGGACGATGTGAAAGAGGCCCTGGCCGAGGTGGGTATTCAGGGTATTACCGTCTCTGAGGTGCGGGGCTTCGGTCGCCAGAAGGGCCATACGGAACTCTACCGGGGTGCAGAATATGTGGTGGATTTTTTGCCCAAGTTGAAGGTGGAGGTGGTGTTGCCCGACGATCTGGTGGAACGCGCGGTCAAGGCGATCGAACAGGCTGCCCGCACCGGTCGGATCGGTGATGGCAAAATTTTTATCACCAACGTCGAAGGTGTTGTCCGCATTCGCACCGGAGAGCGGGATATCAATGCCCTGTAGCAGGCAGCGGGTGGTTGTGGCCCGCCTCTGCGACAAGGCCGTTTGAACGCGATGAACAGAGAACTGGGAAAGCTGTTTCAGAAGGGCAAAACCATCTTCCAACAGGGAGATCCGGCGACCTGTATGTATGTGGTCCAGAAGGGCGAGGTGGAGCTGGTCGTCGAGTCGGATTATGGCTTCAAGTCCCTGGCCATCTTTCACGATGGGGATGTTTTTGGCGAGGTTTCCCTCTTTGTGGAGAAGGCGCGCTTTGCGACCGCGCGGGCACTCCAGGATACCTGGGTCTTGACCCTGGATGAAAAAGCCTTTCTGAGCCGTCTGCATCAGGATCCTTCGCTGGCCTTCCGCATGATCCGCCAGATGGCGCACAGAATTTATGATCAGGATCATCTTCTGATGCGGGGCTATTTCGACAAGGAGATACGCAGTCAGGATGTGAGCGGCTTTGTCAGTTATATTGACCTGGTCGCGCTGGTGGAGAGGGAGTTGAGCCGGGCCAAACGTTTGTGGCAGGCCCTGTCGTTTGCCATCATTGACATCGATCGATTCAGCACCCTGCAGGCCCAGTTTGGAGCGGAGGTCGGCGAGGATCTGCTGGCCTCCCTGGGTCGGACCCTGCGCGGGGTGTTGCGCCGTCAGGATGTGGCGGGTCGCTTTGGTGATGATCAATTTGGCCTGTTGCTGTATGAAACCGATGGCCAGGCGGCGGTGCGGGTGTTGGAAAAGGTCAGACGCTCCTTTGTCACACTGTGGGGCAACCTGGAACACCCGGATATCCTGGCCACCTTCAGTTGCGGTATCGCCTGTTATCCGGACTTTGTCAGTTCTGCCCAGTTGCACAAGGCGGCTCACCGTGCGTTGACCGCCAGCAAGCGGACGGGCAATCAGATCCAGTTGGCCTCTCCCCCCCGCCCATAATCGCCCCATGGGCATGCTGACAACGAGGTAAAAAGCATGCGGTTATCGGCCAACAGCCGTATCGGCATCGTCGGTGGTGGTCCATCGGGGGCCATGAGCGGGTTTTTTCTGCTGGAGTTGGCGGAACGGTTGGGCCTGCCCCTGAGCGTGGATATTTATGAACCCCGCGATTTTACCCAATATGGACCCGTCGGCTGCAACATGTGCGCCGGGGTGGTTTCCGAATCCCTGATCCAAACATTGGCCGCCGAGGGTTTTCCCCTCCCATCCTCCCTGGTGGTACAGAATGGCATCAGTTCCTATGTGTTGCATACCTCTGGCCTGCCCACCGTGACGATTCCCGCCCCGGTGGATGAGGTGCGGATTGCCGCCGTCTACCGGGGTGGAGGGCCGAGAAAACCTGTAGGTGCACAGGGTTGGGAAAGTTTTGACCATTTTTTGCTGGAACAGGCGCGCCAGAAGGGGGCCCGTGTGATCCCCATGCGGATCACGGATCTGAGTTGGGAGGCGGGCCTGCCCACCGTGATTGGCCGGGGGGGATACCAGCAGAGTTATGATTTTCTGGTGGGGGCCGTGGGGGTCAACTCACCGACGCTGAAAAAATTTGCCGACCTGGGCTTTGCGTTTGAACCCCCCCCGGTCAGCAAGGGGTTTCTTGCGGAAATTTATCTGGGTGCCGAAAACATTCAGCACTATATGGGCAGCTCCCTGCATATTTTTCTGTTGGATATTCCCCGTCTCAAGTTTGCCGCCCTCATCCCGAAAGTGGAATATGTCACCGTCTGCCTGTTGGGAGAGGCGATTGACAAGGAGTTGGTCCAGCGGTTCATGGCCATGCCGGAGGTGCGCTCCTGCCTGCCGGCGGATTGGCAATGGGCAGCACCCAGCAAAGAGTGTGACATGGGGCAGGGGCAGACCTGCCAGTGTGGGCCCAAGCTCAACCTGGGGCCGGCCACCCACCCCTTTGCCGACCGGGTGGCTTTGGTGGGGGATGCTGCCGTCACCCGTTTGTACAAGGATGGTATTGGCGCGGCCTATGTGACCGCCAAGGCCTGTGCCGTCACGGCCCTCTTTTTTGGCATTGCCGCGACCGATTTTCAGAAGCACTATCAACCGGTGATCCAGCGTATCGCCACGGACAACCGTATCGGTCGCCTGATCTTCTGGATTACCCTCTTTTACCAGGAGTGGAACTTTTTGCGGCGGGGCATGGTGCGCATGGTGCGGGAGGAGCAGTCCCTCGCCGGAGGAGAGCGGCGGATGAGTCGGGTGTTATGGGACACCTTTACCGGCAGTGCCAGTTATCGGGAGATCTTTCTGCGAGCCCTGCAACCTTCCTTTTTTTTCCACCTGCTTTCAGCCACATTTCGGGCCTGGCTGGTCCATCTCTTTCGTCGATAGGTTTGGCTCATGAGTGTCCCGGAATGGAACGGAATGGCTCTGCTGTTTGCGGCTCTGCTGGTGGCTGGCCACGCCTTGGAGAGCGTTGCCCTGGTTCTGGATGGCAAACGGGTGCAAAACCCCTTGCCCGGCCTGCTGGCGCGTTGGGTGGAGGCCGGGGTTTGGGAAAAAACCCAACACTATACCCGTGCCCGCCACCGGTTGGCTCTGTGGGAATCGACCACCGGGTTGCTGCTGTTGCTGATCTTTTGGTTTGCCGGGGGGTTCGGGGGGTTGGATCGCTGGGTGGCCGCCTGGCAGTTGGGCGAACTGGGCAGCGGATTGGCTTATCTGGGCCTTGTGATGCTGCTCTCCTACGGGATCAACCTTCCTTTTACGATTTATCACACCTTTGTTCTGGAAGCGCGGTTTGGCTTCAATCGCACGACCTGGAAAACTTTTGTGGCCGATCAACTGAAGATGGCCCTGTTGGCCCTGGTTTTGGGGGGGGCGGTGCTGGGCATGCTGCTCTCTTTTTTCAACCAGGCCGGCGCCTGGGCCTGGCTCTATGGCTGGCTGGGGGTCACCCTCTTCAGCCTGCTGATGCAACTGCTGATTCCCCGTTGGATCCTGCCGTTGTTCAACCGCTTTTCCCCCCTGGAGGATGGTGAGGCCCGGCGGGCGATTTTGGCCTATGCCCATTCCGTGAATTTTCCGGTGGGGCAAATTTTTGCGATGGATGGTTCCCGCCGTTCCAGCAAGGCCAACGCCTTTGTCACCGGTTTTGGCAAAAACCGGCGCATTGCCCTTTTTGACACCCTGCTTCAACAGCACACAGTTGCCGAACTGGTGGCCATTCTGGCCCATGAGGTGGGTCATGCCCGGAAGCACCATATGGCCAAGACGCTGTTATTGGGCATGTTGCACACGGGTATTCTCTTTTATTTGTTGTCGCTGATGCTGGCCTGGCCGGGATTGTATCAGGGCTTTTTCATGGAGGGGATGCCCCTGTATGCGGGGTTGCTCTTTTTTGGCCTGGTCATCGGGCCGCTTGACCTTTTTATCGGACTGCTGTTCAAAAAACTTTCCCGGCAATTTGAGCTGGAAGCCGACCGCTTTGCCCTGGAGACGGCACCGGAACCCGCCGCCTTGATCTCCGCGTTGCAAGGCCTGGCCAAGGAAAATTTGACCAATTGGATGCCCCATCCTCTCTATGTCATGCTGCATTACAGCCATCCGCCGTTGCAGGAGCGGTTGGCGGCGATGGA
>JADGCE010000062.1 GCA_015229095.1 Magnetococcales bacterium | reverse complement strand
ATCGGCTACGCACAGGGAATGCCATGGGTGGCGGATGCCATCTCTTGACTTTTCGGACAGTATTGCGGAATGTCGTTCCGGAAGCGGTAGAATCCCGCCGCGCATGTGTCGGATTTTTTGATCGGTTGATCTGTACCCAAACGGGAGGTTTTCCATGGTAGAAATCGTGCACGGACCCACCAAAAAACCCTCCTCTGCCGATCGGTTGAAGCAGTTTTTCACCCAACATGCCCAGTATGAAGGTGTGCTGTATGTTGGTCATCCCATCATTGGCACGGTAGATGGACCGTATCCCATCGATGCGTTGTTGGTATCACGGAGCAAAGGCGTGGTGCTTTTTACCCTGGTCGAAGGCCGGGAGACGGCAGGTGTCCAGGAGATGCATGATGACAGTTTTAATAAACTGGGGGCGAAATTGCGGGCGAACAAGAGCCTGATGAGAGGGCGGTCGTTGCAGGTCCCTGTCCATCCTGTCATTTTCGCGCCCATGCGGCAGGATGCCGCCTCTTTGTCCACAGAAGAGTATACATTTTGCAACGAAGAGACGCTCAGTGCGTGGTTGGATGGTTGTGCATGGGAAGATAATAGTTGTTTTGATGCGTTGCTGGCTGTTATCCAGACCATTTCCAGCATTCGGAAGGGGCGCAAGCGGGTCGTGCAGCGGTCTGATTCGCGGGGTGCCAAGCTCAAGCAGCTGGAGGATTCCATCGCCAACCTGGACAGTCGACAGAATCGTGCTGTCATTGAGACCGTGGAGGGTGTGCAACGCATTCGTGGTCTGGCAGGATCAGGGAAAACGATTGTGCTCGCGTTAAAGGCCGCCTATTTGCACGTTCAGCATCCAGACTGGAAAATTGCCGTTACTTTCCAATCCCGTGCCCTCAAGGGCCAGTTTCGGCGGCTTATTGGCCTGTTTACGATGGAGCAGTCGGGCGAGGAGCCAAACTGGGATAACCTGCATGTGCTGCATGCCTGGGGTGCTGCCGGCGGGGGAGAGCGTGCCGGCGTTTATTATGGCTTTTGTCAGGCCCACGGTCTGACATGGCACGATTATGGTTCTGCCAAAGAGATGTTTGGGCAGGATCGGGCGTTCGAGGGTGCGTGCCAGAAAGCATTGGATGAATGCGCCCAACCATTGGGTCTTTACGATGCCATGCTTGTGGACGAGGCACAGGATTTTCCAGCAGCCTTTCTGCGTTTGTGCTACGAAATGCTTAAGCCGGAAAAACGGTTGGTCTATGCCTATGATGAGCTGCAGAATCTGGATGCTCGATCGCTGCCATCCCCAGGGGAGCTTTTTGGGAAAACACCCCATGGATCTCCCAGAGTTTTCCTTGCCAATCAAGCCGGCCAACCGTGCCAGGATGTGATTCTTGAAAAATGTTACCGCAATTCCCGCCCTGTGCTTGTCACAGCCCATGCCTTGGGGTTTGGTGTGTACAGAACGCCCGGTCCGGGCAGCTCTTCAGGGCTGGTGCAGATGTTTGACAACAAAACACTCTGGAGGGAGGTGGGCTATTTTGTTGCCGATGGTGCATTGGACGATGGCTGTGATGTGACGCTGGAGAGGAGGGCAGAGAGCAGCCCGCGTTTTCTTGAAGAGCATTCACCTTTGGAGGATCTGCTCCAATTTTACTGCTTCAGTTCCGCAGAGGAGCAGGCAGCATGGGTGACAAAGGCCATTCAGGAAAATCTGCAAACGGATGAGCTGCGCCCGGATGACATTGTGGTCATCAATCCGAATCCGTTGACCACGCGATCTGCCGTTGGCCCCATCCGGACAATGCTGCTGGAGGCTGGCATCGATTCGCACTTGGCAGGGGTGGACAGCTCGCGGGATTCTCTTTTTGACCCGAACGGAGAGTCCGTTGCTTTTACGGGTATTCATCGCGCAAAAGGCAATGAGGCGGGCATGGTCTACATCCTGAATGCTCAGGAGTGTTATGGCTCCTTCGGGAACGTGACAACCCTCAGAAACCGGTTGTTTACTGCCATCACCCGGAGCAAGGCCTGGGTGCGCGTTTTGGGTTTTGGGACAGGGATGCAAAGGTTGCAGCAGGAATTTCAACAGGTCAAAGAGCATGCCTTCACGCTTCGATTCCGTTATCCCAATGAAGAGGAAAGGAGGTTTTTGAGAATCGTCAATCGTGACAGGACAGAAGATGAACGTCGCAGAGCACACGAAAATTCGGATGCTGTGGCGCGGCTTCTGGGGGAAATGGAGGCCGGACGTCTCCTCCCTGAAGATCTCGGTGTGGAGCAGGTCAACAGACTGAAAAAAATTCTGGACAGGGTGCCGCTGGATGCCCACTCCTGAACAGGTTTATCAACAGATCACAAAACTGACCAGTGACCTGGTCCGCTTGAGTCTGTGTGATCGCCAACAGTTTCCATCCCTGCGCGACCTGGGGCAAGGGATTCGCGAAGTGGGTTTGATGCGTGTGCCCCGTCTCAGTGATGCGCTAAAAAATGTCCCATACGTGGATATTTATAGAGGACTGCAGAGTGCGAACACCTACAATATGCAGATGCTGGACGGGGCCCTTATCCAGATGATGTACCGTTTCAGGCATAACCGGCTTGAGACGCACCGATTGGCGTTTTTCCCTTCCCCGTTCCTGGAAGAGTTTCAAAACAACCCGACCATTTATCTCGAAGAGGAAATCTTTGCAGAGGTTGTGATGAAAAACATCGTTCCCGTTCCTTTGCGCTTCGATTTCGATGACAGGGAAGCGCATGCGGTGGATGTGGAGCATCCCAAATCCCATCTGACGTTGGGGCAATATAAAAATTGCAGGATTCCCGTCAGCGCACCCCTGATGCCGCATCATTTTATGCGCTTTATCCTCGGCAGTTTTTATAATACGGCATCTCGTCGCTGTTGCCCGCAGTGGGCACATTTTTGCGACGGTTTTGATCTCTCCATCACAGATCGGGAAAGAGATCTGCTCCATATCCAGGTGCCTGGACAATCAGACGACGGGGCATAACCTATCACACGGAAGAACCGATTCATGCGAGCAGATTGGCGGGTGCAATGGCTGTGGCGTGTTGCGAAAGGAGCGGTGGCGGCTGGCATGGTGTGGCTGCTGCTGCAACAGGGGGTGTTGGATCTGGGGCTGTTGTGGGCGGGGAGTCTCAGCCTGCCCATTGTGGTGGTGGGACTGCTCTGCAATGTGACCATGATCTCCCTGGGGGCAGTGCGCTGGTTTATCCTGTTGGGCAGCCAGGGGATGCGCCTGCCCTTTGCCTGGGTGCATGGGATGACCTATTTGACGGTCTGTTTCAATCTGCTGGTGCCCGGTTCCATCGGTGGCGATGCCCTGCGCATGGGCTATCTGCTCCGGCAGGGGGGGGAAGAACGGCAGGGGGCGGCCATCTTTACCATCCTGCTGGACCGTTCCATCGGTCTGTACACCCTGTTCTGCATCGCTCTGGTGGCGGCATTGGCCAATGCGCCTGTTTTGCTGGCAGGGCTCCCCAGCCGTATTCTGCTTCTCTCCCTGGCCGTCGCCGTGCTGGGTGCTCCGCTGTTCGTGCTGCTGCTGTTGTGGGGTGCCGACCGCTGGTCATCCAGGCTTGCCCAACAGGGATGGCAGCGCATCCTGGCGCAGATGGGAGAGGCGGCCCGCCGGGTGCGGCAGGTCAAGGGCCGCCTGCTGGTCGCCGTGCTGGTTTCGGCATTGGCACAGGGGATTGAAATCATCGGCCTTTGGTGGATTGCCCGCCAGATGGGGCTGGCAAGCAGCGCGATCGACCCTTTTTTCCTGGCGGCGCCGGTTGCCTGGGTGGCCAATCTGCTGCCGATTGCGCCGGGCGGCCTGGGTGTGGGGGAGGCCGCCTTTGCCCAGGTCTGCCAATGGCTGCAGCCAGTCGATGCCGGAGTCGCCCTGGGCACCCCGTTTCTCATCAACCGCCTGTTGCAGATTGTCGCCAGTCTGCCCGGTCTGTGGGTCTATCTGGCCGCCCGTCACCAGGAGCCCCCTGCGCCCCCCCTGTGTACCGATCCTCGGATACCACCCATGCATGTGACAAGGCCCTGAATATGAAGAGATATGCCATCCATGATCCCAGCCTGCTGGAACAGGGCGTGCTGGCAGAGGATGTGTTTCACCCGGGGACAGGGGCCATCATCTTGAAAAAAGGGCTTCGTCTGACCGCAAAAACGATTGCCCGGTTGGAAAGTTTTGGCGTTGCAACGGTGGCGGTCGGCGGGCCCGAGGGGGACGGGGAGCCGTCGGATGCGGATGCGGCGGTACAGCAGATGCAACAGACATGGCATGTGACCGATCCCGATCTGCCGTTCATGTTGCTGGCCCAGTCGGTCCATGACCCGGCGACCGGGGCTCTCCTGTTTGCCGAGGGCTGCCTGCTGACCCCCAAGATTATCGCCCAACTGAGACACACCGGTGTCACCACGGTGGAAGCCGTCCCCTTCTCAGGGGATCTCATTCCGGAAACGATCCGGATGGTTAATAAATATATGCGCACACTGGAAGAGATTGTGCGCGTACACAACCGGTCGGCCAAGGATCTGTCTGCTCTGTACCAGGAGATGGCGCAGGTCAAAGAGTTGCAGGGCATGATGAGAGAGCGCAATGGTGTTGTACAACATTGTTTCAGCGGTCTTTCTGTGGAGTGTTTGAGCCGATTGGGCGATTATTATTCTATTGCGGCGCATCACAGTGTGACAACCGGTTTTTATGTCATGGCCATTGCCAAGGAGCTGAATTGGAAAAAAGAACAGATTTTTGAAGCGACGATGGCGGCCATCACCCATGATATCGGCAAAATGGATGTCCCGCACCAGACCCTGGCCTGCACAGGCACGTTGAACGACACGCATTGGCAAGAGATACGACTCCACACCTTGATCGGGGGAAAATTGCTGCACCAGGGCAGTTTGAATACCGCCACCATGGTGGCCATGAACCACCATGAGTGGTATGCCGCCGTTGCAGGCAAAGGATACGGCTGTCTGACCACGTTTCGCGATGCTGCCAGAGAGGAGCTGAAGCTGGATGTCAACCGCTATCTTGCTCTTGCCACCCAAAAACAGTTGGAAATGATTCAACTCTGCAGCATCGCGGACATGGTCTCTTCGCTGGAAGAGACCTATGTCTATCGGGAGGCTTTGCCACCCGTCAGTGTATTGGTGGCCATGAATCACGATGCCAGGAAGGGCCATTTCAACCCGGAACTTTTTCGGGTATGGCACACCCTGTATACCCGGAAGCACCCCCAATTATTGCAAGCCGGTATGCGTTTTGCCCTGCCGAGAGAGATGGAAAAACTGGTGGTGCGCAATCAGGAATTGTTTGTTGGACTGGATGGGGTTGTCAGGCAGTTATCTTATGATGAATTGGCCCGGTTGGATTTGCTGTCGCCGTTGAAGCAAAAAAAAGTTGATCTGGATGGGATTCAGAAAAATGGCAAGATTTCCATGGATTTCATGAAATTCAAGGGGGTGGAGGTCCCGCGTGAACAATGGGAATCGTTGGGCATAATGCCCGAAAAGCCGGTCCGAATTCTCCTTCCGGCGATGGAGATACGTCTTACACGGGAGGATTTACTGCTGTTGGGGGTCAGTGAGCAGCACTGTGCAGAGAGACGGGTCGCACGACGCCTGGAACAGGCCAAACAGGGTCTGTCACTGTCAGAATTGGCCAAGCTGGGTGTGCAGATACCCAAAGATCCATTGGCCCAAGCAGGACGGAAGATAAAAAAGAGAGTTTCCTACGAGATGATCGTGGTGGAAGAGGTGTGTGACAGCCGTGCCGTGTTTGCCATCGTGCGGCGTGGCGACACGCTGGAAGCGTTGGAACAATGGAACGCACAGGGCCAGTTGGATCCATTGAGACGCTATTTGTTCTACACAATCGGTTTCGTGGAAATCGACTTCAGCGCATACATCTCCCTGCCGGAGATGGCGCACATTGAGAGGGGAGAGCACTGGCAGGTCGCCACGCCAGAGCCTTGATCGTGGCCCGGCATTCCTGATGTGCAAAACGACCACGGGGGTGCGGGGCGTTGCGATCAGAATGGCCACAGAGACCAGTTGGTCTCCTGTTTGTCCTCGGCGTTCAGGATATCGCTGCAACCGGCCAGTTGGTTGGCATACTTGGCAGCATTTTTTTCCACTTTGCCGGCCACCCGCACCAGCCAGGATTTTTTCCGATAGCTTTTGGCCGCATAGCCCCCATGCCCTTCGTGATAGGCCAGATAGAGATTACGGGCATCCCACTTGGAAATACCCAATTTTTTATGGCTGATCGTGTTGTACCAGCCGATAAAATCCACGGCGTCCCGGAAATCCTCCCGGTCGGCGCGGTTGTTGCCGGTTTGTTGCTGGTAGTGGGCCCAGGTGCCATCCAGGGCCTGGGCATAGCCCAGGGCCGAGGAGAGACGCCGCCCAGGCAGAATGCCGAACAACCCCTTGCTGATGGGGCGGGCATCCGAGCGAAATTTGGACTCCTGATGGATAATGGCCAACTGCACATGCACGGGGGTGCCCCATTTGCGAAAGGCCTTGTCCATGGCCTGATACCAGTTGCTGCGCCCTCGAAAGATGCTGCAGGCATCGTTGATGTCGATCTGGGAGAGGGGAACCTGATCGCCCGTGGGCTGGGTGGCGCATCCCCCCAACAACAGCATCAGCACCCCCCCCAGCAGGAGGCCGATGCCGAAGAGAGGCCGATGAGGCAGAGGGTTTGCCGGTCGTGGGGGCAGGGAGAGGGGAGTACGCATCGGATCAGCTTTCCAGCAGACGGCGGACCCGTTCGGCATCCGCCGGGGTGTCCACTCCGATGGCCGCCGAGTGGGCCAGCACCACTCGAATGGCATGGCCATGCTCCAGGGCGCGCAACTGCTCCAACCGTTCCCGCTGTTCCAGTTCGGTGGGGGGCAGGCGGGCAAAGGTTTGCAAAAAGTCGGCGCGATAGGCATACAGGCCGATGTGGCGCAGGAGGGGGGGGGTGTGCGCCGTCGGTTCCCGGTCATAGGGAATGGGCAGGCGGGAAAAATAGAGGGCAAACCCCTGGCGATCACACACCACCTTGACGCAGTTGTGATCGCCAGCCTCCCGGGGATCCTGGCAGGGATGGGCAGCGGTTGCCATCTGCAACCGGGGATCGGCCCGCAGCGGGGCGACCACCTGATCGATCAAGGCGGGATCCAGCAGGGGTTCATCTCCCTGGACATTGACCACAATATCCGCAGTCAGGGTGCGGGCCGCCTCGGCCACCCGGTCGGTGCCGGAGATGTGCGCCGGGGATGTCATCAGCACCCGTCCACCGAACGCCTGCACGGCGGCAAAGATGCGGGCATCGTCGGTGGCCACCCAAACCTCTGCCACATCGGCCTGCATCGCCCGTTCGTACACATGGCGGATCATCGGTTTTCCCCCCAGATCCAGGAGAGGCTTGCCGGGCAGGCGGCTGGCGGCAAACCGTGCCGGAATAATCACAACTGTGGAATCATTCATAAATTTATCAACTTGTTGTCACCGTTCAGGCAGCCGTTTCTGTCCGCCCCGGCCATCCTCCCATGCCACCAGAGTGGCCACCGCCGCGCCAAAGGAGAGTTGGGCCTCAATCTGTATGGGGAGGCGTCGTGCGTCATCCGTGACCCAGAACAGGATGGGGCCCCGTTGCCGAAACGATTCGGAGTTGTCCACCGCGATGCGGAGCGCAACGACGGAAAAATCCCCCAGTTCTGTTTGCAACTGTTGGCGCTCACCGGCCTGGATGGTCAGACAGTAGACCTTCTCCCCTTCGGTCACCTGCCAGTGCAAGGCACGGTCGGGCCGCAACTCCGGCCATGCCCGCAGGGTATAGAGGGTACTCAGGGGGTCGAGAACCCGATCCGATCCTATCGGAATAACAACTGTTTTCTCGTTTTGCTCCTCCCCCTGCACCCGCAGGGTGCGCGGCACCTGTCGCATCTCCCGGTCAAACGGATAGGTGATCCATTTGGTCTGCTCGTTGCGACGCTGCTCCTTGATATAACGCTGCGGGATAAACCAGTTTCCCCGGCGTTCTCCCCCGGTTGTGAACTGGTCATCGATGGCCCGCACAACGCGGGCGGCACCGGAGCTGGTGAGGGTCAGTTGCAGGGCGTAGGTTCCCCGATTGCCGCCATCCATCTGCAATGTGGCCTCCCCGGCGACCATCCCCAACCAATGCAGCTGAAAGTGCAGCTTTTCTCCTGCGCTGGCCCCCAGGTGCTGTTCGGAGGCCGGGGCGCCGACCGCCCGACCGCTCCACACTATCGGCAAAAAAACAGCGATAAGCAAGGATCCGATAACGAGGGTGCGCAGGTGATTCATCCTTTGCTCTCCTGTTCAGGTCAGGGTTAATCGCATAAAGCGTCGTTTGCCCACCCGCAGCAGATAGTCGCTGCCGGCCTGCAGCAGCAGGCGGTTGTCGGTCACTTTGTGGCCGTTCACCGAGACGGCCTGCTGTTGGATCATACGGAAGGCCTCGCTGTTGGAGGCCACCAGGCCCGCCTGGGTGAGGGCGCTGGCCAACCCCAGACCCTGCCCGGCACTGTTGAGGGTGAGGGTTTCGATCTCTTCCGGCAGGCCTTTGTTGCCGAATACGTTGACAAACATCTCCTGGGCGTGCTGGGCCTGTTGCAGGCCGTGAAAGCGGGCGGTGAGTTCATGGGCCAACTGTTTTTTGGCGGTCATGGGGTGAAAACTGCCGGCTGCCACCTGGGCGCGCAGGGTGTCGATCTCCTCCATGTCCAGGGTGGAGAGCAGTTCATAATACCGCCACATCAGGGTATCGGAGAGGGACATCAGCTTGCCGAACATCTCCTCGGCCGGATCCCGGATGGCGATAAAATTCCCCAAGGATTTTGACATTTTCTGGACGCCGTCCAACCCCTCCAGGATGGGCATGGTGAGTACGCATTGGGGCGATTGGCCGTAGTCCCGCTGCAACTCCCGGCCCACCAGCAGATTGAAGGTTTGGTCGGTGCCCCCCAGCTCCACGTCGGCTTTGAGAACCACCGAATCATAGCCCTGCACCAGGGGATAGAGAAATTCATGCAGGGCGATGGGCTGGTTTTGGCGATAGCGGTTGGCAAAATCCTCCCGTTCCAGCAGGCGGGCCACGGTATATTTGGCCGCCAGGTGGATCATTTCGGTGGCGGAAAAGGGCTCCATCCATTGGCTGTTGAAAACGACTTGAGTTTTTTCGCGATCCAGAATATGAAAAACCTGCTCCTGGTAGGTTTGGGCATTGCGGGACACCTGTTCCGGGGTCAGGGGTTGGCGGGTGGCATTTTTGCCGGTGGGGTCGCCGATTCTGCCGGTAAAATCGCCGATCAAAAAGATGACGTGATGGCCCAGTTGCTGGAATTGCCGCATTTTGTGCAGCAGCACGGTATGGCCCAGATGCAGGTCAGCGGCGGTGGGATCAAAACCGGCTTTGATGCGCAGTGGCACACCAGTTGCAAGGGATCGTTCCAGTTTTTCTTCCAACTCGGTGGCCGAGATCAGCTGGGCGATGCCTCTTTGCAGGATGCGCATCTGTTGGGCAACGGTTGTTGGGATCGTGTGTGTGGACATGTTCTGTTTGGCCTAACCCGTGGAGAGTGCATGAATATGATCCAGTCCAGTACCGATGCCCCTGTCTATGCCATCGGACTCATGTCCGGCACCTCGGCGGATGCCATCGATGCCGTTTTGTTGCGCACGGACGGGGTGACCGCTCCCCGACTGGTGGCGCACCAGGTAACCCCCTACCCGGCGGATATTCGCCGCCAGGTGCTCTCTCTTTACGAACCCGCCGAAGAGGAGTTGGATCGCCTGGGCCATTTGGACCAGGCGTTGGGGCGGTTGTTTGCCCAGGCGGCCCTGGCGGTCATGGCACGGGGTGGCATGTCGGCGGCGCAGATTCAGGTCATCGGCAGCCATGGCCAGACTGTCCGTCACCGTCCTCCCCATTTTACCATGCAGATCGGCAATCCTTTTGTGATTGCCGCCGAGACAGGCATCACCACTGTAGCAAATTTTCGCCCCGCCGACATGGCTCGACAGGGGGAGGGGGCCCCTTTGACCCCATTATTTCATCAAGCCCTGTTCGCCGAAGCGGGGAAACGGGTGGCGGTGGTCAATTTGGGGGGGATCGCCAATCTGACCGCCCTCTCCGGGGACGAGACACCGTTGTTGGCAGGGGATACCGGTCCGGCCAACAGCCTGCTGGATCTGCTGGCAGAACGGACCAGCCAGGGGCGTCAGAATTATGACCCGGATGGCGCCCAGGCGGCCCAGGGCCAGGTCGATGCCCCGGCCTTGCAGTGGCTGCTGGCACATCCCTATTTTCGTCGACCGCTGCCCAAATCCACCGGTCGGGAGGCCTTTGGCGCCGCCTATTTGCAGCAATTTTTGCAAGCCTTTCCCGGTCTGTCGCCCCTGGACTGTTTTGCCACCCTCAGCCAATTGACAGCCGCCACGGTGGCAACCGCCTGTGTGCAGGCCCTTGGGGCTCCCCCCCACCGGCTCATTGTGTGTGGGGGTGGGGCAAAAAACAAGGATCTCACCCATCGGCTGCAAAAAGCGTTGCCCAGCAGCCAGATTGTCGACAGCAGCACGCTGGGGGTGGATGCGGATACCCTGGAGGCCCAGGCCTTTGCCTGGTTTGCGGTGCGCACCCTGCGCCGTCTGCCCTCTTCACTGCCAGGGGCCACCGGGGCCCGCATGCCCGCCATACTGGGAGCGGTGCATCCGGTCTAGGGGGCGTGGGGCATGCCCCCTTTTGGCCCGTTTTTTGGGTGTGGGCAGCCGATGGATGGTTGCTAGGCCGGGGAAAATCGGCCTACCCTGTACCCATTTCAACCCGACACAACCCTAAGGAGTGGAAAGATGTACAAAAAAATTTTCGTCGCTGCCCTGCTGGGCCTGCTGAGCGGCACCGCCCTGGCGGCGGGCAAGAGTGCCCAGGTGACCGGCACCCTGCATGGCGTGGATGCGCAAAAGAGAATTCTCAACATTGACCATCCTGCCGTGCCGGAATTCCAATGGCCTCCCATGCGGATGGATTTTACCGTCGGCAAGGGGCTTTCTCTGGAGGGCTTGAAGCCGCCCCAGCAGGTTCGCTTTACCCTCACCCAGAGCGACGATGGCCAGTATGCCATCACGGAGATTGCCCCGGTTCGTTGATCGGGTCACGGGAGTGCTGCCCATGTGGAACGCCGCCATCTGCAACCGGTTATTGGAGATGCAACTGCAACTGGGCCCCATCCGGGATGGGGAGCGGCTCTCTCTGCTGATCAGCCAGTTTGCGGCCGAGTTGGTCGGAGCCGATCGGGCGGCCCTGTTTATCCTGGATTGGGAGCGGATGCAGCTCCGTTCCCAGGCGGCGTCGGGTGTGCAGGGGAGTATCCGGCTGGATTTAAAAATGGGCATTGTCGGGCTGGCCTTTCTCCGCAAGGAGATCGTCAACGTGGTGGATGCCTATCATGTCCCTTTTTTCAACCGGGATGTGGATCTGGCCTGCGACTATCGCACCGGGACGGTGCTGGTTGTGCCGCTCACGGATGGTCAACGGGTGTTGGGGGCGGTACAGTTGCTGAACAAGCAGGAGGGCTGTTTCACTCAGGCGGATGAGGAGCGGATGGCCAGGGAGGTTCAGCAACTCGCCACCCCCGCCTTTTTTCAAACCCTGGACGGGGCGCGGGCCCGGTTGCTGGTCGATCGTTGGGTGGCGGAATCGGAGTGTGAACGGGGCACCCTGTTTGTCCTGGATCTGGCGCGGGGTGTTTTGCATGCCCTCTATGCCACCGGGATGAGCGGTCGCCCCGCCATCGATGTCCGCATCAACCTGGGCATTGCCGGGTGGGTGGTCTTTACCGGCCAGGCACTGCGGATCGATGATGCCTACCAGAGCGAATTTTTTAATGCCGAGACCGACCGCAAGACCGGTTATCGTACCCGGAACATGTTGGCGGTGCCGCTGCTGGCCGGCAACGGCGAGCCGTTGGGGGTGGTGGAGGTGATCAACAAGCAGGGAGAGTCCGCCTTTACCGAGGCCGACCGGGAGGTGTTGCAGCGCCTGGCCGCCCTCTCTGCCACGGCCCTGGAGACCGCCCTGCTGTTGCAGGAGCATGAGGCGCAGTTTCACAGTTTTATGGATGGGATGGCGGCCTCCCTGGATGCCAGGGATGCCGTGACGGCGGGTCGTTCCCAAAGGGTCAGTCGTTATGCCTGTGGTATGGCCCAGGAGATGGGGTTGTCGGCCAGTGATGTGGATGTGGTTCGGGTGGCGGGTTGTTTGCATGAATATGGCAAATCCCGCGACCGTTTGAGTCGGATGCGCTTTTCCCGCAAATATCGGCATGTTCCGGCGATTGCAGCGGCGCATCATGAATACATGGAGGGTTCCGGGGATGGCAGTGGGGTGTTGAACCGCTACATTCCCTTTTTGGCAAAAATTGTGACGGTGGCGGAGATTTTTGAGGCCCTGACGGCGGAGCGTCCCTATCGCAAACGGATGTCTGCGGAGGAGGCACTGTTTGTGCTGCGGCAGGGAGTGGGCAAAAAATTTGATGCGGCCATTGTGGATGCCCTGGAGCGGTATTGGCAACGGGAGACGGCGGGGGTGGTGGTTGGCGAACCGTCGCTGCCCTTGGCGGATTTGCCGGTGACTCCCCTGCGTATGCGCCCCGTACCGGTTTGATGTGTGCCGTTCCACCGATGAAAAAAAGGGTGGAGGGGTCTGGGGAGGCGGTTCACTGCCCTCCCCAGGAGAGATTTTCTGTATTCTTAATTTCTTCTGGTTGTCATTGTCGTACTGTCCGGGGGGGGAAACGAACCATGGCTCAATCCATGACGTTGCGTGCGGCTGCAAAGATGGTCCGCAAAACAGACCGTCGCTGGGAGCGACGCCTGCGGGAGGCGGAAAAGGGTTGGCAGCAGACCCTGCAGATCCTGCAACAGGTGGTGGAGGAGCAGCGGCAGGAGATCCTGCGTCTGCAAGCCGCTGTGCCGGAGCAGCCCCTGGAGAAGCCCCTGGAGGAGACTCCCCCACCCCCGCCGGCCCGTCCCGCCTGGGATGGCAGTTGGGGCGGATTGATCGATGCGTTGATTATCCCGGCCTCTGACACCCTGTTTGCGGGGCATGGCCTCTCCGCCCCCTTCCAGGCAACCCTGACCCGCCTGGCCCCCAAGTTGCCGGGCCATCGCTACATGCGTATTGATCTCCTGCTGGTGGCCGATGAGGTTGCCCTTCCGATGCTGGTCAGCAGCCGCCTGACCCTGGAGGAGGTACGGGGTCATATTCGCCAATTACCGGAATTCCGGGATTTTTTCCCCCAGTATGCCCACTGCCGTCTCTATGGCGCGGTGGCTGGCATTACCCTGGAGGAGGGGGTGGAACCGTTTGCCGTGGCCCAGGGGCTGTTTGTCGTCCGTCCCGCCGGAGAGGGGGTGCAACTGGCCAATGGCCCCGATTTTGTTCCAAAAGTTTGGTAGGGAGGCAGGCATTGAACGGGAGTCTGCTTCCTGTTGCAAGTTGCTGTATTTGCAGTGTTAACACACGTCTATGCCTTTTCTGGCCCTGAATTCTCTTGCCTCTTAATGACGCATCGCGTTACTATCCTCCGATGATCAAGAGTTTCCAATGCAAAGAAACGGAGAATCTCTTTCACGGCTATCCCACCAAGACGTTTCCTCGAGATATTCTGAAAAGAGCCAAAATGCGTCTGGATCGGATTGACGCAGCTTCCGAACTGGATGATCTGCGCGTCCCTCCTTCACACCATCTGGAAGCTTTGCGAGGAAATCGATTGGGACAATACAGCATCCGAATCAATGATCAGTGGCGTGCTTGCTTCGTCTGGATAGCAGGCAATGCACACGATGTGGAAATCGTGGACTACCATTGAGGAGTCAGGAAATGAGTACCATCCCACCTATCCACCCTGGAGAGCACCTCGCAGAATTCCTGGAAGAGTTCCATATTTCCCAATACCGCTTGGCCAAGGAACTTTGCGTGCCACCGAGGCGGCTCAATGAGATCATCCATGGCAAACGCAGTGTCTCTGCCGACACCGCGCTGCGACTCGGTCGGTTTTTTGGTACAACCCCCGAGTTTTGGATGAACCTCCAAACGCGTTACTCTCTGGATGTGGAACGGAGTCGGTTGGAACCCCAACTGATGGAAATTCACCCCATCGCCTCTGTAGCCTGACGACTGCCTTCTATCGATCAGTTGGTACATGGTCGCACCCAGTCGCCATGGCACTATTCCCTGGAAAAACCCAAACGGGTGCGGGTAGAACGCGACTTTCCGGCGGTCGTGGCCAGTTCGCTTTCAATGGTCCGAATGCGTCGCAGCAGATCCGACTCGGAGCCGTATTCCACCGTCTTGCCATCATGGGTGACGCGCAGGGCACCGGCGGCATAAGCCTCTTTCAGCACACCCAATTCTGCCTGGGTGAAATTCATTTTCGTCTCCCGTCCTACCATCTCTCCCGAAGAGGTCCCAACCAGGACGACTTGCGGGATTTGTCTAAAACGATGACCTGCGGCTTTTTCGGAACAATGATCTTCGGTGCGGCGACAACGACCTCTGGCAGCAACACCCCCTCTTTCAAGGGATACTGCTCCCGCTGGTCGGTCTCCTTGTTCAATGGCGGCCCCATGCCCATCAACCCGTGCAGGGCAGCCACGGCATAAAGCAACACATGTGCCGGATGTTCTCTAAATGAAGCG
>JADGCE010000061.1:3324-14775 GCA_015229095.1 Magnetococcales bacterium | reverse complement strand
CCCACTGCAAAGGCAATATCCGTAGCCGTTGGAACGGCCCATCCCTCCAGAGCCAAAGGATCATTTTTATTGATCAGCGCGTAAATGCCAGCCGGTACGGCGATGCCGCCGATTGCTCCCACTACGGGTAAAATGACATTGGATGGTTGAGAAAGATGTCCCTCAAGAAATTCACGTTTAAGTTCCAAGCCGACCATGAGAAAGAAGATGGCCATCAATCCATCATTGATCCAAAGCAACAAAGGTTTGGCTATTTTCAGATCGGCAAACTGCACAGAAACGGGAATATTCAAAAATGCATCGTAGTGGGCACTGAATGCGGAGTTCTTGACAGCCATGGCCAAAACGGCGGCCAGAAAGATGATGATTCCGCTGGCTGCTGGATTGTGGAGTAATTTTTTAACCGCAGCATCCATTTTCTCACCTCATGCGTTTGTTCGGATGTCAGATGGGATCGTCCAGCCCTGTGATCATAAAACCTGCCCATTCCAGAATCTCCCTCTGTAATCGTCGGTCATGGAAACTGTCATTTTGCGCCAGAGACAGGATCAACCCTTTGTTGCGCTGGACATTGACGACTCCTCCCAGCCATAAGCGCGTAGCAACGTCCATTGCCATGGCCATCCCCATGTGGTCGATCTTCCTCTTGCCCTGTGCTGACTCCTTTTCCTTCTGGCATTGAGCCGCCCCATCTATGTCTTGTAGCACGGCATGAGACCCTTCTGGCTCGCACGGGACCAGATCCCCATCCGGTGCGGTTCGTCCTTGTCCTTGCACCGTAATTTCACTGTCCTGACAAACAGTTCGTCCGCTTGCACATGCCGAATATGTCCAGAACGTGGTTCACGACCACTCGCTTCGACTGCGTGTCTGATAGGCCAACGGTGATTCGGTCAGCCTTACTGTGCCCGCATACTGGGACAGGTCAACCGCCGGGACAGAGGGGGTCTGCATCTTGAGTTGTCGTTCGATTCTCAGCCAATCGTTGTAGTCAATCTGAACGGCGATGGGTCTGTGCTCTGCATCGGTAACCAGTTGTTTTTGGACGGTCTGCATGGTAGCCTCCCTGATGTGGTTCAATCTTTGAGAGCAGAATACCATGCTCCGTTCTGGTCATAGCATGGGTTCGACTCTATCACGGTTTTGCCCATTGTTCAAACCGAGTTTGTCGTTCCCGGGACGATGACTCCCTGTGCCAAACTCACCCTGTCGCAGAATGTTGACCTTTTGGCCGTTGGTTCCGGTGCGGCACGCAGGACGCGCCCAAAGACCACACAGGGCGGATACGCGAGTATGTTTACTGTTGCGTTTTTTCTGCGTGACGTGCTCTCCTGTACAGGGCGCGGATCAAGCAGTTGGGCAACTGGTATCGGGAAAATCCCATGTCTCTCTTCTCACCCTTCTTGCAATCCCTCCTGAACGTCGGGGTCGCTCTCCTCGTGGCCCTGCCGCTGCTGCTGTGCCTTTTTCTGTATTTCAACCAGGAGCGGATGCTGTTTTTTCCGCGACCCTTGTCTCCTGCGGCCAGGCAAATGCTGCAGGAACGCTCGCCGCAGGGGGAAATCCGGTTGACGGCCGCCGATGGAACGCCGTTGCATGGTTGGTTGCTGAACAGGCCCCTGGCGGGCCGGGCGCCGCTCCTGATCTATTGGGGTGGCAATGCCGAAGAGGTATCCGGTTTTTTGCTGACTGCGGCCCAGGAAGTGCCGGGTTGGGCCGTGTTGGCCATCAACTATCGGGGTTATGGGGAGAGCGGTGGCCAACCCGGCGAGCGTGCCCTGTTTGAGGATGCCCGGTTGATCTTTGACTGGGCACAACAGCGCCCCGACGTGGACCCGGAGCGCATTGTGGTCATGGGGCGCAGCCTGGGAACCGGGGTGGCCGTGCATGTGGCCGCCGAGCGCAAGGTGGCGGGGGTCTGTCTGGTCTCGCCTTATGACAGCATTCGGAGCTTGGCTCAGGCGATCTATCCGGTGTTGCCGATCGGCTGGCTTTTGAAACACCCCTTTGATTCTGAGGCCCGTGCCCCCGCCATCCAGGCGCCGCTCCTGGTTTTGATGGCCAGCGATGATACCATTGTCCCCCCACGCCATTCCCAGCGTTTGATCGCCGTTTGGGGGGGGCCTCATCAGGCAAAAATCCTGCCCGGCGTGGATCATAACAGCATCGCCTCCTCCGGCGGTTACCATGACGCCATTCGGGCGTTTCTGCGATCATTGCGCCCGGACGGCGCATGATCTGTCGTGTGGGAGAGGCCATGAATAACCGACGAAAAGAGGTGATCCTGTGGAAAAGGGTGGGGCTGCTGGGCCTCTTGCTGACAGCGCATCCTCTGGGGGCGCACGGACCCGGCAAGCCGATGGCTCTGACCAGCCACTGGTGCAACGCCAACGGCGAGCATGCCAGCGGTCGCGAGGTGCGGCTTTATACGTTGCCGGCAGTCAAGGCGGGAGGGGAGTACCCGCTGTGTCTGACCGTGCAGAACGAGGAACCCATCCCACTGGTCGTCACCCTGGCCATGGTTCCGGGACAGATCGACACACACGGACGCAGTCTGTGTCGCGTCGCGCTGCTTCCGGAGCGTGGCGGCGCCTGGTTGCTGGAGGGTGGGGCGGATGGCCGTTATCACCTGCAGATTCCACCCCACGACCATCGTCAGCACCGCTTCACATTGCGGATCCAGACGTTGCCCGTCCGGCCTTCCGCAACCCACCCGCAGGCTGCTGCGACGGAGTGGATCGGCTGCCTGCTGGTGGAAGGAAGGCCCGCTGTGCCGGAACAGGGGGAGGGCCACAAGAGCGCGCGCCAGCTCTACAGGATACAGGGCGACGTGGCATCAGAGCCCGCCGAGGAGGGTCGCCGCCGGTCAGAGGAGGCCCATCCCGGCGACCTGCCGAGGCACCCCAGGCAAACCCCCGATGCCCAGGGCACTCCTGCGGAGGTGCCAGGGGGATGATCCCCCTGGCATCGCAGGGCCTTGCCGGGGGGGGGCCCCCAGCCCCTGCGGCTTCCTATTTCCTGGTGCTGCTCTCTTGCACGGCCACGGGCGCAGGGGTGCCCGCCTTGGCATCGCCCTTGGCGGTGGTTTCGGGTTTTTGCTTGTTCGCCCCCTCTCCGCCCTTCTGCTCCGCCGCCCCTTTCGCGTCCACAGCCTTGACCACCTTCTGCTCTTTGCCATCCGTTGGGGCTGCCGCCATCAACCGACCGGAGCCCTCTTTGCCGGTCGTCGGGGTTACCTTGGCATCGGCCACCGGGGCCACCACCGGCGCTGCGCTCTCCGTTTTGGGCGCTTCAGTGCCGGCAAAGGCCGCACCAGAGAGGGCCAGAGAGGCCACCAGCACCGTCACGCGCATTGCAATCTTTTTCATTGTATTCTCCTGAGTTGAGTGATACGGGGATATCGCCCCGGCGACTTGTCTGTTTCTTGAACCGGCACCGCACCGGTCTTGCCTGTATGGACGGAACCACGCGGCATCTTTGTCGCGACACAGGCGCATTTTTTTCGGGTCGGGAGGGAGGCACGATTTCTCCTTTTACAGCATGTCGGTCGTTCTGGTAGTCTGCCTGGGTCACCACGGGGGCGCGGGCCACCCGGGTGGGGCAACGCAATGGTGTGGCTCGACAACGGGTTGCACCGGGGTGGAGCGGATGGGCCGGATTGTCACCAAAGGGAGGGCGGGCATAACAGCGATGAGGGTAGATCATCATGAATGAGACCAACAAGTGTGCCCATGCGCAGATGGCGGCTTTTGTTCCTCCCGGTGTGCTGATGGTGGCGCTCCTTGTGGAGGCGTCGCTGATCAGCCTGATCGGCACCCTGTTTCACATCACCAACCTGTGGTTCGTTGCCATGCCGGTTGCGTTGCTTGTCGGCACTCTGTTCGGGCTCATACTGTGGAGAGTGTTCAGGGTGGGCCTGCCAGGTGATCGCATCGCTATCGCGCAACCGTTGCAAAATCTGGTGGAGACCCTGCCGAAGCCGGTCAAGGATGAGGCGTGGGCTGCGGGAGAAAAGAGGGGGGTCGTCGCCAATATACAACACGTGATGGCGCACCTTGTGCGGTCCATCCGTGTCATCGGAATGCAGGCAGCCAATGCATCCGCTTTGATCATGGAGCTGATTCAAGTCCATAAATTTATTGGCAAGGATTCCAACAGCCTCTATCGTCTGGCCGGCGAGATCGATCAAAGCAACAATCAACTGGCGGGTGAAGTCGCGGCCACCCTGGGCCAACTGAGCCGAATCAGCATGAACATGGATGTATTGGCATCCTCTTCTTCCGACATTTCCGCCCACATAGGCAAGGTTGCACAGGCATCCGAGTCTGCGGAGCACAATCTGCAAAGCATGGCACTGGCTTCGGAAAAAATGGTGGGCCATCTGCAGGGTGTCTTTGAGCAGTTGCATCTCTCCCGTGATTCCACCTCAAAGGTCAGTCAATCCACGGAAAAGATGGTGCGCTCCTTTGACGATGTACGCAGCCGCTGCCGTGTGGCCAGCGAGGCTTCCAGTGAGGCTGACCAGGCCACACGTTCCTTTGGCGTGGTTCTGGGCGACCTAGCCAGTGCCGCCCGGCAGATCGGCACCGTGGTGGATTTTATTCGTGACATCACAGATCAGACCAGCATGTTGGCCCTCAACGCCGCCATTGAGGCGGCCGGGGCCGGCGATGCAGGCAGGGGATTTGCCGTAGTCGCCAATGAAATCAAGGTTTTGGCACAAAGGACCGTGCAGGCGACCAGCGACATTGAGGGTAAAATCAAGGAGATCCAGTCCAAGTCCGTCGAAGCCGGCTCGGTGGCCGGCACTGTGTTTGAATTGGTCGGACGCATCCACGGCATCAACCAGGGCATCTCCAAGGCGATCGATGGCCAGCTCGATGCCACCCAACATGTTGCGCGCTCCGCAGACGATATCCAGCAAGCCATGTCCGCCATCATGCAACGCTCCAACGAGCTGCAGCTGGCTGCCCGCAGCGTGGCGGAAGAGTCGGCCAGGGGTGTGGTGAGTATTGAGGAGATCACGACCAAGGCATCCCACGTGGCCCAGATTGCCTTGAGCATGGAAGAGCAGACCTGTGATGCCAGAAAGTTTGCGGTATCCACCTGCTCCTTTTCCAAGAAGACGAACGAATTGTCGCAACAGGTCAAGGAAAAATTGGCGGTTTCCCTGCGCACAACCCGTTTTCTGCATGGTTCCGTGAATCATTTTGGCATGTTGTCGGGCATTGCCCGCGAAATCAACGACCATTTTCACAAGACGTTATCTGCGTTTGAGGGGTATTCCGAACCGTTTGAGCTGTTTCGCTTCAAGGGCAACGTCATGAACATGATGGGACAGCTGGAGAAGGCGGTCTTTGGCAGTGTAAAGCTGAAGAGCGACTCTTTTGCCGCCTGGGAAACCAGTGAGGTGGGCAAATGGCTGCATGCCAATCGGAATGCGCCTCCCGAGGCACAATACTGGCTGCGCGAGATCGAAAAGAGCTGTCAAGCCATGCATGACTCCGCCTCGCAAGCCGTCCAGCATCTGAGTGACCCGCAACCCGAACTGTTGCAGAGATCGGTGCAGGATGTCCACAGCCATCGTCGGCGGATGTTTGCTGCCATGGATGGTTTGTATCTGGTCCCGCTGACCTCCAAGCTGAAACGCACGCCCCTTGTCGAGTGGGAGAGTGCCTGGAACATCGGTGTACCGGAGGTGGATCATGAACACCAGACACTGTTCGGCATGTTGAATATCGCCCACAACGCCATCCATTACCCGGACAGCATGGGCGTGCAGAAGGAAATATTCAAAGATTTATTCCAGTATGCCCAGGCGCACTTTGAACGGGAGGAGAGATTGATGGAAACCTTCGCCGATCCGAAACGGGCGGAGCACCGGGCGCAACACCGTGGCTATTTGGAACAGGCGGGCAAATTTTCGGAACGCATGGGCGAGGAGAGCCATACCTTGTTGCTGGACATGACTCTGTTTGTGAGAAACTGGTTTGCGTTCCACATCACACAGTGGGACCAGGAAATGGGGCGGCATATTGCCCGTGCGGGGCGGGATGGCCTCAGGGGGCGCTCATGAAGGCCAGTCCCAGTTGCTCGCCAGATGCGCGGACAACCGTCACGGCAGATTCGAGGGAGACTCCGTCCACCTGAAAGATCAGGGTGCCCTGGCTTTGCAGCGGCGGGAGTTGTTGTCCCGCGCCCTTGTTCAGGCGCACCAGTATCCCTGCTGTGCTGAAATTTTCGATGTGTCCCGACCACTCGACCCCGTTCATCTTTAAACGGATGGATGTTTGATAGGGGAGACGGACGCTGGTTCGTTTGCTATGCTGTTCCATGGGAGAGTGACTCGCACCGGAGAAACCTGCCGCGCCAGGAGGATCACCATCAAGGGCTGCGCAGAACCCTTCATGCTAGGCATAAGTGAGGCAGAGTCAAGGGTGCTTGTTGCGGTTGTTGTCTCCTGCTGTCCCGATCCGGCAGTCTGTGCTCTCCGGTGATCGGGATGCGGCTCTTTCCCATCCAATCGGTTCATTCATTTTTGTTCTGTGGGGGGTGCTGTTCATGAAACCAAAGGTTTGTTGGAGTCTCTCTCTGGTCGGGGCCCTGTTTTTGTGGGTTGGGGTGGGAGCAGGAGAACTGCTGGCCGCACCCCAAAGCAGCGTGGAGGCCGCCGAAGCGCGGGCCATCGACCAGATGAATGTCATGATGTTTCGCATCAAAATGTTTCATCAAGAGGTAAAAAGCACTCTGCGCTTTACGATGGAGCTGGATTTGTTCAAAAAATATTTTTCCCTGCCCGAATCGGCGCACAATACGGTGGATGCCATGGGGGTTGTCCAGTTTTCTGCGGCACAGGTGGCATTGCGTCAACAAATAGAGGCATGGGCCAACCTGTTGCACAAGCAGTTTCCCATCGGGGAGATGTGTCTCATCGACCAGACGGGGCAGGAACATCTGCGTGTTGTGCAAGGCAAGGTGGAGGATGCCCATTTTTTTTCAGACACGGAGTCGGACTCCCCATTCTTTGCCCCCTCCTTCATGGCCAAAGAGGGGGAGGTGCATGTCAGCAAACCCTACATGTCCCCGGACTCGCGCTATTGGGTGATCGCCTATACCGCACCGGTCGTGCTGGCCAACGGGGAAAAACCCGCCTTTTTCCACTTTGAAATTCCTTTGGAGGCCTATGGCAAGCTGCTCTCCACCCTGGATTATGGCTATGCGACGGCCCATCAACAATCGCGAAAAGATGTGGAGGAGGAGGGGCGCTATTTTATCATCAGCTCAGAGGGTCTGTTGATGGCCGACAGTCGGCAGACCATTTCAATGGGGTTGCCCCGTGTACGTGCGCGCGATGGCACTGATTTTGCTTTGGAAGAACGTCTGGCAGATTATCTGCCCCGTCCCTCCTCCATCAGCAGCGATCCCCGTTTTCTGGAGGTGGTCGAAAGAATGCGGAAACAGGAGGGGGGCATTGCCCACCTGGTGCTGGCCGATCGCTCCTATGTGCTGGTTTTTCAACCAATTCCGGAGAGTTCCTGGTCTCTGGGACATTTGGACCCTGTGGGGGGTCCGGGATTTTGGGAGGGGGCACGTGGCGAACCGTAACCCCCTTCGAGGGATGCTGTTCGGAGGGGTCGCTGCCCTCTCCGTGGTGCCGGCCTGGGCGGACTCTTCGGCCTACGCGGTTTGGGTTGTGCCGCCGTTGGCCCGCCCCATTGCCGTGGATGGCAAGCTGGACGATTGGTCCGCACCGGAACAGGGGGGCGATTGGACGCTGACACTGACCGATTCGGACTGGCAGCC
The DNA here is from genome assembly GCA_015229095.1 of Magnetococcales bacterium. GTDB lineage: Bacteria > Pseudomonadota > Magnetococcia > Magnetococcales > Magnetaquicoccaceae > Magnetaquicoccus. Next base: position 6,972 of record JADGCE010000061.1, on the reverse strand, counting down.
GGAAGGGGCGGAGGCCGGGGCGGCCGCTCGCCCGGAGGAGCCGGACAAACAGGTGCGGATCCGGATGGGGCATCGCGATGGGCGGCTCTATCTGGCCGCCCAGTGGCCGGACAAGACCCAGAATGCCCTCTACCGGTCGTGGAAGCTCTCCCATGGTCAGTATGTGCGCGCCAATGCGGGGGACGATATGTTTGTGGTCAGGTTTCAGCTGGGAGACTCCTTCAACCGCTGCATGCTGACCAACACGCCGTATCGGACGGATCTCTGGCGCTGGAGTGCCGGACGCAGCAATCTGGCAGGTGTGGCGGACGATATGTCCCATGCCTTTTCCGATCGCCCCTTCGACCAGCCGGCACGGGAATATGAGGGCAACAAAGGGTTGGTCTATTTTTTAAGCAGACCCGACGAAGGCTATCCCGGTTGGCAGAGTGTGCCCCAACCCGGCCCAGGCACGGATGCGGTGGTGCCGGGCATTGTCAAGGCCGGCACGCCGTCGGGCAGTCGTGCCGATGTGACGGCCACAGGGGTTTGGGAAAACGGGCAATGGACGCTGGAGATGGCGCGGGCGTTTGATACCGGCGATCCCGGCGATGTGGTTTTTGTGGCCGAAGGGGAGCGCGTGGCACAATTTGCGGTTTTTTATGCCGGATACCGGTTGCGGAAATTTGTGACGGCCCCCGTTCTTCTCCAGTTTTCCACAAAAAAGGGGCAGGAGTGATGGCAAAGGCTCTGAGGGGGGCGCTCAGAGAGCCGAGGCTTGTCGCCGGTTAAGAGGGTGATGGGGGTGATTTTCTGAAGAGGTTTTTGGAACATGATGTTTGCGAGCATCGGCGGGCGGATGTTGTTGCTGGTTGGACTGGTGATACTCCTGAACATGGTGGGGATGGTGGCCTTCTATGCCAGCAGTCAGGAGAGGAGCATTCTGGCGCACAACGAGGCAAGCATGGGGGATATGGCAGAGGCCGTCTCCCGTGGTCTGCAGGCGGTCATGATGGGGGGATATGCGGATATTGCCCAGGCTTATGCCGGCGGTTTGAAAAAAGTGCAGGCCATGGAGGATTTCCGCATTGTGCGGGTGGATGGCACCGAGGCCTTCCAGGACAACAAAACCATCCAGGCTGTGAACAACCGCCTGGGAGAGGAGACCTTCCCGCCCAGGGGCGAAGAGCAGGAGATTGCCGTGTTGGCCAGGGATGACCCCAATCTGGTCAGCGCCGTGCGGGAAAAGAAAAAAATGCTCTTCCGTCAGGGAGAGGGTAAGAGTGAAACCTTGACCTTTCTGTTGCCGATTCTCGCCGAAAAGCCATGTTATCGGTGCCATGGCCAGAAGGATCCGGTGCGGGGGGTGCTCAAGTTGACCACTTCCCTGGCCTCGGTGCAGGCGGCCATCCAGGCCAGTCGCTCCCGCGCCCTGCTGATTCTGGGGGGGAGCATTCTGGGCAGCCTGTTGCTGATCGGCCTGTTGTTCCGTTTTTCGCTGGTCAGACCGATCAAACGGGTGACAGAGGCCATGGTGGATGCGGCGCGGGGTAATTTTACCCAGCAGGTTCCGGTCGTGGGTCTGCGGGAGTTGGCGGAGATGGCGGAAAGTTTCAACTCCATGAGCCAGAAGGTGGTGAAAAGCCACAGCTATCTCACGGAGGAGCAGAACAAACTGGCCACCATCATCCTGTCGGCCCAGGAGGCCATCGTGGTCACCAATGCGGCGGGTGAAGTGGTGATGGTCAACCCGTCGGCTGAGCGCATCCTGGACAAATCCGAAGAGGAGTTGGTGCAGGGGGGATTTTTGTCGGTGGTGGATGATCCCGACTATGTGCGAAGTTTTATCGAACATGGGGGGGTTGAGATGCCGGACACCCTGGTATACAGAAACCGGGTGCTGAATTTTTATGCGGCCACCATCCGCAACAAGCAGGGAGAACCGATCGGCAGTGCGGCGTTGATACGGGATGTGACCGAAGAAAAACGGTTGGAGGAGGAGTTGCGGATCATGTCCTACACGGACAAACTGACCGGCCTCTACAACCGGCGGCGGATGGAAGAGTTGCTGGAAAAGGAGTATGGGCGCGCCCAGCGTTATGGCCTGCCTCTCTCGGTGCTCTTCTTTGACGTGGACCACTTCAAAAAATTCAATGACACCTATGGCCATGATCTGGGCGACAAGGTGTTGGAGATGATTGGCCGGGTAGCCAAAGGCCATTTTCGCAACCTGGACTATTGCTGCCGGTATGGCGGGGAGGAATTCTGCATCGTCCTGCCCAGCACGAAGGAGGAGGATGCCTTCATGGCGGCGGACCGTTTTCGGCAGCGGTTGTCGGAGACGGACATTCAGGGCCTGCGGGTGACCTGCAGCATCGGCGTCGTCACCTTGCCGGGTGCGGTGTGCGAGTCGTGGGAGGAGTTTCTCAAGCTGGCCGACAATGCCCTCTATGAGGCGAAGCGGCAGGGCAGAAACCGGGTGCTCTCCTGGCAACCGGGCATGGTGGCAAAAAAGGTGTAGCGTTCATTCTGCCGGGTGCGGATCGTCACTCTCCCTCGATGCGGGCGGCCAGGGCGCCGCCGCTCCGCTGGTCGATAAAACGGAGAAAGAGCGCCGGGAAATCACCGTCCACGGCCTGGACGACGGCGGGTTCGTTGCTGAGCCACTCTTGCCACGCATGGAGGTGGGGCATGCTGCCGGCCTCCACGAGGGGCAGGTGATCGTGGAACACGCGACAACGGAGAAAAAGGGGAGCCAGCACGGCATCCAGCAGCGTGAGGGGGTGAGGTGCGGCGGGGAGAATCCCCTGGTCGATGATCCCCTCCAGGACGCGCCATTTTTTGCTCATGGTGGCTGCCGCCGAGGTCAGGGCCGGTTCTGTCTCTGCGGCGAGCAGTTTGCCCATATCGCTCTGGATGTCGCTGGCAAAGCCGGTCCAACCGCGCAACACACCCCGTGCCAGGGGGTCGGCGGGGAGCAGAAGGCCGCCGCCCCGTTCATTGAGATATTCGTTGATGGCCAGGGAGTCGAGGAGGGAGGCCTGCCCATCGACCCGCAAGGCGGGGACGCTGCCCAGGGGAGAGATTGCAGAAAAGCCGGGGGGCTTGTTGGCCGGATCCAGACGGTGCAGTTGATGGGGCAGCCCCAGGGCGTTGAGGGCCACGCGGACCCGTTGACAATGGGGACACAGGTTGAAAATATAGAGCTCAAGTGCCATGGCGGTTGCGGTTTCCTGTTGTTTTTTGACGAAGACGGGTTCGGGGGCAAAGCCCTTGGGATTTACCGGCGCTTCCACTCCTCCTTGCTCAGGAAGGTTTCACCGGAATCGATATAGCGCCCTTTCCAACCCGTTCCATCCGGTTCCAGCAGATAGAGGCTGGGCTTGCTTTCGTCCGCATAGGCCACGCCCAACACATTGCCTTGCAGGAAGGCGATGCCGGTGTATTTGCCGTCGGAATCCTGGTAGTCCACCCGGAAAGCCTCCCCCCGTTTGGAGACGATGACCACCGCATCCCGGGTGACCTTTTCCACCGCATCGGTGTAGCGCACGTCATAGCTTCCCGCAACGGGCGGCAGTGCAACCGGGGCGGGTGCTGCTGCGACCGGGGCAGGAGCCGGTGCGACCATAGCCGGTGCCGGGGCGGGTGCTGCTGCGACCGGGGCGGGTG
>JADGCE010000061.1:0-3224 GCA_015229095.1 Magnetococcales bacterium | reverse complement strand
GCCGGTGCGACCATAGCCGGTGCCGGGGCGGGTGCTGCTGCGACCGGGGCGGGTGTCGGGGCGGGTGCTGCTGCGACCGGGGCGGGTGCCGGGGCGGGTGCTGCTGCGACCGGGGCCGGGGCGGCGGCGGGCTCGGCGGGGTTGCCAGTGGCCGCAACAGGCAGCCCGGCAGCCAACACCAGCGCACAGAGAACAGCCAACGAAGAGAGTCGAGATGGCGCGCAACGGGACATGGAACCTCTCCTGATATGGGGTGGGTAGCAAAGCCTGGGAGGATCGCACACCCTGTGGGGCAGTGCAACGATTTTTTCAGGGTGAGATGCGGTCGTGTGGGCGCATGGGGTCAGAAAGGAGCGTACTCAGGTGGATTATTCAGAGATTCTGCATGCGTTGCAGAACGCCAGCCCATTCGATCTGTACCGGCTGCGGGTGGGAATCGATGGCCTGTTGAGCCAACCGGAGCGGCTGGCACCGATCCAACGCCGACTGCGCCCTGGCATGGAGATCTCCTATTTCAGCGGTCGGGATAACAGACAGGTTGACGCCGTGGTGGAAGAGGTGCATCGGGTCAGCGTTTATGTGCGGGACAAAGCCGATGGCAAACAGTGGAGCATTCCTCTCTATACGGTCAATCTTGGCGGGGTAAACACCGACATTCAACCGCGTCGGGGAGAAACCAAACTGGACAAAAACCAGTTGCGGGTCGGGGAATCGGTCGGTTTTCACGACCGCGCCCATCGGGAGCGGTACGGGACCATTCTCCAACTCAACCAGAAGACGGCATCCTTGCTGACCCAGGACGGGATGCGCTGGCGGGTGGCCTACAGCCTGCTGTTCAAGGTCATGGATGGGGAGGGTCGCCGGGAGGCGGAGGTCGGGCTGCTCGATGGTGTCATCGTGGAGCGGTAAAGGCGGAGTATGCCGTGTCTCTCTTGTGACAGCCAAGGGGATCCCTGTTTCGCAAGCATCCTTGAGGATTGGGGGATGTTTGATGGGCATGCCAGTGTGACTGCTCAAGAAAGGGTTCCTCTGCAATGGCCAACGCAGGTCACCAGACCTTCGGTTTGAACGCCATATCGTTGGCCATCCGCAGCGTCTCTCCGGCCTGCTCAATGACGAACAAACCACTGTTGATGGCAAAACGGCAGACATTTTCCTCCATCACCATGGCAGCAACCGCTCCCATGGCCCGCTTGTCGGCATATTCGGGGAAAAACTCTTTAAACTCTGCCATCTGCGTCAGGTGCTCACGCACATCGTCTGTTGCCAATTTGCTTTTGACTTCCACCAGTACCACGGCATCGGTATTCACCACGAACAAGTCGATTTCCATGCGCCGGTTATCCGGCAGATCGGCCTCCACCCGTCGGCTGACTTTGTGAACCGGGATACCCCGTTGTGCAAATAAAGTTTTGCACGCAGGGGCAACCAGCCCCTCCACAAACTCTCCCAAACGGCCACCCAGGTTGCCAACCAGGGTAGAGACCTCCTTGAGCTTACGGTCGGTCTCCCGCATTTGCGCGGCAGTCTCCTGGACTTGACGGTCAGTCTCCCGCATTTGCGCGGCAGTCTCCTGGATCTGACGATCGGTCTCCCGCATTTGCGCGGCAGTCTCCTGGATCTGACGATCGGTCTCCTGGAACTTGCGGTCGGTCTCTGCTCTCCGCTCCCGATCCTCCCGAACCATTGCCTGGAACTGGTGGTTGGTTTCCTGAAACATTTTCCAGATATCGTCGACAGTCAGTGCGGTGCTCATGGGTGATCTCCCTCCGTGCAAACCCAGCCTGACCGCCAGTGTATCAAAAAACTGCAGCCGTAGACAGCGTTCTGTGAGTCAGGTTCAGTTTCTTTAATCAGTCCAGCACCCTGTTTGGGGTTGCACCCCGGATGGGATTCAGGCATCTGTCAAGGCATCGATGCCCGGCAGAGTTCCCCTCTCCAACAGCTCCAGGAAGGCCCCGCCGCCGGTGGAGATATAGGTGATACGTTCTGCCACGCCGGCCTGCCGCACCGCAGCGTCGGTATCCCCGCCACCGATGACCGACAGGGCATTCGACGCGGCCACCGCCCTGGCCATCTGGATGGTGCCTTGGGCAAAGGGTTCCATCTCGAAGACCCCCATGGGACCGTTCCAGAGAATGGTCTTCATGCCCACCAGTGCCTCTGCGAACAGCCGCACGGTCGTCGGGCCGATATCCAGCCCCATCCACTCCGCCGGGAGCTCGTCGATGAAAAAGGCCCGGCTTGCCGCTGTTGCTTCCATACGTTGGGCCGCCACCACGTCCACCGGCAGCAGCAGCTCCACCCCGCGTTGCCGTGCCGCCTCCATGGCCTGACGGGCGGTTTCCAACATCTCCCGTTCCACCAGGGAAGCCCCCACCGGCTTGTCCATGGCCGCCAGGAATGTGAAGGCCATGCCGCCACCGATCAGCAACCTGTCCACCTTGCTGGTAAGCGTTTTGATCACATCGATTTTGGTGGAAATCTTGGAGCCTCCCAGGATGGCTGCGAATGGGCGCTCCGGATGGCGCACACTCTTTTCAAAGTAGGCGATTTCATCGGCCAGCAGCAGGCCGGCCACGGCGGGTTGCACATGGTGTGTAATGCCCGCATTGGATGCGTGGGCCCGGTGGGCGGTGCCGAAGGCATCGTTGACCACCACGTCCGCCAGGGCGGCCAGTTGTCGGGAAAAATCGGCATCGTTTTTTTCTTCACCGGCATGGAAGCGCACATTTTCCAACAACAGCACCTCTCCCGGTTGCATGGCGCGCACCAGGGACTCTGTCTGCTCTCCCACGCAATCCGGGGCCAGGGTGACCGGCTGTCCCAGCAGGAGGGCAAGGCGCTCCTGGACCGGTTTGAGGGAATAGCGTGCCTCTGGTTTGCCTTTGGGGCGACCCAGGTGGGAGGCCAGGATCACCTTGGCCCCCTGTTCCATGGCCAGACGGATGGTGGGCAGGGCGGCGCGGATGCGGGTATCTTCGCGTACCTGGCCGTTTTCATGTTGTGGCACATTGAAATCAACCCGGATGAAGACCCGTTTGCCCGTCAGGTTGACATCTCGGATGGTCAATTTTGACATATCTTTTCTCCTTGCTTCCCGTGTAATAACCCTAAAAAGGGTTTTCAATCCTTTTAATTGTTTTTACTATCAGGGGTCCAGGGGGATTATCCCCCTGGTGGGGTCCAGGGGCAAGGCCCCTGGTGGGCCGGGGCGAAGCCCC
>JADGCE010000060.1 GCA_015229095.1 Magnetococcales bacterium | reverse complement strand
GAAGCCATTAATGCCAAGGTGGAAACCACCAAGGCCGAACTCAAGCGGGATATTGCCGTCCTGGACAGCAAAGTCGAGACCACCAAGGCCGAATTGCGCCGGGAAATTGAGGTTGCCAAGAGCGAAACCATCAAGTGGATGATCGGCCTTGCCCTGGCGCAACTGGCCATGATGGCGGGCATTCTCATGACGCTGGTGCGCCTCCTGCCCCCTGGGCATTGATCGGGGCAAAGCATCCCACAACAGGCAAGAATGCGTGACCAGGCCGCCCAAGATGCGATACAATTGGGATTTTTCCAACAGGAGGACAAGCCACCATGAGCACCACAGCCACCGGTGCAGAAAGCGGGTACAAGGGCGCATCGCTCCTCTTTGATTCGTATGCCTATGTCCGTCGCTTGCGTGATGCAGGGATGGACGAACAGCAAGCCGCCATCCAGGCGGAGGCTTTCATGACCCTGGCGGAAGACAGGCTTGCCACGAAGCAGGATATCACGGAACTCAAGCGGGATATTGAAACCACCAAGGCGGAACTCAAGCGGGACATCGCCGCCATGGATGCCAAGGTGGAAACCACCAAGGCCGAATTGCGCAGGGAAATTGAGGTTGCCAAGAGCGAAACCATCAAATGGATGATCGGCCTTGCCCTGGCGCAACTGGCCATGATGGGGGGCATTCTAATGACGCTGGTGCGCCTCCTGCCCGGTGGGCATTAACACCCCACAACAGGCGAGAGTGCGTGACCAAGCCGCAGGATGCACAACGTCTGCGGAATTAAATACCCTCACCGAGATCAAACTCACTAGCACGACGAGCGCGAGCACCCCAAATCCTCCGCACTCCCGCTCGTCGGCGCGCCGCCTACTGCCCCGCCGACACGGCGGGGCAGCGCGATCCTATCCGTTCCCCAGATAGCCCGGCAGGCCGGCTGCGGCGGGAGATTTTGCCAGATAGATGGCAAAGTCGATCAGTTCCTGCTGCTTGTCTTCTTTCAGCTTACTGATCATGACATTTTCGGTGGTGGCATCCTTGTCGCTGTCGTCCAGGATTTTGTTGTCCAGCATGACCAGATTCCGGAAAAATTCCGCCCATTTGAACTCGGCAAAGATGGCGTTGCCAGCGCTCTTGGTATACCCGTAACGGTTGCGCACATACCAGGCCAGGCTCCGGTAAGGATCATTTTTCAACTCTTTGATGTGCTTGGGCAACTGACCCGGCTTCAAAGGACCGCCCCCCAAATGGTCGAAGGGGTAGAGCCAGTGCGCATCATTCATGGATTTCCAAAAGGCATAGCCGGTGATGGGTTTCCAGTTGCTCACCACCTGGGCAACCACCGCCACCTTCTCCTGGTCGCGTGTAAACTTTCTCTCTTTCTCCGATTTGCCCGCCGCACCCCAGAGGGCAAAGGATAAATGGTGATGGTCGATCAGGTAAAAGTTGCCCCCATTGCCAATCACCACCGGCACCATGTGGGTCAGCAGATAGTTGTCCAGCTCCTGATCATCCATTTTGGCATACTTTTTTTCTTTCTCGGCGGTCTCATCCATACCCACCGCCATCTGCGTGGGCTTCAAATCTTTCACCAACAACTGGCCGACGGAACCCACAACTGCATCGGCTTTCAGGAACGGCAAATCGCGCATGTTGATACTCCTTCTTTTCCCGGTTATACCAGAGATATATACGTATTTTTCCGCATACTCAGGTCAATCGAATCCGTATAATTACGCATAAATCGCGTAAAAACAACCATTCAAGTCATTTTTAATGATTAACAGCCTATTACACGGTAGACAAAGGGGAGAGAAAAGTCAACAACACATCAGCACCATCGCATTCAGATTTTTTCCGCATCCCTCTCCTCGCGGGAGAGAGAGTGCTCCTGCCCATCCCCCGGCATCGACTGGCGCAGGCGGGCTTCCAGCCAGGGGCCATTCTCTTCCTGTTCAAACCGCCGCTCCTGGGCCACCGCCAGGGCGGTTTGCCGCCAAAAGGCATAACGACGCGCCGGGTCAGGAAAATGGCGTTTGACCCGCTCCCGCAGGGCGGCAAACTGCACAGCCAACTCCCCCCAACCCGGCTCCAGCCAACCCTCCAGCCGCTCCTTGAGCAGACGCGCCAGGGCCGGACTGCACCCACCGGTGCCCACCCCCACCAGCACGGGCCCCCGCCGCACCACCGCCGGCACCAAAAAACCGCTGCTGCCCGGATGGTCCGCCGAGTTGCACAACAATCCCCGTTGACGCGCCTGCCGGGCAATCTCCTGGTTGATCTGTGCCTGCCCCGTGGCCGCAAACAGCAGCAGCGGAGGGGGCGGCTCGTCCAGCACCTCCGGGGTAAACGGAACTGGCCGATGGTGCACTTTTCCCTCGCGCACCCAGGCCGCCAGGGTGGGATGCAACTCCGGGGCAACCACCGTAATATGCGGTCCAGAGGGCAACAGGCCCGTCAATTTGCGCAACGCCACCTGCCCCCCCCCAATGCAAAGTACAGGGCGACCCTCCAGGACCATTTCCGTCAGATAGCCAACCATGTTATGTTTCTCCCTTGTCTCTTTTGATTGGAACTCCGCAACCCCACCGCCCGCCTGTCGCTGTCACCCGCCCGCCCCATGGCACTGGCCGCTGCATGGCGGCACCACGAGGCCGGACGCTCCCCACACCCGTTTTTATTCATGCGATTTCCGGGAAAGTCTGTGCAGAGTACGAAGAGTACCGGGAATGGCCATACAGCAGGGATCTGGCAGGATGGAACGCAACATTGTCATTCGCGGCGCCCGCGAACACAACCTGAAAAATATTGACCTGGAATTGCCCAAAAATGCCTTGACCGTCATCACCGGCGTCTCCGGCTCCGGCAAATCCTCCCTGGCCTTCGACACCCTCTCCGCCGAGGGACAACGCCGCTATGTGGAATCCCTGTCGGCCTATGCCCGCCAGTTTTTGAGCCTGCAAAGCAAACCCGACGTGGACTCCATCGATGGCCTCTCCCCCTCCATCGCCATCGAACAAAAAAGCACCGGTCGCAACCCCCGCTCCACCGTGGGCACCGTCACCGAAATCCATGACTATCTGCGCCTGCTGTTTGCCCGCATCGGTCACCCCCATTGCCACGGATGCGGCGATCCCATCAGCAGCCAAACCGTCAGCCAGATGGTGGATACCCTCATGGCCCTGCCGGAACGCAGCCGTCTGCTGCTGTTGGCACCCATCATCCGAGGTCGCAAGGGGGAACATCGCAAGGAGTTGGATGCCCTGCGCAAGCAGGGATTTACCCGCATTCTGCTGGACGGGGAGAGCTGCGAGCTGGAAGAGCTGCCGCCCCTGGACAAAAATGTACCCCATACGATCGAGGCCCTGGTGGACCGGGTCGTCATCAAACCGGGATTGGAAACCCGACTGGCCGACTCCCTGGAGGTGGCCCTGAATGTGCTGGAAAACCTGGGCATGAAATCCGCCAGCGGTCGCACAACCGGCCTGGCCGGCTCCGGCGTGCGTGGCCAGGTGGTGCGGGTACAGGTGCTGGGCAGCGGCAGCGAACCGCCGCAAGAGCTGCTCTTTTCCACCCAGCATGCCTGCATCCAGTGCGGCATCTCCTACCCGGAGATAGAACCCCGTCTCTTCTCCTTCAACAACCCTTTCGGCGCCTGTCCCACCTGTGACGGCCTGGGCACCCAGGCCTTCTTCGACCCGGAGCGGGTGGTCCCCAACCCGCGCCTCTCCATCCGCCAGGGGGCCATCGCCCCCTGGGCCAAGCCCACCGCCCAGGTTGCCCAGGAGACCCTCTACAGCATCGCCGAACATTTTGGCTTTGACATCCATCTCCCCTGGGAAGATCTCCCTGCCGAGGCCAAAAATCTGCTCCTGCACGGGGCAGGGGCAGAAAAAATCCGCTTCCAGTATCAGGGCAGCAAACGGCGTTTTTCCACCCTGCGCACCTGGGAGGGGGTGTTGCCCCTGCTGCACCGCCGCTATCGGGAGACAGAGTCCGAAGAGTTGCGGGAGGAGTTGGACCATTATCGTTCCAGTCAGGCCTGCACGGCCTGCCAGGGACAGCGTCTGCGCAAAGAGGCCCTGCATGTCCGCATTGGCCACCACTCCATCGCCACCCTGTCGGCGTTGCCCCTGATGCAGGTGGTCCAGTTTGTGGAACAGTTGACCCTGACCCCACGGGAACAGGCCATTGCCCGGCGCATTCTCAAAGAGGTGACGGGCCGGCTGGGATTTTTGATCGATGTGGGGCTGGATTATCTGAGTCTGGATCGGGCCGCAGCCACCCTCTCCGGCGGAGAGGGACAGCGGATCCGCCTGGCCAATCAAGTGGGCTCCGGATTGACCGGGGTGCTCTATATTCTCGACGAACCCAGCATCGGCCTCCATCAACGGGACAACCAGAGGCTGTTCAACACCCTTTTGCACCTGCGGGATCTGGGTAACACTGTGGTGGTGGTGGAGCACGACGAAGAGGCCATCCGGGGAGCCGACTTTGTCGTGGATATGGGACCAGGGGCCGGGGAGCATGGCGGCCATGTGGTGACCAAGGGCACCCCCCTGGAGGTCAGCCAACACCCGGACTCCCTCACCGGTCTCTACCTGAGCGGTCGACGCCACATTCCCGTACCTGCCCAGCGCCGCCCCTGCTCTCCCCAACACGCCCTGCTGCTGGAGCAGGTCAGCACCCACAATTTGCGCCACGTGGATGTCACCATCCCTCTCGGTGTTTTTACCTGCGTCACCGGGGTATCCGGCTCCGGCAAATCCAGCCTCATCCTGGACACCCTGTTGCCTGCCCTGCAACACCGCCTCCAGCATGCCACCACCACCCCGGGGGGAGAGCTGCAGCGCATCAGCGGCCTGGAACAGCTAGACAAGGTGATCCATATCGATCAATCCCCCATCGGGCGTACCCCCCGTTCCAATCCCGCCACCTATACCGCTCTGTTCACCCCGATCCGGGAGCTGATGGCCGGGGTGCCGGAGGCCTTGGCCAGGGGCTATACGGCGGGTCGTTTCAGTTTTAATGTCAAAGGGGGGCGTTGCGAGGCCTGTGCCGGAGATGGCCTGGTCAAGATTGAAATGCACTTTCTGCCCGATATTTTTGTTCAGTGCGACGTCTGTCACGGCAGCCGTTACAACCGGGAGACCCTGGAAGTGCGCTACAAAGGGCTCAACATTGCCGAAATATTGCACATGACCGTGGCGGAGGCGTTGCTCTTTTTTCAGGCCATCCCCAGCGTGCAAAGCAAGCTGACCACGTTGATGGCGGTGGGATTGGGCTACATCCGCCTGGGCCAGGCGGCCACCACCCTCTCCGGCGGGGAGGCGCAACGGGTCAAAATTGCCCGGGAACTGGCCAAACGGGCCACCGGTCGCACCCTCTACATCCTTGACGAACCCACCACCGGTCTGCACTTTGAGGACATCCGCACCTTGCTGGAGGTGTTGCAGCGACTGGTCGCCGCAGGAAACACATTAGTGGTTATCGAGCACAACCTGGATGTCATAAAAACCGCCGACTGGATCATCGATCTGGGACCGGAAGGAGGGGCCAAGGGGGGATGGATCGTCACAACAGGCACCCCGGAGCAGTGCGCCCGGCATGCCAGCTCCTGGACCGGTCACTACCTGCGCAACCTGCTGCACAACGATCCTGCGCAAAACAGAGCGACCCCCGGACCCGGAGAGCAGGGTTTTGCCAAGAACGATTGACAGGATTGCCCCATTATAGGAGACTCTCCCTGCTGCGAAAGGCGTTCATGACATTTGCAATGAACCAGCACAAGGGCATCATGGCCAATCCTCTGCCGTCCCCAATCCATGACGACCGCTTTGCCGTGCGTCGTCCCGTTCTGATCCCCCTCTTTGGCACCCTCCTCTGCCTGCTGATCGCCTTTGTTCTTTTTTCCCAATGGCTGGACAAAGCCAGCGAGCGTTCGTTCCTGCAACAAGAGACCGAGAATATCGCCCAACAGTTGCAACATGCCATGGAGGCACAGGCCCTCTCTTTCAAACAGCAGATGCTCCTCCTGAGCCAATCCGATGCCTTGCGCCACGCCTATCGCGCCGGGGATCGGGAGGGTCTGCTGCGCTACAGCCAACCCATCCTGGCCAACCTGCAAGAGAGTCGCGTCACCCACATGAGTTTTCACCGCCCGGATCGGGTCAATTTTCTCCGGGTCCACAAGCCAGAGCTCCATGGAGATCGGATCGACCGCCCTGTGCTCCGGCAGGCGGAGCAATCCGGTCGTTTTGCCTTTGGTACAGAGATCGGTCGCACCGGCACCTTGAGCCTGCGGGCCGTGCTGCCCTGGTGGGATGGTCCCATCCTGATCGGCTATCTGGAGTTGGGCAAAGAGGTTGAGGCCTTCATTTCGGCGTTGCAGGTGCCTTTTGGGCATACCCTCTACACCTTCCTTGCGCGTTCCCGTCTGGAGGGAAGCCCACTGCGCGGCCTCGCCCCCCTGTCGGAAAACCGGTCGGATGGGCAGAGTTTTGCCGAGCTGGTTTTTGTCGGTCCCGCCGCCACCCCCTATCCGGAGGGGCTGCGGAGCTACCTGGCCAGCAACCTCTGGAAGGCCGACACCCCCCTGGCAACCCTCTCTCCCGCCCTGGACGCCTCCCATAACCATTTTTTTGCCCTGCCCATCCGGGACAGTACCGCAGAGGTGGCGGGCCGTCTGGTGGTCATGACCACCCCCTCCCCCCACCAGATCGCGCTGCGGGAATATCTCCTCGCGCTGCTCTGGGGGGCGGGTGCTCTTGTGCTGCTGTTGGGGCTGTTCCTGAACCGGCTGCTGCAACGGGTGGAAAACACCGTCGTCCAAACCTCCCAGGCACTGCGCAGCCATCATGAAAACCTGATGGAGAGTCAGGCCCTCCTCCATAACACGTTGGAATCTCTGGAAGATGGTATTCTGGTGATCGACGGACAAACCGTCCGCCATGCCAATGCCCGTTTTGCCGCCCTCTGGCAGATCCCGGTGCCCTCCACCACCGCCGTCGAGCCCCTGCTGGCCCAGATGGGGGCACGGTTGGCGACGCCTGCCCCCTTCCTGGCCCACGTGCGGGAGGCGACGGCCACCCGGCAACCCCAGCAGGGGGTTGTGCACTGTCTGGATGGTCACGTGCTGGAATATCACGCCTTTCCTGTGCCCTGCCCGCAAGGCAAATGCCTGCAAGTCTGGGTGTTCCATGACAGCACCCGACGCGCCCGCATGGAACAGCGGGAGGCGCATGCCCTGCAATCCCGCATCGCCATCAGTGCCCTGCTGGAAACCGGTCTGGCCCCCCTCTCCCTGGAAGATCAACTGCACACCGCCCTGGAGATCATCCTGGCGGTCCCCTGGCTCTCCCTGGAATACAAAGGGTCCATTTTTCTGCTGGAAGAGGCGGGTGAACAACTGGTGATGGCGGCACAACGGGGCTTGTCGCCCCACCTGCTGAGCCAATGCGCCCAGGTGGCCATGGGATATTGCCTCTGCGGTCGGGCCGCCCGCACGCGGGAAATTCTCTTTGCCCCCCACATCGACACCCATCATGAAACCCGCTATCCCGACATGCAGCCCCACGGCCACTATTGTGTGCCCATTCTCCACCGGGAACGGTTATTGGGGGTGCTCAACCTCTATGTGCCCGATGGCTATGCCCACAATCCCGAAGAAGAGGCCTTCCTGACCACCCTCTCCTACACCCTGGCCAATCTGATCGAACGGCGGGCCATCGAACAACATCTGCTGGAAGAGCGGGCCTTTTCCACCTCCCTGCTGGCGACGGCGCCGGCCCTGGTGGTGGTCCTGGATCCGGAAGGGCAGGTCATGCTGTTCAACCAAGCGTGCCAACGGTTGAGCGGTTACGGCGAAGGGGAGCTGCTGGGCCGCTCCGTGGTCGAACTGCTGGTGCCCCCCACAGAACGCGAGGCCATGCAACCCCTGTGGCAGCAGTTGCTGCACGAACAGACCCCCAACCTCCCGGCCATCCCGTATGAGGGACATTGGCAGGCCAAAAATGGTGAGCTGTTCCTGATCTCCTGGTCCTACAATGTCATCCACCACAAGGATGGCACGCTGCGCAGCATCATCGCCACCGGGGTGGATATTACCGCCCAACGGCGCACCGAAAAAATGTTGCAGCATGTGGCCGGTCATGATGTCCTCACCGGTCTGCCCAACCGCGCCCTCTTCCAGGTGCGCCTGAGCGAACATCTCTCCATGGCCAAACGCTCCCGTGGCGAGGTGGTCCTGCTGTTTTTGGATCTGGATCGTTTCAAACAGGTCAACGACACCCTGGGCCACAAAGCCGGCGATGAACTGCTCAGAGAGGCGACCCGGCGCATCCTCTCCTGCGTGCGTCCCTACGACCTGGTGGCCCGTCTGGGCGGGGATGAGTTTACCATCATCCTGCCCCAGTTGACCCACCTTTACTATGTGGAGTTTATCGCCCGTCGCATTCTCGAAGAGTTGGCCAAGCCCTTCCAACTGGAGGCCGGCGAGGCCAACGTGTCCGGCAGCATCGGCATCACCCTCTTCCCACGGGATGCCACAGAGATGGAGACCCTGCTCAAACATGCCGACACCGCCATGTATTCCGCCAAGAGTGCCGGACGCAACGCCTTTTGCTTTTTTACGGCGGAGATGCAGTTGGCCGCCATGGCGCGCATGCAGATGGAGGAGGGGTTGCGGGCGGCGCTGAACAACCAGGAGTTTGAGCTGCACTACCAACCCAAGTTGGAGTTGGCCTCCCAAAAGATTCTCGGCATGGAGGCCCTGCTGCGCTGGCGCAAACCCGACGGGGCCGGGGGAGAGACATGGGTGTCGCCCGGTGATTTTATTCCCCTGGCCGAAGAGAGCGGGCTGATCGTCCCCCTGGGAAACTGGGTGCTCCACACGGCTTGTCGGCAAAACAAGCAGTGGCAAGAGGAGGGGTTGCCCCCCATGCGGGTGGCCGTCAACCTCTCCGCCAGCCAATTCCGCCGCCCGGATGCCCTGATCGAGGCGGTCACCCTGGCCCTGCAAGAGAGTCAACTGGATCCCGACCATCTGGAGTTGGAGATCACGGAGAGCATGGTGATGTCCGATGAAGCCCAGGCCATTCAAACCATGAAACTGTTCCAGGAGATGCGCATTAAAATTTCCGTGGACGATTTTGGCACCGGCTACTCCTCCCTGGGTTCGTTGAAAAAATTTCCCATCCATGCCCTGAAGATCGATCGCGCCTTCATCCACGACCTGACCCCCACCCCCTCCGATGCCACCGCCATCGTCCAGGCCATCCTCTCCCTGGCCAAACAACTCCATCTGCGGGTGGTGGCCGAGGGGGTGGAAAACCATGCGCAGCAGGCGTTTCTGCTGGAGCATGCCTGTGACGAGATGCAGGGGTTTTTCTTCAGTCGCCCCCTCACTGCCAAGGACTTTGCGCGCTTTGTGCGGGAAAAGAGCGCCCCCTGACCTCCCCCCGATTCAGCGCGTGCAGCGGTCAAAGCGTATTCTGAACAGGGCGTGTTGAATCACCCGGATCAGGGTATTGCGACCGATCTCCTGCTTGATGAGAAAATCCACCACCCCTTTCCGCATGACCAGCTCCATGTTGCCATACGCCTCGTCGCCCGAAAAGACGACCAGCGGGGTATCCAGATCCAGGGCTTGAATACGGGCAATGTTTTCCAAAAAGGGGCCATCCGACAATTCCAAATCCAGCATCACCATATCGTAGGAGTGCTGTTCCAGTCGCTGCATCCCCTCCTTCAGAGTGACCGCATGCTCCATATGGAGGGATTCCATGCCCGGAGGCGGCACCTGCAACCCGTGCAAGACCACCTGGGCAAAATCCCGATCTTCGGTTACCAGCAGAAAGGTAAACTCCTCCCGATCCTCCGTCCGGGTATCTTCAATGACCACATAACCGGTCAGCATGGCCTGCAACTGGCTCATCAGGGGTGTCCCGGTAAAGGACATGTAAATATGCAGAATGATAAAAACCAGCAACGCAAAAGCCATGCAGAGATGCACAGCCGCCACCGGACTCAGGAGTGTTCTGTCCAGCGCAATCTGCTCCCAGTTGTCGTAGTAAAAATAGAGCAGACCGCTCAGGCCAATCAACGGCATGATGACCAGGCTGAGCAACAGATAGGCGATTCTTTGCAGGGGATTATGTTTGAAACGCCGGGTTTTTTTGAAGGGATGGTAGCGGATTTTTTTGCTGAAAATGCCTGTCGTGTAATAGTGGAACACCGCCCCCAGCTTGTCCGTTGTCCAGCGGTATTGCCGCCATTCGCCGGTGATGATGTGCCAAAAAATGGTAAAAATCCACAGGCAGATCAAGGACCATGCACAGAGGTTGTGCCAATGGGTGGCATCCGCATAGCCCAGCAGGGCATAGGCCTGGGCCACCTCCAAACCCGTGAACATCAGGATCAGGACCAAGAGGGCCTGCCCCCAGTGCCAAAAACGTTCAAAGCGGGTAAAAAACAGCTCTTTATGGCTTGCCATGGCCTATCGCCTCCGCCAAAACATGACCACTCTGACCAACCCATGCAGCAATGCACCCAGCAGGGCCAACCAGACCATGCCCCACCCCACGCGCTGCACGAGGGGAAAGGTATCCCGCCCTGGCAGATAGAAGCCGGTCAGCGCGTCGAGCCGCCCCCCGGGACGGTGGCAGTCGTTACAGCCCAGGGCCTGCTCTTTGGGGGCTACCATGTGGGTGATGGGAAAATACATGGTGACATCGACAAAAGCGTGCTGGCCACTGAAGGGGCCCACCTCTTTCATGCCCGCCGCAATGGCACGTGGCCAATCAAAGGATTTATAAAAGGCATCCTTGTCGGCAGAGTCCACCGGGTTTGAGTGAAACACCACCATGGTACGGTTGACCGGATCATAGGGCAGACGGCCATGCATCACCTTGAACGGCCAGATGCGCGATTGTCCGTTGTCAGGGCCGCCCAGGATGCGATTGACCGCAACCACACCATCGGGGTCAATGGGCTTGCTGGGATCCAGATAGTTGATGACGCCATTGAACCAATGATATTCCGGGATCACATTGCGTTCCCAACGCATGGTGCCATGCTCGCTCACATAGGTGGGATAACCCGCCTTGTCCTTCTCTTCGGGCACCGGCCTGCCCTGTTCCCCCAATCGGCCCGCCGTCGACCAATCCCAATAGGTCATGGTCTTGTTGCCCCCACGGGCCATCCGGGGGATATGGCAGGTTTGACAGGCGATGCGCTGCACATGCTTGTTGAGTTTGGCAATCTCCCTGTGCGGGGACTCGCCGTGGCAGGATTCACAAGAGGTGTGGGTCTC
Source organism: Magnetococcales bacterium (assembly GCA_015229095.1). Classification (GTDB taxonomy): domain Bacteria; phylum Pseudomonadota; class Magnetococcia; order Magnetococcales; family Magnetaquicoccaceae; genus Magnetaquicoccus. Next base: position 3,538 of record JADGCE010000060.1, on the reverse strand, counting down.
CGTGCTGTGACCGGGTATGTTGATGCCAAAATGGTTGACCGCCTTCATGCGGTAGCGGCTGCCGGAAACACCATGGCCCTGGGCGTCGTGGCAGGTGACGCAGCGAAAATTGAGACCCTTGGCATCCATATGCACATCCAGGTTGCGATCGGGCAGAAAAAGAGAAGAGTCCAGATCCCCATGCTTGGCACCGTCGTGGGCTCCCCCATAAAAGTGGCACACACCGCAGTTTCTGCGACCGGGCGCCCCCACACTGCGGGCAATACTGCCATAATCCGGCTTGCGAATAATCCGCTCACCAGCCCGCAACTCGCCGTAGCCATAGGAATATTTTTTGTAGGTGCCGGTCTGCTCATGGCAGACCAGACAGTCCACCCGATCTTCTCCCACCTCGGCAACCGCCGGATCTTTCCAGCCATAGCCAATATGACACACCGTGCAGGCTTTCCAGTTGGTGATCGGAGAGACGCAGAAGGCATTGAGCACTTTTTGCTTGCCCAACACCGCACGAGAGGGCTCCTCTTCCTGACCATTGGCGCCGGGGGAATAGCGCCACCGCCAGTGGGTGGTCTGCATCACCTGCTTGCCGGCCTCGGTATGGCACGACAGGCAGGCCTTGGTCACCTCCATGCCGGTATCAAAAGGGCCCTGCAGGGCGGGCAATTTGCTATGATCTGTGGTGGTGTGAGCGGCGGTCGGAGAGGCCGCTGCGCCACCGGCAGACGCCGGTGGCGCAGGCCATGCGGCGATCAACACCGCGAGGCAAACAAACAGCAGAAGGGCCCGCAAGCGGCGCATGGGCCTGACTCAATAACAACGCCCTCCGGCTTCCCGCAGCAGATTTTCCACATCTTCATGCTGGTTCTGCACGGCCAGTTGCCGTGGCGTCGAGCCCTTGTTGTTGAGATCGTTCACCCGCGCATTCCGCGCCAGGAGCAGTTCTGTCGTGGAGAGATGCCCTTTTTTGGCGGCGAACATCAGAGCGGTCATGCCATCCTCATCCTTGGCATGGATATCCGCCTTCTGGTCCAACAGCAGAGAGGCCATCTCCGTTTGCCCGCGCTCGGCGGCGAGCATCAGGGCGGTACTGCCCATCGGTGTCTTTTTATCCACCGAGGCTCCCTTGGAGAGCAGAAGCTTGGCCGTTCTCTCCTGGCCACTGGTGATCGCCCACATCAAGGGGGTCAACCCCTCTTTGTCCTGGATCTCCAGGCTGGCCTTGTGCTCCAGCAACAACGAAACAACGGCCGTGTTGCCGCTTTTCGCCGCATACATCAACGCCGTGATCCCTTTGCCGCTGGCCAAGTCCACTTTGGCCCCGTGGGCCAGCAGGCTCTTGATCACCTTCAGCTGCCGATCTGCCTCTCCGGCATCCTTGGGTACCACACGGGCAATCTTCAGCAGGGCCGTCCAACCGGAGCTGGCCTGATAGTTGACCTCTGCCCCTTTCTGGATCAACAGATCCACCGTGTCGGGTTGTATCCAATCCGCAGCGATGATGATGGGGCTGCAGCCGGACCCCAGCTGGCGCGCATTGACGTTGGCCCCCTTGTCCACCAGGAATTGGATCAATTTTTTTTGTTCATCCTGGATGGCCCACATCAGGGGCGTCATACCCGTCCGGCTGGGTTCGTCGATATTCTCCCCCTTTTCCAGAATGGCCTTGACCGCATCCTTGTTGCCATTGATGGCCTCTCGCCACAACGCGCTGCTCTCCCCTCCCCCGGCTCCCCAGGCGGGGGAGGTGGCAGAGGAGAGGGTGATCATGAGCGCAGCCGCCATCCACAGGCGACGGGGGGGCAACAGGGATTTTTTCATGGACATGCCTCCAAATTAAACCGTGTGTTGGGATCCAGCGCGCCGGGCAGAAAAGAGTCTGCCCGGCCACCGGAAAGAGTATCTATTGGCGCACTCCTGCCACGACAGGATCACGGGGCCGGTTTGGCTTCCTTGGCTTTGGCCGCCTTTTCAGCCTCTTCTTTGGCTTTGGCAGCAACATCCGCCGGATCCTCCGGCATGGTGTGGGCGATACCGGTATGGCAATCTATGCAGGATTTGTCGCCACTCTCCGCCGTCCTCTGGTGCCGTTTGGCCGCCGATTTGGCCTGGGAATCAAAATCCATGGCGGTATACATGTGGCAGGCACGGCACTCTTTGGAACCGCGCTTTTTCATGTCGGCAATGACGTTTTGCGCCAAATCCCAGCGTTTTTTCTCGAACGCAGCGGCGTCAGGATAGGTTCCCACAAGGTGGTGAAAAATATCCTTGCTGCCCACTTCCAGCTTGACCAAAAACTTGGAGACCCAGTCGCCGAAGGTTTTGCCATGGGGCACATGGCAATCCGCACAGGTCGCACGAACACCGGAACGATTCCTGAAGTGGACGCTCTTCGTGTATTCCTGGTAGACGCCCTCCATTTCGTGGCAGGAGATGCAGATGTCCATGCTGTTGGTGGCGGACATGGTAAAATGGAAAACCACAAAGAAGACGAATCCAGCCAGAAAACCTGCCCCCAGCAGCACCCCCAGGGCACGCTGACTGGGACGTTTCAACCACGACAATAAAGTGTTCATCATTGCATCCTTACCAAACGAAAGCCACGGAAACTGAAACTGATGTTGGGGGAACCCTCCTGCCGTACCGTAGAACGGTTTTCCTCTGGATAGTGGTTCCAGCCCCCACCCCGAAAAACCCAGTGATTCCCGTCCTGGCGACACTGGGTAGAGTCCTTCGTTGCCTTCTCCTCATACTTGCCATATTCCGAGCAGGTCCACTCCCAGACGTTGCCGCTCATGTCGTGGATACCCAGCCCGTTGGGCGCTTTCTGTCCGACGGGATGGGTCGTCGATGTGGCGTTCAATTTGTACCAGGCCACGGCATCCAGATCGTTTCCCCCGCAATAGTGTTCGGGTTTTCCTGCAGAACGACACGCATATTCCCACTCCGCCTCTGTGGGCAGACGATATTTGCCTGACCCCTGGGCATTCAACTTTTCGATAAACTCCTGCACCCCCTTCCAGGTCACCTGCTCCACAGGGCAGTTTTCCCCACAAGCCACGAATCGGGAGGGATTCGTCCCCATCACCGCCTGCCACTGTTTCTGGGTCACTTCATATTTGCCGATGTCAAAGCCATTCACCACCACGGTTTGCACCGGCTTTTCCGTCTCTTCGCACTCGACCTGCCAAGGGCCACAGCCCATTTCAAAGGTGCCCCCCGGAACAGAGACGAAGGGGCCGACCGCATCCGCCCAAGCGGTGCCGGACAACAGGAGAGCGACCAAGGCCCCACGCATCTGAATGCTCTGGCTCATCCCAATCTTTCCCCTAAAAAACATGATCCATCGGCAGAGTGCAAAAAGTTATAACAACCCAGGCAGCGCGCCCAGTGTAGGTCAAGCTCCTTCCCGATTCAAGAAAAATTCAGCGGAGCTTCCAGAAAAAGGGAGTGCGTGATACGGACTACAGCTGGAATGGCCACACGAGAGTATTGATCTGGGCGCCCCTTAATATTAGAAAATACTAATATTGATATTTCA
>JADGCE010000059.1:4033-14933 GCA_015229095.1 Magnetococcales bacterium | reverse complement strand
GCGCGGTCCAACGTCAAGGGAGAGCCAAGAATTTAGTATTGCGTCCCCGGAATTCGTCCGGAATTCCCCGTCCCAAGAATTTAGTATTGCGTCCCCGGAATTCCCGCTGAATCTGAAGAGCATACAACGCCTCCGTGATTACTTTCGGGGTCAGCCCCGTGACCACGAGCAAATGACATGCAGGATTTTTTGTGGATGACATGCGTATCCTCCCAACAGTAGTGCTCTACTGGAAATAGTACCTCAGAAGGCACATTGCGGCAATCGTGTCCATCTTTCCACCATATGGACTGTTTTCGCCTGCCTTGGCACGGCAGACAGATATTTGCCAACAAAACACCAAGGGTGATGCATGGGGCCTGGGTGCCGTTTACTCACTCCAACACCACCATCAAACGACAGCTTTACCACTCCGTCGGCAGTCGCGATTTGTGCCACGCCATTCGCCTTCGACACCACCCGTCCGACCCCGAGGCACTCCCGGTCAGGATGCGCTGCAGGTCAATAACGGCTGTTTTTGGTGTTCATGAAGGTGTGATGCCGTCGGTATCGGCGCGTTTGGTGCTCGTTGGGCACCACGGATGGCGAAGGCTGACAAGAAAAAACCGCCACGTTGTCGTACCGTGGCGGTCTTGGGCGGTGCGGGGAGAGCGTGTCAGGCGACACAGGATCGACTCATGCAGCGTGGCACGTTGTGGAAAACTTGGGAAAACCCTGCCGATCAACCTTCCGCATACGGTTGCTGCTGATATCCAGGCTCCAAACGGCTTTTTCCGGTTTTTTGTTTGCGCTAAGCGTTTGATTTTAATGGCGCGCCCGACAGGAATCGAACCTGTAGCCTACGGCTTAGAAGGCCGTTGCTCTATCCGATTGAGCTACGGACGCACGGTTGTCCCCTTTGCTGCCGCCGACACGGCGGGTTGATTGGTCGGGGCGAGAGGATTCGAACCTCCGGCCCTCGGCTCCCAAAGCCGATGCGCTACCAGGCTGCGCTACACCCCGTTTCCCATCACCATCAGCGAGCGTACTCTACCCCATCCCTCCCCCATTGGCAAGCATTGGAGAAAAAACCGGGGGAGCATGGCCCCGGTCGGCGCAGAGGAGGAACCGACAACCGGAATATCTGCCCGGCACCGGGAAAAATGGATGGTTTTCTGCCGATCCATGGCGTAGAATGGCATCCTCTTCAGCCGGCATCGACGAAATAACCACACCCATGAAACCACCGGGCCATTGGCTTGCAGGGCAGTCAGGCAATGACACCACAACTCTACAAAACAGGGTATCCATGAGATATGCGCCCTCTCTCCACTGGGGCCTGCTCTGGCTGGTCGGGCTGCTGCTCTCTGCCCCAAACCTGGCTGCAGAGCCTGCACCCATGTCATCCCCCAGCCAGGCGGAAACCTCTCTGGCCAGCGAAGCGCATGGCGTGGTCACGATCGGCGTCCAGCCTCTGTGGCTTCCCAACAGCCTGGTTACCGCCGTGATGCAACGGGATACGCTGCTGCGGCAGAGTTTTCTGCGGAAAGGCGTACAGATACGCTTTCCTGCTTTTCTGAAGGGAGCGGATGTCAACCGTGCGCTCCACGAGGGCAAACTGGATGGGGGATTTGCGGGTGACATGCCCACAATTACCGCATGCGTGTCGGATCAGGTGCATGTGGTCTCCCTGGCAGACCTGCATTTTGTCTCCATCGTCGCCCGCACTCCCTTGACCATCTCCCAATTGCGTGGTCGCCGCATTGGCTATGCCCCCGGATCCAACGCCCATTATGCCATTCTGGCCACTCTGGCGGCGGCACAACTGAGTGCAGCGGACGTAACCCTGCTGCCCATGCCGGTGCATGCCCTGCCCAAGGCCCTGGAATTGGGCCGCATCGACGCCTTCGGTGCCTGGGAACCGACCCCCGCCATCGCGGAAAAGATGTACAAACACAAAATTATCCACCGTTTTCTCTCTTCCGGCTATCTCTATTTCACCCCCGCCTTCGCCAAACAGCATGCCGACTGGGTCCATTGGCTGGTGGCTGCGCAAATCCGTGCCCTCAACTGGATGATGCAGGAGGACGATCATCGGTTGCAGGCCATCCTCTGGATGGAGAGGGATGCCGAACAGTTGGAGGGGCGCGAATTTGTTCTCACCCATGAAGAGAGCAAACGGGTGGCACAGTACAGCATCCGCCGCATGCGAGACATGCCCCTGATCCCTGAAGAGGATTTTGCCATCGGAGGCCGATTGGAACGGGCCAGTCGCTTTTTGTCAACGATTGGTTTATTGCCTGCGGAGCTCCCCTGGTCGTCGGTGCGCGACTGTTTGCACCGAGAGATCGGCCTGAATGTGCTCTCCGATCCCCAGCACTATCAGATCAACACCTTTTCCTATGGGGGGCAGGAATGATCTCCTGTCCTCCTTCACTCTCCCAACCGCTCCGGACACTGCAGGGGTTCTGGAACTGGAACCTGAGCACCCGACTGGTCGTTTGGTCGGCACTGCTCTTTCTGATCAGCCTGGCTGGCATGCTGGCCATCACCCTGTGGGGGATTCCCTTCAGCCCGTCGCATGGTCGGCTGGGTCAGGTGCGTGCCGACATGTTTCAGCAACTCTCCTTGATCGCCGACCTCCACAAAGAACACACGGAAAACTGGCTGAATGACAAACAAAAAGATCTGGAGGCCATTGCCAGCACCCCCTGGTTGCAGCATGTGCTGGCGCAACCTGCCTCGGATGCCGCCACCCGGCAGATTCACGCCTATCTGCAACAGCTGGACACGATTTATCCCGAATTTGACCATGTGGAACTGCTCCATCTTGCCAACAAGCAGATTGTGTCCAGCGAGGTTGGGCACAGTCGCCCTCTGGTGATGGACAGCTTTGTACGGCGCACTTTGCTCTCAACCCACGGTTATCTGGGGCGCGCACGTTTGCAAGAGGAGAGCACAGTGCCCATTTTCCGTATCGGCCAACCGGTGCGGGACAGTCACGGCCAAAATCTGGCCCTGTTGGTGGCCTCACTCAGCCCAAAAAGCCTGCTCAAACAGCTCCTCGACACCGGCAACAGCCTCGGCAACAGCGGGGAGATGCTGCTGGTCGATGATACAGGGTTATTGATCAATCTGTTGCGTTATCCCCTTCCGGATGGCAGCCATCCGGAACCCATGCATTATCATCTGACCGACAAAACCGCCCTCATGGCCGCAGCAGGTCATGAGGGCATTGAGGAAGAGTCCCTGGATTATCGAGGCGTCCCGGTGGTTGCTGTGTACAGACATGTGCGGATGAGTCCCGAATGGGGGATGGGACTGGTGGTCAAAATAGACAAGGAAGAGCTGTTGCAGCCCCTGGAACGGGAGCTGCTTGCAGCGTTCTGGAATGCTGTTCTTGGTTTTCTGCTTTTGGTCTCGCTGAATATTTTTATGGTGCGCAAACAGACCGGGCAGCTCCAGAGACTGAGCCAGACCGCAGCCCGACTGGCCGATCAAGAGCTGAGCAGTCGTACCGGCATCCGGGGCACCGATGAAATGGGCATTCTGGGGTATACCTTCGATCGCATGGCAGACCGCATCCAAACCGCCATGCGGGATCTGCGCCAGGAGTCGGAGGGGCATCAACGCACCGCCTCGGAGTTGGCGGCGATCAACAACGAATTGCGGGATTTTGCCTACATCGTCTCCCACGACCTCCGGTCACCCCTGCTCAGCATCCAAGGGTTTGTGGAGGAGTTGCAGATGGACCTGGATACGCTGGATGCGCAGATAACACGTTTTCTGGTCGCCCCAGAGCAGGACGAACAACAGCACATTCTCGAACGGGTGCGGGTGCATCTTCCAGAAGAACTGCGCTATATCCGCGCCTCCGCCGATAAAATGGAGCGTCTGATCCAGGCGATTTTGAATCTTTCCCGGATGGGGCGAAAAATGTTATGCTTCGAGGATCTGGATTTGCACGCTCTGGTGGAGGAAAATATCCAGGCCTTGGCGCATGCCATCCACTCTACAGGTGTCACCGTCGTGCTGGAACCCCTGCCCCATCTGAGCAGCGACCGCATAGCGATGGAGCAGATTGTCGGCAACCTGCTGGGCAACGCGATCAAATATTTGGAGCCCGAACGGCCAGGCAGGATCCATATCGCCGCTCTCCTGGATGAACAAGCCGGAGAGCTTGCCCTTGAGATCACAGACAATGGCCGGGGCATTGCCCCGGAGGATCTGGAAAAAATATTTGTATTGTTCCAGCGCGTCGGCCGTCAGGACAAGCCGGGGGACGGCATGGGGCTTGCCTATGTGCGCAGTTGGGTGCGCCGCTTGGGTGGTCGGATTGTCTGCACCTCCACCCTGGGTGTGGGGACAACCTTTCGAGTCACCTTGCCCATCACGCCGCCCGTGGCCGAAACGACGGCAACCGGTCGTCCTGCCCACGCCAGCCAGGTTGCGGAACAACGCACAAGGGGAGAAGTCTAGATGGGAGAGATGCAGCCTGTCACGATCCTGATGGTGGAGGATGAGGATGCCCATGCCACCTTGATCGAGCGCAACCTGCGCCGCTGTGGTGTGAGCAACCCGGTTTTGCGTCTTCGCAATGGCCGCGAAGCCCTGGATTATCTGTTTGGCCGTGGCACCTATGCCAACCACCCGCGCCCCGATCACCTTCTGATTCTCCTCGACTTGAATATGCCGGAGGTGGATGGCTATCAGGTCATCCGGGAGATGAAGACCCACGAGGCGTGCCGGGTCATTCCCGTGATTATTTTGACCACCACGGATGATCCCCGCGAAATCCAGCGCTGCTATGATTTGGGTTGCAATAATTTTGTCACCAAACCGGTCAATCCTGTGGAATTCGCGAAGACCATCCAGAACATGGGACTCTTTATCAACATTCTCGCCCTGCCCTGCTGCACATGAGCGTCTCCCCTCCTGCTCCTCGCATCCTGTATATGGAAGATGATGCGGCACTGGCTGAACTGGTGCGCCGTCGTTTGGTGCGCCGTGGCTATGGGGTGGAGATTGCATCGGACGGGGTGGAGGGTCTGGCAAAGCTGCAAGAGAGCTCCTATGACGTGGTGGTATTGGACTATAACATGCCCCAGATGAATGGCCTGGAGGTGTTGCGCCGGATGATAGAAAATCCGGCATCCCCGCCTGCAGTGATCGTCTCCGGGGTGAGCACCTTGCAAGTGGCCATCGATGCCTTGCGGTTGGGGGCGGCGGATTATGTCATCAAAGAGAGTGGCGGCGATTATCTGGAATTGCTGCCCGGCACCATCGCACGGATTTTAGAAAAACAAACCCTCATTCTGGAAAAAAAGAGGGCGGAAGAGGCTCTGTTGGAGAGTGCCAACCAATTGCGCAGCATCAACGCGCAACTGCAAGAGGCCATCCTCCAGGCGGAGCGGGCCAACTCGGAAAAAAGCCGTTTTCTGGCGGCCATGAGCCACGAAATTCGCACCCCCATGAATGCCATTCTGGGTATGGGGGAGATGTTGGCAGAGGGCCCCTTGAATGACGAGCAGCAGGATTATGTGCAGGTGATCAACCGGTCGGGTCAGGTTTTGTTGGCACTGATCAATGATATTTTGGATTTGTCCAAAATCGAAGCGGGCCAATTGAAGTTGGAGGAGGTTACCTTTGACCTCAGGCTTCTACTGGAAAATATGGCGGAGATGCTCAAACACAAAGCAGCGAGTCAGGAGACACAGCTCTCCCTCCATCTGGACGATACAGTGGCCACGCAACGACTGGGAGATCCGCAAAGGGTGCAGCAGATATTGCTCAATCTTCTCTCCAATGCGGTCAAATTTACGGTCGGAGGGGAGGTGACGCTTTCGGTGACCCAAACGGCAACGCACCTGCTGCGCTTTTCCGTCGCCGATACCGGCATTGGCATCCCCCTGGACAGGCAGACAACCATTTTTCAGCCCTTTATCCAGGCGGAAACCTCCACCTCGCGGCGGTTCGGAGGGACGGGGTTGGGGCTCTCCATTTGCCAAAAACTGGTGGAAAAAATGGCAGGCACCATCTGGGTGGTCAGCCAACCTGGTCAGGGGAGTACGTTTCACGTGGAACTCCCCCTGCGTATCCACGTTGTGCCGGAGCCCCCGTGTGATGGCAAAAGTTTGCTGGAGTCCTCTCCCACAACACCACCTGCAGCAGAGAGTTTGGCCATTTTACTGGTTGATGATTCGGATGAAAATCGTTTCCTGGTACAAGCCTTTCTCAAAAAAACCCCCCACCGGTTGACGATGGCAACGGATGGGATGCAGGCTGTGCAGTTGTTCCAGGCAGGCCGGTTTGATCTGGTCTTGATGGATATTCAGATGCCTGGGATGGATGGTTATCAGGCGACCCGAACCATCCGGACCTGGGAGCGGCAGCAAAACCGCTCACCAACACCCATCCTGGCACTGACCGCCAATGCCATGCGAGAGGATGTGGAAAAAACCCAGGCCGTGGGTTGTGATCTGCACATTTCCAAACCCATCACCAAAAAACAGCTGCTGGATGCCCTGCTTCTCTTTGCACCATCGCACGCAGCCATGCACCACTGAATGCAGGCAGTCATGTTTTTACGGCACTGGAACAGCGGTTGCCCTGTCGGGTGGGCTGCACGGATCACACTATGAAACTCATCGTTGTCGGGCTTAATCATAAAACAGCCCCTGTGGCCATGCGAGAGCAGTTGGCCTTTCCAGCCCCTGAGCTTGTCCCCGCTCTGGAGCAATTGCTGGCGCTGGAGGGGATGCAGGAGGGGGTTTTGCTGTCGACCTGCAACCGGGTGGAGCTGTACGGGATATGCCGCTCTGCGGAAGATGGCATCGAAACGGTCGCGCGTTGGCTCTCTTCCCTGCGTCAGGTGGAACAGGATAAATTGCAACCCTACCTGTACAGCCATGTGGACAAGGAGGCCATGGGGCACGGCATCCGGGTGGCTGCCAGTCTGGACTCCCTGGTGGTGGGGGAAGCGCAAATTTTGGGTCAGATGAAACAGGCCTACCGAACAGCGGTAGAGTGCGGTGCGGCCAAAACAATCCTGAACAAGTTTTTCCATCTGGCCTTTCAGGTGGCCAAACAGATCCGCACCGAGACCGGCATCGCCCGCCATCCGGTCTCCATCGCTTCGGTTGCCGTTACCTTGGCACGGCGTATTTTTGGCAACCTGGAGGGGCACACCTGCTTGCTGTTGGGTGCCGGGGAGATGTGCGAACTGGCCGCCCGCCATCTGCTCTCCCACGGTGTCACCATTCTGGTGGCCAATCGCACCCTGCAAAACGCACAAGCCCTGGCAGCCACCTTTCATGGGCAGGCCTACGCTTTGCAGCAGTTGGATGATATACTCCCCTTGGCGGATATTGTGCTCTCCTCCACCGGTTCGCCCACCCCGCTGGTGAGTGCCCCGTCGGTACGGGCCGCCCTGAAAAAACGCCGGCAACGTCCCCAATTTTATATCGATATTGCCGTACCCAGGGATTTGGATCCGAAAATCAGTGACGTGGACAATGCCTTCCTGTACGATATCGATGATTTGAGCAAAATTGCCAGCGAGAACCAGCAGGATCGGCATCAGGAGCGGCAGGCCGCCGAAAATCTGGTGCTGCAAGCCATCCCCGCTTTCAGCCAGTGGTTGGAAACCCTGGATGTGGTACCGACCCTGGTGGCATTGCGGCACAAGTTGGAGAGCGTGCGCGACCAGGAGGTGGCGCGGATGGTGGCCGGTTGGCCTGACCTCAGCCCAGAGGGGCAAAAACGGCTGGAAACCCTGGGCCGTTTGCTGGTCAACAAAATATTACATACCCCTCTCAGCCAGTTGCGTCTCCTGGCGGCTGAACCGGACGGTGCCTTGTATGTGGATGCCGTTCGCAAACTTTTTGAACTGGAGTGACCGGGAAGGTCTCATTTGCGTATGGATGTCTCGCGTGGTTTGTCGCAAAAATTGGATTTAATGGCTCGTCGTCATGCCGAACTGAGTGATCTTCTGGGTCAGGCCCAGACCGGCAGCAACGCCGCTCTCTTCGCCCGCCTGAGCAAAGAGTATGCGGAATTGAACCCCGTCGTGGAAGCCCTGCAGGTGTTGCAGGAGCTGGAACGGCGGATGGAGGATACCCTGGAGCTGCTCAACACCCCCGACAGCGACATCCAGGAGATGGCCCAAGAGGAGCGCGAGCAACTCAAAGGAGAGATCGCCCAGCAACAGCGGGCCATTCAGTTGCTGTTGCTCCCCAAAGATCCCAACGATGGCAAAAATATTGTCCTGGAAATTCGGGCCGGCACCGGTGGCGAAGAGGCGGGACTGTTTGCCGCCGAACTGTTCCGCATGTATGGCCGTTATGCCGAGTTGCGGGGCTGGCGGATGGAGACCCTGAGCAGCACGGTCACCACGCTGGGGGGAATCCGGGAGGTGATCGCCTTGATCAGCGGCAGCGGGGTTTACAGTGCCCTCAAGTATGAATCCGGCGCACACCGGGTGCAACGGGTGCCGGTCACCGAAGCAGGGGGACGCATCCACACATCCGCCTGCACGGTGGCCATCCTGCCGGAAGCCGACGAGGTGGATGTGCAGATCAACGAGCGGGATGATCTGCGCATCGATGTCTTCCGCGCCTCCGGTCCTGGCGGACAGAGCGTCAATACCACCGACTCGGCCGTGCGGGTCACCCACCTGCCCAGCGGTTTGGTGGTCATCTGTCAGGATGAAAAATCCCAACACAAAAACAAGGCGCAGGCCATCAAAGTGCTCAAAGCCCGTCTCTACGACCTCCAACAGCGCGCCGCCCACGATGAACGTTCCAAGGATCGCCGGGATCAGGTGGGCTCTGGGGATCGTTCCGAGCGTATTCGCACCTACAATTTTCCTCAGGGACGGGTGACAGACCATCGTGTTCACCTAACCCTGCACAAGTTGGATCAAGTTCTGCAAGGAGATCTGACAGAAATCGTCGAGACTCTGGCGGCACACCACCAGGCGGAGTTGTTGGCAAAATTAAGCGATGGCGAGGGTTTTTAAAGCTCCGCGCCCCCGCCCGCCCCTGGCACGGTCGGCATGAGGGATGCGATTGGAAATGGCATGCGGGATGCTTCGAGTGAGACAGCCTCTGCAGCCACCCCCTCAAAGAACACACCAGTACCCGTTAATCGTTCTGTATGACAAGGTTAAAAATGCGTAAACCAGCAGTAGAAAACAGTGATATGCGTCTCCTGGCCCAGTTTGAACGGACCTGCGGCGAAATGCCCCCGGCTGATTTGTTGGACCCATCCACCTTCGGACTCTTCGTCAAACAGGTGTCGCGCCATATGAACAAGCTCAAGAAAACCGGAAAACGGCCACAATAAGGGGGAAGGGCTGGCATTTATTGCCGCTGTTTGCGTGGGAACAGGTCGGTTTTGCGACTGACAATGCGGTCGGTAAACAGCGTGCCGTTCAGGTGGTCGATTTCGTGCTGCATGACCCGCGCAGCAAACCCCTGCAAGGTCAACTGACGCGGTTGGCCATCCCGATCCTGAAAGGCCACCTGGATGGTTTGGGCACGCAACACATTGCCGGTATAGTCCGGCAGGGAGAGGCATCCCTCCCGCCCCACCTCCGTGCCCGACCAACTGAGAATTTCCGGGTTGCCCACCACCAGCAAGCCGGGATGCTCCAGAGGGGGCTTGCGGCTGTTCTGGCACTGGATCACCAGCAGTCGGTAGGGATAGCCCACTTGAGGAGCCGCCACCCCGACACAGGCAGGCAATGCGGCCATGGTCTGCAACAGATCATCCACCCGTTGCTGCAGCTCCGGCCGGTCGAAACGGTCGACGGGTTCGGCCTGTGCCCGCAATCGCGGTTCCGGGTAGGTCAGTATCTCCAGTATGGCCATGGAATAGACTTGGTTCACCCACGAAAAACGAGGTATACTCTGCCGCTACATCAAGGAGGAGTCTGCGATGCGCAGGTTGATTTCGACGTTCAGCTGCTTTTCCAACTGGGCCAGCCGGGGGTGCAGTTCCGGTGGCAGTTCCGACGAGTCGCTGGATTCCACCTCGATCACCATGGAATAGACGGGTCGCTCCGCACTGCCCAGCACCCGGGTGTAGAGGTCGGTAATGTTGCAGCCCATCTCCGCCAGCAGTTGGGTGGTCCGAAACACGATCCCAGGCTGGTCGGCGCCCAACAGGCTGAGAGTGGCCTTTTGCGCCCTGTTTGCAGAGGAGTTGGCCGCCATATCCCCCTCCAGGGGGTGGACGTGAACGGTCAACCGCATGGCATCCACCAGCGGCTGCAACCGGGCCGCCAATGCCGCACAGGAGAGAGCGGGGGGCAAGTGCAAAACGAGCATCACCGTAAACGCACCCCCCAGCTGGGTCATGCTGGAGTCAGCGATATTGCAGCCCGTCTCGAACAGTACCTGGGTGGTACGGGCGACAATACCGGGACGATCCCGGCCGGCAACAGTCAACAAGGCGCGCTGGTTCATGGCATGAGGGTGAACGAATGAACGCAGTTCCGTCAAGTCAAAAAAAACAGGATCTCTCATAACGGCCCATGGACACTCTTGCCAATCGAGAACAACAGCTTTTTCTGATCATGGGAGGGGTGGTCTTCACCCTGATCATCGGCGTTGCTGTTTATGATATGCTGGAGAACCCTGACCGCGTCGCAGAGATCGTTGAAACCTCCAAACCGGTCACCAACCCTCCTCCCGAAGAGCCCGCTGCCGGTAAAAAATCGACCTGGTTTGACCGCCTGGCCCCTGCCTCCATTTTTGTGACACCGCCGGAAAACCTCCCCACCGTTCCGGAAACGGTTCCGACCCCGGTGGCCAGCACCGGGCAACCCCCGGCAGCCGCTCCAGCCCCGACCAAGGCGGCTGAGTCGACTCTCGCATCCGCCCCGATGCCGGCGGCGGCAACCGCACCGACACCGGCG
>JADGCE010000059.1:0-3933 GCA_015229095.1 Magnetococcales bacterium | reverse complement strand
CCGGCGGCGGCAACCGCACCGACACCGGCGACAGCAACCGCACCGACACCGGCGGCGGCAACCGCACCGACACCGGCGGCGGCAACCGCACCGACACCGGCGACAGCAATCGCACCGGCACCGGCTCCCACGGCGGCAGCCCATCCGGCAGATGCCAAGACAACGACTCCCACAGCGGTTGCCTCCCCGGCGATAGCCCCAACGACCGTGGCTTCCACCCCGGTCGCTGCATCCCCTGCAGCGGCTTCCGCACGCCCGACCACCCCGGCGGCGGGAAGGCACACCGTTGCTCCGATCACTGTTGCGGCCACGCCACGCAGCACAGCGGCGACCGCAGAAGCGGTCCGCTCACCGACACATGCCCCTGCTGTGGCTTCGTCGGCAGTGACGCCTTCTTCCGATCCGGCAGCCACGGTCACGACCGGTGCGCGGCCCACCGCAGCGGCCAACACGGCTCCGGTTACCCGCTCAGCACCCACGGAGGATTCCAAACCCGATCGTGTGATCCGCGACGCTGAAGCCGCCATCGACCCCTCTGTTGACCCCTACTCTCCGGTACACGTGACGCTACCGACGGGGAAAATGGCTGAAGAAGAGCCGGCAGAGAGGAGCAATCCTCTGGATACCTGGTCTCCCAACGCGGCCATGCTGGAGGCAACGCGACATGCATTGCCTCCGGAAAAGCCGGCAGATCCACCGAGTCCGGCTGCTGTCTCCCAGGAAGAGAGCCCGCCGACCGGGCAAACGGAGGTAACTGATCTGCATAAAGAGACGGAGTTGGCACTGAAGGAGGCGGAACTGGCGCGCAAAGAGGCAGAGCTGGCACGTAAAGAGGCAGAAATGGCGCGCAAGGAGGTGGAACCAGAACCCCTCACCCCCTCACCCCGTGTGCCGGAGCCCGTCGAGCAGCCTGGGCGGCTGCTTCGCACCCCTGCGCCTGTCGCCTCCCTGCATACCACGACCCGGCTCTTTTCCGCCCATGTGATGGCGCCGCCCATCAAAGAGTCGCCGTCGCCTGTTCCGTCCGCACCGCTGCGCACGACGAGTGCACCCCCCCCGCAGGAAGGAGATGGCAACCGGGAATATTGGGTAAAATTGGCCACCTTTTCCAACGAAGCCAATGCCCAATCCCTGTTTCAGAGCCTTTCCGCTCTGGCCCTGGATGGGGGCACGCTGCCGATCTCCCAAAGCGAGGCCAGCAGTGATGGCAAAACCTATTTTCGGATTCGGATGGGACCGTTCGCCGACCGCTCCCATGCGGAGCGGGCCGCACAAGTGGTGCAGCAGCAGGCAAATATTTCCGGAACTGTCTTTTTTTTGAAGAAATAACCATGAATAGACGATACCCTTCCCCCATGGCCAGGATGGTGTTCTGATGGCCCTGCTCACGGTGCAGGATCTGCATCATGCCTTTGGTCGCCATCGGGTGCTCAACGGGGTTGAGCTGAGCATGGAGGCGGGTGAATGCGCGGTGTTGCTGGGCAGCAATGGCAGTGGCAAATCAACCCTGCTGGCTCTCCTCTCCACCCGGTTGCGGGTACAAAAAGGCCATTATCAACTGGCCGGTTATTCCGCAGCGCAGCAGGGTGAGGAGATCCGCCATCGTCTGCTGTTCGTGGGCCACCATACCCATCTGTATGGGCATTTGACCCCTCTGGAAAATTTACGTTTTTTTGCTGATTTGCACGGATTGCCGCCACAGCCCGCCACCCTGGCGGCGGCGGTGGCGGCGGTGGGTTTGCAACGGTTCAGCGAACAACCGGTGCGCTGGTTTTCC
Source organism: Magnetococcales bacterium (assembly GCA_015229095.1). Lineage (GTDB taxonomy): Bacteria > Pseudomonadota > Magnetococcia > Magnetococcales > Magnetaquicoccaceae > Magnetaquicoccus. The sequence continues at coordinate 2,156 of JADGCE010000059.1, read as the reverse complement.
GCCGGCATGCGAAAGCGGTTGGCGTTGGCGCGTTTGTTGCTTTTCCAACCACTCCTGTTGCTGTTGGATGAGCCCTATTCCGCCCTGGATGTGCAGGGGGTGGCCTGGCTCAATGCGAGCCTCGACCGTTTTTTGCAGCAGGGAGGAATGGTGCTGATGGCCAGTCATGATCCAGAGCGGTTGGAGAGCCTGCCCCATCGTCTGCTGCGCCTGCAGCGTGGCCAACTGAGCGATGGTCGGGAGGAATGCCCTTGCTGATCCTGCTGCGTGCCACCTACCGGGTCGCATGGAAAGATGTGGTGGGGGATTGGCGGCGACGCGCCACCCTCTCCTCCATGCTTTTTTTTGCCATTGCGGTCCTGGTGGTCTTTCAGGTAGCGTTCGACCCTGACCGTCAGGAGGCCACCCGTCTGCTGCCGGGGCTGCTGTGGGCAACGGTGTTGTTTACCAGTTTGATGGGGTTGGGACGGGTTTTTCAAGCGGAAGAGGAGGATGGTGGCCTGGAGGGGCTGTTGTTGGCCTCCGTGCCCCGTGGCGTGCTCTTTTTTGGCAAATGGCTGGGCAACCTGCTGTTGACGGTATTGGTGGAACTGCTGCTGCTGCCGCTGACCCTGGTGTTGTTCAACGTCGATGTCTGGGGGCAGTTGCCTGCTCTGATCGGCGTACTCCTGCTGGGCACCCTGGGTTTGACGGGTTTGGGGGTGTTGTTGGCGGCCATGACCCAGACGGCCCGAAGCCGGGAGACCCTGTTGGCCCTGCTGTTGCTGCCGCTGACGGCACCCTTGTTGATTGCCGGGGTGCAGGCCATGGCAGGGCTGTTGGATCCAAGCCTGGAGCTGGGTTCCTGGATGCGGTTGTTGGTCATTTTTGATGTTGTCTATCTGGCGTTGGCTCCTTGGGCGTTCGGTTGGCTGGTAGCGGAGTAAGGCAATGCGTTTTCTGACAAAGATTCAGCTTCCCCTGGTTGTTTTGACAATCCTGGCCCTGGGCGTGGGATTATGGCTGGTGCTGACGGCACCGGCGGACTATCAGCAGGGCAACGCGGTCCGTATTTTATATGTCCATGTTCCGTCAGCAAAAATGGCGTTGTTGAGCTATTTTTTTGTCACGCTTGTCAGTGCCCTTTATCTGTGGCGGCGCCAGGAAACCTATGACATTCTGGCGGAAGCAGGGGTTGCGGTGGGGGCCGCCTTTACCTTTGTGACCCTGGCATCGGGTTCGATCTGGGGCAAGCCCATGTGGGGGGCCTGGTGGGCATGGGATGCGCGGCTGACCTCCGTGCTGGTGATGTTGATTTTGTTCATGGGGTTGATGGCCCTGCGCAACGCTCTGGATGATCGGATCAAGGCGGCGCGGGCCACGGCGGTGTTGGCGATCATCGGGGCGGTGGACCTGCCGATCATCCATTATTCGGTGGTCTGGTGGCGGACCTTGCATCAGCCCCCCTCGTTTGCCGGACCCGCCAAACAGGCCATTACCGGGGAGTTGTTGCCGCCGTTGCTGGCCATGTCGGTGGCATTTGTGTTGCTGGGTGCGGCGTTGCTGGTGCTGAAGAGTCGGGAAGTGGCAGCGCGGCGGCAATGGGAAGCGGTGGAGACAGAGCGGTTGGAGCAGATACATGAATGAGTATACGGAGTATGTCTGGGCGGTTTATGGGTTGGCAGGCGGGCTGTTTGGCGGCCTGACCCTGTTGTGGTGGAGCCGTCTGCGCCGTTTGCAGAGCCGTTTGCAGGCCGAGGGGAGGAGAGACTCATGACCAGCCGCAATCGGCGTTTTTTCTTGTTGGGCAGCGTGGTTCTGGTGGGAGGCGCCCTGTTGGCCCTGGTCTTCACCTCGTTTACCGGGGCATTGGTCTATTTTTACACCCCCACCGAGATCAAGGCCAAGGGTGCCGAGATGGTCGGGCGCAAGATACGCATTGGGGGGATGGTGCAGGAGGGCTCCCTGGTGCGGGAAACCGGCACCCTGAAGATGCGTTTTCTGGTGGTGGACAATGCGGAGCGGTTGCCGGTGCAGTATGAGGGGATGACCCCCGACCTGTTTCGCGAGGGGCAGGGGGTGATTGTCGAGGGGGTCTGGCGGGGCAGCGAGACCTTCCAGGCCGCCACCATCCTGGCCAAACATTCGGAGGATTATGTGCCGGTCAAGATGAGCGA
>JADGCE010000058.1 GCA_015229095.1 Magnetococcales bacterium | reverse complement strand
CCAAAACTGGGCATGGGACGGCCATTGACAAAAAATTCAGGGGTGGCCCGGATACCGAGGCGTTGCCCATCCTGGAGATCCTGTTGAACCACCTGGGCTGTCTCAGGACGATTCATGTCAGTCAAAAACCGCTCCCGATCCAATTGTAAAGAGTCCAACAGGGCCAGGGCGCGCATGGGCTGGGATGTATGATTGACCACCCAACGATTCTGATGCGCAAACAGCCGTTCCAATGCCTGCCAGAATTGGCCCTGGTAACGAGCCGCCTCCAGCATTCTAACCACCTGGTCTGATCCGGCATGCAGGGGGGCATAGCGCACCATCACCCTCACCTTGCCCGGATACTCGTCGATCAATCGTTGCACAAGGGGATAGAACTCTCGACAGGTTTCGCAAGCAGGATCCAAAAACTCCACAATGGTGACCTTGGCATCCGTTGGACCCTTGATCGGGGCTCCAGATCGTTCCAACGCACTTAAATTCTTGCTCATGGATTCATTCTGTTGTTCAACCGTTCGGTCCTGAAATCGCATGACGCCAATGGCAAAAACCAGCAGAAGCAGTCCAGCAACGGAAACAAAGAGGATTTTACGATTCATGAGGATTGCATCCTTCGAGCAAAAAAAAGCAGAGCAGCAACAAGTGTAAAGGTTAACAACGACATCATGGGAATTGTCAGAAACCCGAACAAGACGAGATGGGTTTCCGAGCAGGGAATGCCCTGCATACAGGGATGGATTTTTTCGGGAATGACACCGGCAACCAGAAGCACGTGAAACAGAGCGGTACACCACCCCATCCCCGTCAAAACGCCAGCGTATCGTACCACTTTGGGGTCATATGGAAACAAACCAACCGCCAGTATGAACGTCAGTGGATAGAGGGCGATGCGTTGATACCAGCAGAGGATGCAGACTGGAACCCCCATGACTTCACTGAAAAAGAGGCTGCCGAGGGTAGCACTGGCAACCACGGTCCAGGCCATAAAGATCAGCATCCACCCCGGTGGAATCTCATTGGAAGAGATTGAATCGTTCATGTGTCAACCTTTGAATCCCAGCAAACGTCGCCCGTTGAAGATCACCAGCAGGCTGGCACCCATGTCAGCCAGCACAGCCATCCATAAGCTGGCCAGACCGACGGCCCCCAGCACCAGAAAGAAGCCTTTGATACTGATGGCCAGGGTGATATTTTCCCACAGGATACGTCGAGTCGCCCGTCCAAGGCGCACAAACTCTCCGATCTTGCGCAGGTCGTCGTTCATGATGGCCACGTCAGCGGTCTCCAGGGCGGTATCCGTGCCGGTAGTACCCATGGCGATGCCAATGGAGGCACGCGCCAAGGCCGGAGCGTCGTTGATACCGTCCCCCACCATGGCCACGATGCCGAAACGGTCTGTCATCTCCTCGATGGCACGCAATTTTTCATCGGGCAACAACTCGGCCCGTACATCCTCGATCCCGGCATGACGGGCGATGGCCTGAGCCGTGGCAGCATTGTCACCGGTCAACATGGTCACAGCAATACCCAGATCATGAAGGTCACGAATCGCCTCTGGCGCGTTTTCCCGCATGCGGTCGGATACAGCAATCACTGCCAGTGGTTCACTGGATGAAACCAGCACCACGACCGTCTTTTCATCCTGTTCCAAAGGCAGGATGATCGCCTCCACTTCGGGACGACACAGGCCGAGTTCTTCCAGCAGACGGTGATTGCCGATGTGATGAATCTCCCCCGCAACCGTTCCCCGTGCGCCACGTCCGCTAAGTGCCTCGAAATGGCGAACGTGAAGCAGTGGGCGTTCTTTTCCCCAGGCCGCTGTGATGGCGGCGGCCACCGGATGTTCGGAGTGGGCTTCCAGACTGGCTGCCAGACGCAGGATCTGCTCCCGGTTCCGCTCTCCCAGGATAACGAAATCGGTCATCTCCAAACGACCATGGGTCAGGGTGCCGGTCTTGTCCATGGCGATGGCCCGTAAATCGTGGGCCTGCTCCAGATACAGCCCGCCCTTGATCAGAACGCCGCGTCGCGCTCCGGCGGCCAGACCACTGACCACCGTCACCGGGGTGGAGATCACCAGGGCGCAGGGACAGGCCACCACCAGCATCACCAGCGCCTTGTAAAACCAGGGGATGAATGGGTCGTCAAACAGGATGGGAGGCATGGTAGCGATCAATCCCGCGATACCCACCACGGCAGGGGTGTAATAGCGGGCGAATTTTTCCACGATACGCTGCATCGGCGCACGCTTGGCCTGGGCATCCTGCACGGTGTCTATGATGCGCGCCAATGTGGAGTGTTTGAAATCGGCGGTAACGCGGTATTCCAACACCCCGGAACCGTTGATCGAGCCCGCATACACAGAATGGCCCACATCCTTCGTAACGGGAACACTCTCTCCGGTGATGGGAGCCTGATTGACGCTGGAACGTCCCGACACCACCACACCATCCAGAGCGATCCGTTCCCCGGGCTTGACTTGCAGCAGACGATCCACGGTCACAGTGGCGGCAGGCACGCTTTCCCACATTCCAGACTCGGTCTGCAGGGTGACGGTTTCCGGGGCCAGAGACATCAATTCCCGGACGGCGTTGCGCGCCCGGTCCATGGAAAGGGCCTCGATCCGTTCGGCCAGGCCGAACAGAAAGACCACCATGGCCGCTTCGGGCCATTGGCCAATGCTCATGGCCCCCAGGACCGCAAGACTCATCAGAAAATTCATATTGAGGGAGAGATGACGCAGGGCGATCCAGCCCCGTTGCAAGGTGTCGCGACCGCCGACCAGGATCGAGAGCAGAGAGAGCATGACGATCCATGGAGAGGTTTCATCCACCCCGCTCCATGCGAGAATTTCCGCGCCACTGGCGGTCAAACCGGCGACAGCGGTCACCAGCCATTCCCGGTGAGAGATGGCAGATTGAACCGGCAGGGTGCGGGTTCGATCCCCTTCCGACGTTTCTGCCATCCGGTCTGGCTCCATGTCCACGGCACGAAGAGCAGCAATCACCGCCCTCCGCTCCACGCCGTGATGCAGCACGATCAATTCCCGGCGGATAAAATCGAAATCCATCTGCAAAATACCTTGCATGCCGGAAAGGCATTTGCGGATCAGGTCCGCCTCGGTCGGGCAACACAGTTTGGTGACACGCAACACCATCCGTTCACCCTCGGACATGGAAAGCGGGGGCGTCAGGGGTGGTGTCATGGCCTGACTCTCGGCAGCGCAGTGGCTGGAACAGCAAACAGGGGCGTCGTGGGCAGACATGATCATCTCCTGTGGCAAATTTTTGGAAACAGTGCGATCATTGCACACCCTGTAGCAACTACAGGGTCAAGAGCTTTTGCATATTCTGCGCTTTAATTTTCAGGAGAGGAGCATGCGCATTGGCGAGTTGGCCAAACAGGTGGATTGCGACGTGGAGACTGTTCGTTACTACGAGCGGGAGGGCCTGCTGGCGGAACCGGAACGAGATCAATCCGGCTACCGGAGTTACGGAGTCTCCCATCTGGAAACCTTGCAGTTTGTCCGCCACGGTCGCTCCCTGGGAATGAAACTGGTCGAAATCCGGCAGTTACTGAACTTTCGCCATCACCCGGATGGAGACTGCTCCGGGGTCGACGCCCTTCTCGATGTGCAGATCAAACGGGTCGAGGAGCAAATCGCGGCGATGGGTACACTCAAAGAGCAGTTGATCGCCCTGCGTGGAGAGTGCGAACAACGTCAGACCAACCGGGGATGCGGCATCATGCGTTCCCTCAACCAAGCGATCCAGGTACGACAATGTCCCTGCCATCGTGAGGATAAGGGTACCCGAGCCGTGACAAGTCCGGTTAAAGCGCATCCTCCCCCTGGCTGATTTCTCTCAACAAAGCCGCCGCCGTCTGGCAGGGATCGGGGGTATCCAACACCCCACGAATCAGGGCAATGCCATAGGCACCCGTCTGCATGGCGGTGCGGGCATTCTCCCGATGAATGCCACCCAAAGCCAAGACCGGACCGGGAATGGAGGCCCGCATGGCGGCAAAGCGGTTCACCCCCAGGGGCGGCGCATCGGGGTGGGAAAGGGTGGCAAAAAGGGGGGAGAGGGTGACAAAATCGGCACCCTCTTGCAGGGCTTGGCATGCACCCGCCACGGAATGGCAAGAGCGACCCAACAGTGCCGCAGGCAATCCTGCCAGCAGGCGGCGGGCCTCTGCGGTGGCCAGGCCATGTTCCGGCAAATGGACCCCGTGGGCGCCGATGGCCAGGGCCAGATCCACACGTTCATGGATCAGCAAAAAAGCCCCCTGTGCCGCCGTCACACCCTGGAGCTCTTGGGCCAAACGGAGCAGGGATGCCTCCGGCAGCCCCTTTTCCCGCAGCAGCACATGCCGCACACCACCCGCCAGGGCGGCGGCGATGGTAACCGGCAGATCGGCGCAGAGGGTGCGATCGGTGATCAACAACAGGCGGGGCAGAGGTGACTTCATGGCAGGCCAATCCATTTGTGCGTCTGCAGGGAGAGGCGAATTTTTCCCCCGGACCGTTTGATATGCACCAAACAGTTGTGCAACGCCCGGGAATCCAGAGGGGGTCGGCCTGCCTCGCCTTCCCCACGCTCCGACTGCGGTTGCACCCACACATTGGCATGGCGTTGGGCACGCTGTTGAATTTCCCGCTCCTGGCGACGAGCCGGAGTGGGAGGTACGATATATTTGATCTCGTGCGCCATGGCAAAAAGGGATTCGGGCAGCGGGGTTTTGGGCGACAGCGTCACCCAGTCCAGGCCGGAGGGAACCGCACCGCCGACGCCGCTGGTCTCCATGGCCAGCCAATAGCCGTGCTTTTTAAAAAAATCCACCAGTTCAGAGAGCCCCTGCACCGCCAGAGGTTCGCCACCGGTGAGGACGATATGGCGCAGGATGGGATCGATTGCGCGCAGTTGCGCCAAAATTTCCCCGGCTGTCAAGTGGCGTGCGGCGGTCGGATCCCGGTGTTTCGGTTCATCGCACCAGGGACACGAAAGGGGGCAACCGGAAAAGCGCACAAAAAAAGTTGCCCGCCCGGTCCATGTGGCCTCACCCTGAATACTGGCAAAAAGGTCACAGATGGGATAGGAGGGCTCCACTTTTGGCAGGGGATTCATCTCAACACCTGTCTGTTCCACAATCGACAACACACCATGCCCCACGGCATGAAACACGCAACCACCACCCGGTTGCACCGCTCCCCCCCCATGAACAGCGGCAATCTCCCGCGAAACAATTGGCCCTTATATTGCATTAACACCGCAACATCCCCCGACAGGGGGGCTCCTGGTCACTCTCCAGGGAAACACTCGCTTATCCCCAATCAAGAGGTATTCCATGGGCATTGCTGTTGCCAGCCACCGGGTCACCCCGCCCCGGAGTCAACCGCCTTCCCCGCCGGAGGCGCACACGGAAGAGCGTCCGCCAAAAAAGTGCCACTATCTGCCGACGCGCTGTCGTGCCTGTGGCGTGGCCATGACCGTCACCTATCCCCTGGCCGTCACCTTCTGGAAATTTGCCTGTGCGGCCTGCAACAAGCCCTACTCCATCGAGGTTGTCGGCCACCACAAGTGCCTTGTCTACGAGCAGTTGGGGCGCCGCACCGTGGAACGCATCGGCCTGACCCAGGAACGGCGTACCTTCTATCGGGCCAGATGTTATGCCTGCAACACGGTCGTCATCACCGCCGCCCAGGAGATGGGTCTCGTGCAGTCATGCCAGCATTGCAAACTGGATTTTATCATCCGTGCGGATCACGACATGCTGTTTTATGAAACCGTGATCCAGCATCAGGAGCACCCGGTCATTTTTCGGGACAAGGTGCAGATCCTGGAGGGGCATATCCTCCAGACAGGCAACCTCTTTTTCCTGGATGAGGATATCGGCAGCCGGACCCAGCAGGGGTGGATCGACGCCATCAGCCAGCTGGAGGGTGAGTTGGCTGCGCTCCGCAACCAGGAAAACGCCGCTCACGCCTCTCTGCTGCGCCTCCAGGCCGAAAAAAACGACCTGCTGCAACAGATCAAACAGCAAAAAGAGAAGGAGGCCCAGCTCGCCAGCCGCCTCCGCGCCCTGGAGGAGCGTGCCCACACATCTTCTCAGCACGAACTGCAGAAAGTGCAGAAAGAGAATAAAGCACTCCTGGACAAAATCAATACCTACAACGACCTCCTCCGGGATCTGGACCGCCAGAACGAGCGGGCCTCCCAGTGGGAGAACATGTATCAGGGGGCTGTTGCCAAGATCAACAAACTGACAACCGACAACCACCAACTGGCCAGCCGTCTGACCGGGCAGGAGGCGGTGCTACAGGATCTGCAACGGCGCACAGAAAAAATCGCCCTGTTGGAAGCCGCCAACCGGGATCTGAATAAAAAACTTAAGACATTGCAGGATAACCCGCCAGCAGCTCCCGATACCGGCAAGGCCGCCGCAGAGATCGCCACCCTGGAAACCCGCCTGCGCGCCCTGCAACAGGCGAACAAACTGTTGGCCGGCAAGGCCCAGGAGCAGGGCCGTCTGGAAGCACGGGTCGTCGCCCTGGAAACCGAACTCAACCTGCTGCGCCACCGTGGCCAGGAGCGCCCTGAACCCAAGGAGGAGTGGTATTGCGAAGAGGGCGAGGAGGCCAGTATCCCGCCCCAGGGGCAGGCCTACCAGGAGCGGCGCATCCTCGGCATCCGGGGAGAGGCGACGCCGGAACGTATCAAAACGGCCCTGCGCAGGCGGATACGCAAATATCATCCCGACATGGTGGCCTCCATGGGCATCGAGTTGCGCGAGTTGGCGCATCGCAAAACCCAGGAGATCACCCGTGCCTATTCCCACCTGATGAATACGTGTGCCAGGGGATAAGGGACGGATGGATCATGGTCCGCTGCACAGACGAGGGCCATGATCCATCCCTGGCCCTCCCGGCATGAGGGCACCGTGGCTATTCCGCCTTGAGTTCCCGTTCCATCAACGCTTTGACCACCGCGTGGGGCGACCGGTTTTCGTAAAGAATTTCATAGACAGCGGTTGCAATCGGCATCTCCACCCCTTTTTGCACGGCCAGACGCCGGACACTGACGGTGGTCTTCACCCCTTCGGCCACCTCCCGCGCGCCCTGCTGTATGCTCTCCAGAGACTCTCCCTGCCCCAGACGCCACCCCACCGTATAGTTGCGGGAGAGGGGTGATGTGGCAGTCAGCAGCAGATCCCCCATCCCGGAAAGCCCGGAAAAGGTCTCTGCCTGGGCACCCATACAGACCCCCAACCGCACCATTTCCGCCAAACCACGGGTCAACAGTGCCGCCCTGGCGCTGTTGCCAAAGCCCAACCCGTCGCTGACACCCGCCGCCAGGGCGATCACATTTTTCAGGGCCCCGCCCAGCTCAACGCCGATCACATCCTCGCTGCCATAGGTACGAAAATGGGGCGCCTGAAAAAGCCGTTGCATCTGCTGCACGACGGAGCCGTTCTGCCCGGCAATCACCACGGCGGTGGGCAACCCCTGCAGCACTTCCCTGGCAAAGGAGGGACCGGACAAAAAACAGGCCCTCTGCATCCCCGCTGCACCGAACAGCTCGGCAAAAATCTCAGAAATCAGGGTCAAGGTCTCAATCTCCACCCCCTTGCTGGCAAAGACGAACAGGGTATCCGGATGGGCCACGGTTACCAGAGAGGCCAGGATCCGTCGGACGAACGGGGTGGGCACCACCAGCACCAAAATGCGGTGGTTGGCCACCACATGATGCAGATCCGTCTCGGCCCGCAGATTGGCCGGCAAGGAAAATTCCGACACATAGAGGGGATTGCGCTGGCTCCGATTGATCCCCTCTGCCACCTCCGCTTCCAGACACCACAGGGTCACGCGCGGCAATTTGGCCGCCAACAGGGCCGCCAGGGCAGTGCCCCAGGAACCGGCGCCAATGACTGCAACCTCGGCGGGCAGGGTGGCGTGCAAAAGATTCATGACACAACCTCTCGGACAAAGTCGAACGATGGATGATGGAGGATCAACTGCGCAAATCGGCCAGCGGCCAACGGGAACGGACGTTCAGGGAGCGGTCGCTCCGCTGCCCCAGGGCCAGACGGTTTGCACCCGCCAAGGCGATCATCGCCCCATTGTCGGTACACAACGACACGGGTGGCGCAAACAGTGCCACCGCTCCGGCCCGCTCCGCCAACAAGGCGCGCAACCGCTGATTGGCTCCCACCCCCCCGGCCACCAGCAGACGCTGGCAACCTGCTGCCCGACACGCCGCCAGGGCCTTGTCCGCCAACACATCCACCAACGCCTCCTGGTAGGAGGCGGCCACATCCCTGCGGCCCTGCGAATCCTCCGGTGCCAGGGGATGGTTCAGCACATGGGTGCGCAGAGCGGTTTTCAGACCAGAGAAAGAAAAATCAAAGCGATCCCGCTCCAGTCGGGCTCTGGGAAAACGAAAAGCCTGCGGATTGCCCCCTTGCGCCAGGGCGGCAATGGCCGGACCACCAGGATAGGGCAGACCCAGCAGGCGTGCCCCCTTGTCGAAAGCCTCCCCCGCCGCATCATCCCGCGTCTGCCCCAGAAGATGATAACGCCCAAACGCCTCGGCGTGCAGCAGCATGGTGTGCCCCCCGGAAACCAGCAGGGCCACAAAGGGAAAGGCACAGAGGGGAGCGGGTTGGGCGGGATCCTGCAGGAAGGGGCTCATCAAATGGCCTTCCATGTGATGGATGCCGATGAGGGGAACCTCCAGCGCCATGGCCATCCCCTTGGCCACCGACAACCCCACCAACAGACCGCCGATCAGACCGGGGCCAACCGTCACCGCGATGCCATCCAACGCCTCCGCAGCCACGTTGGCACGCTGCAACGCCGCCGTCACCACCGCAGAAATGTTCTGGATATGGGCGCGACTGGCCAGTTCAGGCACGACCCCACCATAGACCGCATGCACCTCCACCTGTCCCTGCACCACATTGGAACAGACCACGCCTGCTTCCACAACCGCCGCTGCGGTTTCATCACAACTGGTTTCGATACCCAGAATTTTCATAATCGGCAGGCTCTTCGGCGGGGTGCCATCCAACAGGATACCAGGGTGTGCTGACGTTCAAATCATTTTGGTTTGAGAGGCAACCTCTCCCTCTGCCGCAGCCGGCTGCAACACCCGCTGAAGAGTCGCCAACAACTCCACACGATCAACCGGCTTGAGCAAAGAGGCAAAGGCCCCCATTTTGCGGGCAACATGAACACTGATTTCCGCAGTCAGAATCATTCCCCCCCCGGAGAGGGCAATGATTTTAACGTCCGGGGCACGGGTCAACAACTCCCGAATAACAGCCAAACCATCGGTTCCAGGCATCAAAATATCGGTAATCACCACATCGATGGGGTGTTTGGCAAACAGGCGCAACCCCTCATCGCCACCACCCGCCACAAACACACGATACCCCACCTTTTCCAGCAGGCTTTTGACCAGAAAACAGCTTGCCGGATCGTCGTCAATCACCAAAATATTGGCCAACCCTATCCCCCCTCCTTGACCACCCGGACAGAGAGCACATAACCCGCACTTCGCACGGTCTTTATCAGGGTAGGCGTTTTGGAATCCTCGCACAACCGCCGCCGAAGCCGGCTCACCTGCATGTCGATGGTACGCTCATAGGTCTCGTGCTCCCTGTTGTGCACGTGCTCCAACAGCTGCTCGCGGGAGAGAATCTGGTTGGGAAAATCCAGAAAGGTGCGCAACATGGCAAACTCGCTACCGCTCAAGAAAACCTTTTCCCCCTGGGGTGAATAGAGTTGCCGCGTGGGAACGTCCAGCCTCCAGCCAGCAAAATGGTAGACCAGATCCTTTTCCGTCGCACTGACCGTCTCCGCTACGACGGGCTGCCGGGTGCGGCGCAGCACGCTGCGCACGCGCGCCAGCAATTCACGCGGATGAAAAGGTTTGGACAGATAATCGTCGGCCCCCATTTCCAGGCCGATGATGCGATCCAGATCCTCACCACGGGCACTCAGAATGATGACCGGTATATTGGAGGTAGCCCGCAAATTACGGCATAGAACCAAACCATCCTCATCCGGAAGCATCAGATCCAGCACGATCAGATCCACCACCCCCCGTTTCAGAACGGCCTGCAACCCATTGCCATCCTCGGCTGTACTGGCCCGAAAGCCGTTCTTCTCCAGAAACCGACTGACCAGGACACAGATGTCAGGGTCATCATCCACAATCAGAATATGATCCATAAGAGGCTCAGACACCCTTCCATTCAAATGATTTCATCGTCCGTATAAACAACGACCAGTCGCCGGAGGAACGCATCCAGGTCGGCAACAGAGGCCGCCAAATCCGCCTGAGAGCCTGACCGGGCTGCCTTTTCCAACCTTTCGCCCAGGCGGCTGATGGCATCCAAGCCATACCCGGCCCCCGACCCTCTCATGCGATGACCCAAAACCCGCATCGTCTCAAACTCTCCACGCTCCAACAGGCCGGCCAGCCTCGCTGCATCCTCTCTCCGGTTGACCAGATAGGCGGGAAGAATTTCAGCCAGCGACCGGTCCACAGGGACCAGAATAGGCTCGTGGTTCTCCATCCTCCCCCTCCTTGCCCCGTTTTAAGAAGAAAAACGACACCACGCTGCTCCAACAGCCTGCCAAAGCCGTATCGGCATCCAGGCGAACCGGGACATTATAGGGCAGTTTTTTGCAAGCGAAAGCCCTTTCAATGCATTTTTGATAATTTTATCGTGGGCAGCCCCCTTTTTGGGCCCTGTGGGGGGTCCTTTTGGTCAGAATCCACCATCTCCCCTTGCCTCCTTGACAAAAATCCCCCATTGTCCCCCCATCACATGGATCAACATTCAACCCAACAGCGATTGCAAAAGACGATGACGGATACCCTGCTCCACCCACACACAGCGTTGCAGCGCAACAGGCTCCTCTGGTTGCTTTGGTTGCTTTGGGCACTGCTCCCGACGGGCGTGTGGGCCGCCCAGGCAGCGGGAGAGACGGCCCAGGCCACGACCATGACTGCCCCGGTCAAACGTCTGCAGGCCTTTTTGAAAAAAACAAAAACACTGGAGGCCGACTTTGTCCAACGCATAGAAAATGCGGAATCCGGGGTGCCCACAGAGAGCAGCGGTCACATAGCCACCGCCAAGCCGGGACGCTTCCGCTGGGATTATCGCACGCCTGCCCCGCAAACCCTGGTCTCCGATGGTCAAAGCATCTGGTTCTATGAACCAGACCTGGCCCAGGTCACCGTGGGCAAAGCCACCCGACTGGATAATACACCGGCTGTGCTTTTGTCATCCGATGTGCCATTGCACACCCTGTTCACCTGGGAAACAACGGAGGATCCCCAACTGCAGCTGCCCGCTGTGCGACTGTTTCCCCGCACCAAAGGCACCGTGCAAGAGATCCTTCTGGTCTTGCACCCGGAACGGGATGAGTTGCTCAAACTGATCACCCACGACTCCCTGGGACATATCTCCCATTTTACCTTTCAGGGGATGCGCATCAATCGAGCCCTTGCAGCAGAGCATTTCCAGTTTAAAATCCCTCCCCAGGTGGATATCATAGAGGATACCGTCCATCCCTCCGAGAGCCCCTGATCAGGAATCGTTTTTTTTAAACCAAGGAGTTGCCCATGCCCTCTTTCGATATTGTCTCTGAAACCGATCTCCAGGAAGTGGACAATGCCATCCATCAGGTGGTCAAAGAGATCGGCACCCGCTATGACTTTAAGGGTTCCAAAAGCAAGGTGACCCGCAAAGAGGCGGAAATCACCCTGCTGGCCGATGACGAATACAAACGCGAGCAGGTGGTTGAACTGCTTAAAGAAAAACTGACACGCCGCAAGGTGGATGTTCGGGTTCTCTCTTTTGGTACGGTGGAGGCGGCCTCCGGCAGCATGGTGCGTCAGGTGGTGACCGTGCGGCAGGGTATTGAAGCGGAGCTGGCCAAGGAGTTGGTCAAGCGCATCAAGGAGTCCAAAATCAAGGTGCAAACAGCCATTCAGGGAACAGAATTGCGGGTCACCGGCAAAAAACGCGACGATTTGCAGGAGGTGATCGCCCTTCTCAAAGAGGATACCACCATGGAAAGACCCTTGCAATTTACCAATTTCCGGGAATAGCCCTCATGACGGATCAAGGTCCGGGCAAGCGGGTGGGCGTTGTCTCCCTGGGCTGCCCCAAAAATCTGGTGGATACAGAAAACATGCTGGGGCAGTTTTTGCAGCAGGGCTACAGCCTGACCGCCGACCCCGAAGAGGCGGATCTCCTGGTGGTCAACACCTGCGGGTTCAAGGCGGACGCCGAGGCCGAGTCACGGGAGGCCATTGCGGCCATGGCAGAGATCAAAAGCCGCCATCCTGGCCAGCGTCTGGTGGTCACGGGGTGCCTCGCGCAACGCTATGGGGCACATTTGGCCCAGGATATTCCAGGCATCGATGTGCTGGTGGGGTCCGCCCAGTATGAGCAACTTTTCCCCCTGATCGCCGCCAACCAGACCACAGGAGAGGCGACGCTGGCCGTCGCACCGATTTCCCCAACCGCTGCCCCGGCGCCGGAAAAGCCGGTTCGCCTGCTGACCACCCCCGCCCACACCGCCTATGTCAAGATTGCCGAGGGGTGCAACAATCCCTGCGCCTTCTGCATCATCCCCCAACTGCGGGGGCGCTTCCGTTCCCGCCCCCTGGAGGAGATCGTGGCGGAGGTGCAGCATCTCAGCCAACAGGGGGTGGTGGAGATCAATCTGGTCTCCCAGGACACCACCCTGTACGGGCGGGATCTCTCCCCCCGCCTCTCCCTGGCCCACCTGCTGCGCCGTCTGGCCCAGGTGGAAGGGATCGCCTGGATCCGTTGTCTCTACCTCTACCCAACCCTCATCACCCAGGAGTTGCTGGCGGTGATGGCCAGCGAGAAAAAGGTGCTGCCTTACCTGGACATGCCCCTGCAACACAGCCATTCGGCGGTGTTGGCCCGGATGAAGCGGGCCGAACGCTACGCCGGCATTGTGCACCTGTTGAAGCGCATCCGCCATCAATTGCCCCAGGCCAGCCTGCGCACCACCGTGATCGTCGGCTTTCCGGGGGAGAGCAAAAAAGAGTTCCGCCACTTGTACCGTTTTGTCGGGCAGGGTTGGTTTGATCACCTGGGGGTGTTCACCTATTCGGACGAACCAGGCACGGTGGCCTACCATCTGACCGACAAGGTGCCGGCCAAAACGGCGCGCAAGCGGCAAAAGGCCCTGATGCTGTTGCAACAGCGCATCAGCCGCAAAAAATTGCGCGCGTGGCGTGGGAAAACCCTGGAGGTTCTGGTGGAGAGCATCTCGGCAGAACATCCCGGCCTAGTGCTGGGGCGCAGCAAGGCACAAGCACCGGAGGTGGATGGTTTGATCTATATCAATGCCGGGCAGCCCCAACCGGGTCGCATCCTCCCGGTCACCATCACCGACAGCCATGAGTATGATCTGGTGGGGCATTGCGCCCCCTGAGAGCTTGTGAATAAATCGTCGCGAGCAGGCCATCTGGCAAGGCGCGGGCGAGAGAACGACGAGATATATCAATCGGATAGACGAGGAGAGAGCGAGCCCGCAACGCCGCCAGATGGTCGCGCAGCAGATTTATTCACAAGCTCTGATCACAACAACGCCCCTACCGCCTCGCACTCGGCCTCCGTCAGTTCAAACTCAAAAATGGCCAAACTTTCCCGCATGTGAAGGGCGGATGTCGTGCCGGTCAGGGGCACGATGCCCATCTGGCTCAGATAGCGGAAAAACAGCTGCGCCGCTGTGCGCTGATATTTTTGCACCAACCCGTGCAGGGTGGCATGGGCCAGAATGGCCGGATTGGCCGAAAGGGTCCAAAAACTTTGATACAGGATCTGCTGCTCTCGGCAAAAAGCCCGGATCTCCCGATCATAACGGGTGGCGGCATAAAAGCGATTTTGCAGGATGACGGGCTTGACGGTGGCAGCATGATGGAGATAGGCAAGCATCTCCAGGTCATAACAGTTGCTGATCCCCAACTGTTTGACAAGCCCCTCATGGCAAAGCTGCTCCATGGCCTGCCAGACCTCCATGGTCTGGGCGGGCGTAGCCATGGGCGAGTGAAGCAGCAAACCATCCAGATAGTTCGTTTGCAGGTTGTGCAGGGAACGGTGCAGGGACTGGGTCACCTGCTCCCGGAGTGTGGCTTTGGGATCATAGGGAATCCGTTGGGGATCCTGCCCGTTCAACGGAGTGAATTTGCTTTGCAGATAGAGATCAGCCCGCGCAACACCCCGTTGCAGGGCCGCCGCCACACCGCTGCCCACCCCGGCCTCGTCATAATGTTTGGGCTGGCAGGCGGTATCGATACCGCGAAACCCCAGCGCAACAGCCTGCTCCACCAGCGCGGCTGTGCGCTCCCTCTTCCAGGCCGTGCCATACAGAATACGCGGCATGGCAATGCCATGGGCTGAGGCGATGGATACGTCAGGGGTCATGGGTCGTCTCCGGTTATGGGTTTCATTTACACGCTCTGCCGGGCAAGGGCACCCTGTTGACCGACATTGAAGAAAGCGATGGCGTGCGCCATCATGTCGGCCTGTGCACTCAGCTCCTCCGCCGTGGCCGCCAGCTCCTCGGAGGCCCCGGCATTCTGCTGCACCACCTGATCAAACTGCTGGATCGAATGGTTGAGATCCACCATCCCCTCCCGTTGCTGCTGATTGCATGCCGCAAAGCCTTTGATACGCTCCGCCGTCTCCTGGATGGCCGGCACCAATTGACGGATGATGGTGCCCGCCTGTTCGGAAATACTGACGCTGGAAACCGAAAGCTGGCTGATCTCTCCTGCCGCCACCTGGCTGCGTTCCGCCAGTTTTCTCACCTCGGCGGCCACGACGGCAAACCCTTTGCCATGTTCACCGGCCCGGGCCGCCTCGATGGCCGCATTCAGGGCCAGCAGGTTGGTCTGGCGGGC
>JADGCE010000057.1 GCA_015229095.1 Magnetococcales bacterium | reverse complement strand
GCGGTTGCGGGCGTTGGAGCAGTTTTTGGATCGTATCATGCTTCCCGGATAGTCTCCAGGGGCCACGCGGGCCTGGTTCCCCGTCTCAGCCATCTCCTGGGGGAGGTCCATGGCGGTACTCTGGAAACAGGGTGGGTCCTGTTTCCAGAGTACCGCCTCTGCGAGCCTAACGCTAGATTATTGAAACTTAGGTGCAGGCTGGGTGCCGTGCGGGACGTGGCTTACCGTTCTGCTCCTCCCTGCTGGAACTCTAAAGTCCAGTTTTCTTTCCTTAATGCGGGAAAAAAGTCTTGAGGATGAGGGCTGTAATGCCGCCGACGCAAACGGCCACACCCCACCTGAGCGGAGCAATCTCGGCGGATATGCGGAGCTCAAGCTCCTTGATATCCCGTTTCAATTCTACGATATTTGCGTCCATCCTGGTGACATCCGCCTTGCTGGCGAGTTGCCCTTCAAGTTCTCTTAGGTCCCGTTTGGCCGCAAACTCCTCCGTCTGGGTGGCACTGGTCTCTTTGATGGCCTCGGAGATGGCCTCCGCTTGGTTCTCCGGGATACCCGCATCCTTCAAACGGCGGATAAACTTGAATGTGTCAAAAGTGATGGCGGTCATGGCGTTCTCCCGACGAAAGATTGACTGACTGGCTTCAGCCTACCAGCACTGCGCCATGCACATCAATAAAAAACCCTTACCCCACCTTTTGTCGCCGACAGCGTCGCCGTTGGCACCCTCATCTCCCGGCGTTGACAGTGCCATGCACACTGCCGGCGATTTGAACAATGTTGCTGGAATCGCCTCCGGTGGCCGATTGATTGATCGCGGGGGAGGAACCGCCATCCTTTGCCAGCAGGTGCTCAACCTCCTTGCGAAAGCTCTCCTCCTTGAGCGCATCGCGCAGGGACACCGTGAGAAGAGCGTGAAATTCCGGCGTATTGAGGTTGTTCTTGAAATTGTCCAGTGCCGGAGAGGAGGGGCTGTTGCCGGAACCGGTTTTGGTGGTCAACCGTTGCTCCAACAGCTTCCACAACGACTCCACATGCGGCTTGGCGAATTTCCAGATCAGTTTTCCCGCCTGCGTTTCCAACCCCCCGGTCACACTCCGCACCACCCGACGCGCCAACTCCATGGCACCTTCCCCCTCATCGGAAGGTTTATCTGCACCATCATCACTCTCTTCCGCATGGTCTGTCGTATCCTCTTCATCATAGTCTGTCATGGCGTGTTTCTCCCTATCTCTGTTGGAACGGATGCGCTCGGATTGAAACTCTCTGGTGGCAAATACAACAACAGAAGATCGATCAAGCGGGCGAAATCCTCATCGATCTCCATTATATTTTAGAATGCGTCCAGAAAGGGTGTCAAGGTGGCGCGATCTGGTTCACACTGGTTTTTTTCGCACAAGGAAAGATAGTTACGAATCATGGTCGCCATCCACGCCCCATACCCCATGGGATATCTCAAAAAATAGGGCCCCAGCATCGCCACGGCCTCCTGTGCCTGTTGCAGTGCCTCCTCACGCCGCCCCAGCTCGCTTAGGCAGTCGGCCAGGTTGTTGAGGCTCATGGCCAAATCGGGCCGGAAGGCCTCTGGGCGCGCTGCCGCCAGCTCCCTCCTGATTGCCACGGCCTCCTGAGCTTGTTGCAGCGCCTCCTCACGCCGCCCCAGCTCGCTCAGGAATTTGGCCAGGTTGTGGAGGCTCAGGGCCAAATCGGGCCGGAAGGCCTCCGGGCGCGCTGCCGCCAGCTCCCTCCTGATTGCCACGGCCTCCTGAGCTTGTTGCAGTGCCTCCTCACGCTGCCCCAGCGCGCTCAGTCTGTTGGCCAAGTTGTTGAGGGAAGCGGCCAAATCGGGCCGGAAGGCCTCTGGGCGCGCTGCCGCCAGCTCCCGATAGAGCGCCACGGCCTCCTGAGCCTGTTGCAGTGCCTCCTCACGCCGCCCCAGCTCGCTCAGGAATTTGGCCAGGTTGTGGAGGCTCAGGGCCAAATCGGGCCGGAAGGCCTCCGGGCGCGCTGCCGCCAGCTCCCTCCTGATTGCCACGGCCTCCTGTGCCTGTTGCAGCGCCTCCTCACGCTGCCCCAGCGCGCTCAGGCAGTTGGCCAGGTTGTTGAGGCTCATGGCCAAATCGGGCCGGAAGGCCTCTGGGCGCGCTGCCGCCAGCTCCCGATAGATCGCCACGGCCTCCTGTGCCTGTTGCAGCGCCTCTTCACGCCGCCCCAGCTCGCTCAGGACGTTGGCCAGGTTGTTGAGGGAAGTGGCCAAATTGGGCCGGAAAGCCTCTGGGCGCGCTGCCGCCAGCTCCCTCCTGATTGCCACGGCCTCCTGAGCCTGTTGCAGCGCCTCCTCACGACGACCAAGCTTGCTCAGGCAGTTGGCCAGGTTGTTGAGGGAAGCGGCCAAATCGGGCCGGAAGGCCTCCGGGCGCGCTGCCGCCAGCTCCTGATAGATCGCCACGGCCTCCTGAGCCTGTTGCAGCGCCTCCTCACGCTGCCCCAGCGCGCTCAGTCTGTTGGCTAGGTTGTTGAGGCTCATGGCCAAATCGGGCCGGAAGGCCTCCGGGCGCGCTGCCGCCAGCGCCCGATAGATTGCCACGGCCTCCTGAGCCTGTTGCAGCGCCTCCTCACGACGACCAAGCTTGCTCAGGAAGTTGGCCAGGTTGTTGAGGCTCATGGCCAAATCGGGCCGGAAGGCCTCCGGGCGCGCTGCCGCCAGCTCCCGATAGATCGCCACGGTCTCCTGTGCCTGTTGCAGCGCCTCCTCACGCCGCCCCAGCGCGCTCAGGAAGTTGGCCAGGTTGTTGAGGCTCATGGCCAAATCGGGCCGGAAGGCCTCCGGGCGCGCTGCCGCCAGCTCCCGATAGATTGCCACGGCTTCCTGTGCCTGTTGCAGCGCCTCCTCACGACGCCCCAGCCTGGACAAAGAAACAGCGAGATTGTTCAAAGCACGGGCCCATTGGGACGTGGAATCCGTGCTGTTTTGGGTGGGCAGGCTTTTCCGCAAGCGGGTTTCAAGCTCGGCGTGTATCCGCACCGCATGTTCCATGAGCGCGACGCTGGATTGGGGAAGTTGACCGGCGATTTCCCACAGATCTTCCGTGGAAATCCCCGGTTGGTCGAGCAAAAGATCCAACCATGCCAGGGGTTGCCTGTTTTCTGTGGAAGCGAAATCCTGGGCGCAGCGCATGATCATGGCCACCACATGGGTTTTCGCCACATGAAAGGCCCGCAGAATTGCCGCATCCCTGTCCTGCAACTCGGCGAGAATGAATGCTTCGCCGATCATGTCGGGCCGTATGGGCGCCGCCTCCCCTTGGGTATCCGCTGGCAACGTCTCGGACAACAGATCGGCGAGCATGCCTGTGTCAACGGCCCCGCCATATCCGAGCGCCTTCTTCTCGGCTTTAATCACCCGTATCAATCGTTGCCGATCCAATCCCTGGCACAGGGTCACCACGGCGGCGAGGTGCGGTAAAAGTTTTTCCTGGGCCCTGTTGCCTTGTTGCGCTTGTTTCAGGAGATAATGCTTTTCCCGGTTTGCGACACGAAATGCCAGATCGCTCCTGCTCAGGGATAGCGCGGTGACCGCGCCGGCGTCAACGGCCACCTGGGCGGCCATGGCCAGGTAAAGGGGATCCCCTGACCAATCGGTTTGTTCCAGCTGTTGCAGGAGCAGAGTGTCTGCCTGCAAGGCGGCTGTTGATCCGCCATATCGGCTGACGGCATGGTGGAACAATGCAAGGCGATCTGCTGTCGTCAGGGGCTGAAGCTCCTCCGGTGCGGGAAGCGGCAACAGTTTTTCCAAAGCTTCATCGTCCCAGCTGCCCTGGTGAAAAATGGTGTTCCACCAACCGCCGTCCGCCTGTCCATGACGTTCCAGCAGCAGGATGCGGAGGGGTGGCCGCGCTTTTCCCATCGACGCAACAAGGGCAAGCAGCCACTGGCGCAGATACACCGCTTGTCCGGCCGCATAGTCCACGATGGCCAGGGTGGGACCGGACCAACGCCAGGTGGCTGGATCCTGCTGTTCGTGGAGCCGCTTCAAGGCACCGTCCGGCACGAAACCGGCGTGCCACCGATCCCCGGCCTTGCGGCACAACTCCAAAGCCATGCGGGTTTTTCCCCGCCCCCCTTCACCGATGAGGGCGCGCACGCTCAACGGTTCCGGACCATTGAGCCACTCATAAAGTCGCTGCAACCACTCCTCCCGTCCGATGCAATCCAGAAAGCGGTTGTAAGGAACCAGGCGCTCGGCAGCACCCGAAGGGACGGAGGCTTGATTGCGGGGATCCAGTCGCAGCTCCGGTCCGCGCGGCTCGATCACAATGTCGCCCGCATCTCTCCCAATCTGGATAATGGTCGCATAATGTCCGGCCTGAGCCTGCATCCTGGCATACTGCGGGTCGTCGGACATGAATGCTCCTCCACCGCGATGAATGCGGCACCCTTTTTTCAATTGTTGTTTAAGATCAAGCGGGGCAAGGCCGCCACGCGCCTCCCCCTCCCTCAGCGGGGTGTCGCATCCGGCAATCCCCCATCCACCGGCAAGGTGACGCCCGTCGAGGGGGTTTGACGGGTGACAAAGAAGAGCACCGCCCGGGCGACATGGGTTGCCGTGATGCGGGCCTTCAGCAGGTTGCGATTCTGATAGTAGCTCTCCAAACCGGCGGCATCCAACCCCCTGGCCCGCATGCGGTCCGGTCCCACCTCGGCCCACAACCCAGAAGGGCGTTGGCCTTCGGAAAAGACCCCGTCCGGGGCCACCATGTTGACCCGCACGTCCAGGGCCGCCATCTCCAACGAGGCAATGCGGGCCAGTTGATGGGCCGCTGCCTTGGTCGCGCTGTAGGCCCCAAAATTGGCCCCCGGCGCAAAAACATTTTTGGTGGAGATCAACACCACATCACCACCGGTGCCCTGCTGGCGGAAATGGCGTGCCGCCGCCGACAACAGGTGCAGCGTACCCTCCACATTGACACGCTGCAACCGGATAAAAGCCTCGCTCCGCATCTCTTCCAGGGAGGAGACATGGGCCAGGCCGGCATTCAGGATCAGCATATCCAGACCACCCCAGGTTCGCACCACCCTCTCCCACCCTTCCGCCACCGATTGGGGATCGGTGACATCCATGCCCACCGCCAACAACCGCCCTGCCCCATACAACCCGCGCAGCTCTGCCTCCAGGCTGTGCAAAGGCTCCCCCGGCAAATCGGCCAGGGCGACATGACACCCCTGCTCCAGCAGGGTTCGGCAGATGCCGGAACCGATGGCCCCAGCCGCCCCCGTCACCAGGGCCACCGAATGACCCAGAGGGGGGGGCGCTTGATTTCCCAACTTGGCCCGTTGGGGTCCATAGGACTCCATGGCAAACTGATCGGCTGGGGAGACACCGACATACTGCCCCCCCATCCGGGCAATCATCCCCTTGACCGCCAGCAGTTGCACGGCCAAATCCCATGTCATGTCGGCCTCGGCACTGTTGCGGCCCACACACACCACCCCCACGCCCGGCAGCATCAACAACCGGGGCGAGCTGTCACGGGGTTCCAGCCCAACCACACCGGCGGCCTCACGCTCCCGCGCCCAATAGGCTTGATACGCCTGCCGATAGGCCGCCACGGCGGCCCGAATCCCCTCCGGGTTGTGCGCCTCCTCTGCCAACCAGAGGGGAAGCGGTTTGATCCGAATCAGATGATCGGTGGTGAGGGGCGGCGAGAGCAACAGGGTTTTGGCCTCTGCCTGCCCCAGCAGGGCCAAAATTTCTGGTGTGATCAAGGGGCGCAGGATAAACCTTTGCCAGGGATGGTCGGCCTCTGCCGTTGGCATGGCCAGGGCTCCACGCAGCAGAGGCGCCAGCGCCCCATAGCGCGCCCAGGCCTCCGACTCCACCACGCTGTCCAAGGCCGGCGGCGGCGGGCAGCGTTGCGCGATAAAGGCCTCTGCCCGCGTGACCCACTGCACCGTGGCTTCGTAGGAGGCCTGGGCACTCTCCCCCCAGGTGAGCAGTCCGTGCTGCATCAACACCATGCCCCGACTGTGCGGAGCCTTGGCAAAGGCCTTCGCCACCTCCTTGGCCAGGGCAAAACCGGGGTGAATATAGGGCAGAATGATCACCTCGTCACCCAACGCCTCGGCCAGCAACCGCTCCCCCCCCGCCTGATTGGAGAGGGTCAAAATGGCATCCGGGTGGCTGTGATCGATAAACGTGTGGGGCAAAAAGGCGTGCAGCAGGCTTTCGATGGAGGGGGTGGCCGCCTCCGGTTCCAGCAGGTTGGCCCGCAACACCCGCACCATGGCCTCATCGCTCAACTCCGGCAACTGCTGCAGACGTTGCAGGAATGTCACATTTAACGCCGAATGGCCCTCCGGCAGAATGGATGCCAGATTCCAGCCGGAGGCCTTGACAAAGAGGGCCGGAACCGGCTCCCCCAGCGCGTTGACCCACACCCCCTTGACGGAGGTATTCCCTCCTCCATGCAGCACCAGCTCCTTCGCCCCGCCCAGCAGACGACTGGTGTAGGTACGCAAGGCCAAATCCTCCCCCCATTGGGGGGCATATTGGCTCAGATACCGGGCAGCCTCCGCTGCGGACCAACCATTTTCCATGCGACTCTCCTTTGTGTGGGACAACCGGGCCGGGGATGAGGGATACCGGATTATGGGGACTCAGCGGGCCAGGCTCTGGTACAGTTCAAAGGCCTCCTTGGGCTTCATGCCGGCATGGACAACCTGGTTGACGGCTTGAATCATGGCACTGGGAAAAGCGGATTGGAAAATATTGCGCCCCATATCCACCCCGGCGGCCCCCTGTTGCACCGCTTGATAGGCCATGGTCAGGGCATCCAGCTCCGGCAGCTTTTTGCCCCCGGCGATGACGATGGGCACCGGACAGGCGGCTGTGACGGTTTCAAAATCCTTTTCCACAAAGTAGGTTTTGACGTAGGTGGCACCCAGTTCGGCGCATATGCGCGTGGCCAGACGCATATATTTGGCATCCCGCACCAGCTGCTTGCCCACCGCTGTCACGCCCAGGACCGGCATGCCATAACGGTTGCCCGCATCCACCAGACGGGTCATGTTGTGGACGGACTGGGTCTCAAACTCGCCCCCGATGAAAACCTGCACCGCCACAGCCGCCGCATTGAGGCGCAAGGCATCCTCCACATCCACCGCGATCCGCTCATCCGACAGCTCTTTGAGGATACTGGGACCACCACTGGCCCGCAACACCACACCCTTGTTGAAAGTCGGTGGAATCAGGGAGCGCAAGACGCCACGGGTACACATCAGGGTGTTGGCATAGGGCAGCAAGGGGTTGATGTTGACATCAATGCGCTCCAAACCGGAGGTGGGCCCCATGAAATAGCCGTGATCCACCGCCAGCATCACCGTGCGACCGCTGCGGGGATCAAAAATGTGGGACAAACGATTTTTCATACCCCAATCCAGGGAGTGACACCCTTTCAACAATAGATGTTCTGCCACTTGGGGGGTATCCAAATGATAATCGTGGGTATCCTGGGTGCCGTCGGTATCCGCCATCTTCGTTCCTTTCCTGTTCTGTGTGTGGATGGTTCATGGCCCCCTCGCGCAGACCGGGCCGGGAGGCCAAACCCCTATTCAGACACAATTCACCCCCCAAGAACAAGTCTTGATGGATAACAGGCAAAAAATGGTGACCGCAATATTATGGAGCCTCCCGGCGGTCTGTCGCCGGCACATGCAGGGAGAAAAGCTTTTTTGCGTCTCTTTTTTCTGCTAGTATGCCCGTTGTGCCCCGAATATCATTCCTTCTGGGAGGTATGTCAGCCCATGCAGCGACGACGCCCGAAAATACCTTTTTTTGCTGCGGATGATCTGGAAAACCAGCCGTTTCCCCGCTGGGAATATCACGTCCACTCGCTTTTTTCCGACGGCTCTTCCACCCTGGCCGCTCTGGTGGAGCATGCCCGCAGTCTCGGCATCACCCGCATGGTGTTTACCGAGCACACCGAACCCGAATTGACCGACGGTGCCGGCTGGTTCGAGCGATATTGGCAGGAGGCCATGCAGCTGCGCCAGCAGGGTCAGGAGGGCATGGAAATTTTATTTGGTCTGGAGGTGCCCATCGTCGACTTCAAGGGTGGGTTGCTTCTGGAAACTTCGATGGCCGACAAGGCTGAATTTATTCTGGGGGCCGTCCACGCCTATCCCGGATATGGCTGGACCATGGGCTCGTTGCCTCCGGATAAGGCGATCGAACTGGAATTCAATGGCCTGATGGCCCTGGCAGAAAATCCCCTGGTGGATGCCATCGCCCATCCCGGCGGGGTTTGTCAGAAACATGCCACCCCGTTTCCCCTCACCCTGTTTGAAGAGGTGGTTCGCAAGGCCACCAGCAACGGCATTGCCATCGAACTCAACCCGGCCTATCAAGAGCCCATCGCCCCCTACCTGGAGATTTGCCGCCGCCACCACGCCCTGATCTCTCCCGGTTCCAACGCCCACCATCTGGAAGAGCTGGGCTGGGCCTGTCATGAGTTGAGCAAGCTGCAGCGCAAAAACCGCCTGAACTGTACCACCATTTACGCGACCAAAGAGTAGAGCATCATGAAAGAGCTGCATTTTCGGGTACAAACATCCAGTGACACCCCGCACTATACCGTCTCCATCCACAAGGATGACAAAAACATCTCCGCCCACTGCACCTGCGAGCACGGTGGTCGGGAGACGCTCTGCAAACATCGCCTCGCCATTTTATCCGGCAAGGCCAAGTGGATCATCAGTGACAATGCCGCCGATGTCAAACGGGTGCTCTCCTGGGTGGCGTGGTCCGATGTGGGACAGGCCATCACCAAGGCAGTCTATGCGCAAAAGCGGTTGAAAGATGCTCAAAAAGAGTTGGAGAGGGCCACCGCACTCCTCCAGGATGCCGAAGCGGAGATGAGTGCCGCCCAACAGGCGCTCATCCAGGCCATGAACGACTAGCAGAGGGCACCCTGGGGGTTGCTGGGCTCATGGTTTCGATTGGGAGAGCCATGCCTCCCGCACCAGCCCGTCCCGGAGCAAAACCGCCCAACCGGAGGTATAATGCCAAACCTCGCCTTCGGCCAGTGCTTGAACAAGGTCAGGTGCGCCCGCTTTTTTCTGGAGCGTCTGGCGCGTGCCCAGCTTTTGTCCCCGCAGCACGACCATGGCCACGGTGCCATCCACATCCAATAGCTCCACCTCCTCCCCCCGCCGATAGAGGGTTGCGGGCTGCTTGTCCTGCAACCAGCCCAGAGGGGTATGCTGCCAGTCGGTCAACCGTTTGTCCCGCGCCAGCGTGTCCATATCCGCCCCAGGTTGCACCGGCACCACCCAGGGAAAGGGCTTGGCAGACTTTCCCTTGGAACAGGCCAGCCTGGCCGCACGACAGGCAACTTGCGCATGGGGGGCAGGCAGCAGGTTTTGGCGGGAGGCAAGACGTGTCCAGCTGTTTTTGGCCTTTTTCCCCCTCTTTTCCAGCAACAGGGCGTGGTTGAACAGCACAGAGAGCGGCGCATCCCCCCCCTTGATCAGAGGGGTCCACTGGGAGAGGGCCGCCTCCCCCAAACCATGGGCCTGACTGTCCAGATAGAGAAGCAGGGCGTGCCAGCCGGCCACTTCCCGATTGTGCGGAGCCAGGGGCAATGCCTCCTCCAGGGCGGCGCGGGCCTTCAACAACTCTCCCTGATAAAAATAGGCCGTGGCCAGATTCAAGCGGGCGGGCAGATAGGCAGCATCCGCCTCCACGGCCTGTTGCAAATATTCCACCGCCTGTTCCAGAAGATGGCCTCTCTGCTCCGGCAGAACGGATGGTTGGGCCACCTCCTCCAGGCGTTCGGTGGGGGAACCGCTGCGGCGCAACGGGGCCGCCCGACTTTCCGCATCAAAAAACAGAGGCAGCCAATAGGGAGGCAACTCTTTCGTTTGTTGCCGCCGAACCTGCTGCAAATGACAGGCTCCCAGATTGTTGTACACCTCACGGGCGGGAAAAATATGCAAAAAATGGCGAAAGAGGACAGTCGCCTGGTCACACCTGCCCCCATGGGCCAGTCGCACCCCCCAACGAAAAAAGGGCAACGCTTCCGTCAACCGTTCCAGGCGGCGGCGCAAAAAGGCCTCCCGCTCCAGAGGGGGCGGATGCAGCTCATGCAGGGCCGACACCCCCTGCAACGGCTCACTCCAGAGGGAAAAAAAATTGTCATGGGGCTCGTCGGCGCGACCCAGAAGGGTATGCACCGGATATCCGGCGATGCCCGCGTATAAAAAACCCATATCATCGGCCTCGCTCTCCCGGTGCCACGCCAGCGCACGTCGCTGACTGCGCTCCGCTGCCGTGCTTTTGGGCTCTTCCGGCGGGCCCTTCCTGCCTGCCTCTCCCTCTCCTGCCATGGCCAGGTAGATATGGGGATCCCAAAAATCATTTTTTGCCAAATGGGCCAACTCATGGCCGAGCACAAAGGCCACACGGCTATCTCCCTCCGCCGGTGTCACCTGGTGATAGCAGAGTTGGATGGCCCCCGAAGAGAGGAGAATATGGCCATCCGGAAGGGCAATGGCCCAGGGATGCTCTGGTGCATCCACCACGCTGAACTGGGGCAGCCGATTGCCGCGCTTGTCCGCCACGCTCTGCACCCGCTCAAAAATCTGTTGCACGCGGGCCACTTGTGGATTGCCGGCTGCTTCCAACACGCCATATTTTTTGGTCAACAGTGTGGCAACATGGTTCAGGTTGCTCCCTTCGGCACGAACGGGGGTCGTACAGAAGGGCATGACCCAGAGCAGGAGCAGACACACCCCCCCAATGCGGGCAATATTCACAGCAACAGGGCCTCCGAAAGGGTGGTACAGGATTTTTGGATCTGCCGACAGAGGCGATGGGCCGGTTCGGGGGAAGCCGGGGTATGGAGAAGCTGGTTGATGGACTCCACCTCTTGCAGGGGGATGCGCGCCTCCGCCTCTCCTGCGGCAGACCTCTTGGTCAACCCGACCACCATGCGCTGGCCGATTTCTGCCTGTTGCCGCAAAAGATCAACGGGGGGGGGCGGCACTGTTTGACACAGGCTTTGCAATAGCACGCTCCAGCGGCCCAGATGATGATAGATCGCCTCGTTGCCTGCCGGGGGCTGGGAGGGGGGCTGAGTATGCCCTTGCAGGCTCTCCCAACCCATGCGCGCGCCCTCTGCAAAGGCCTGCCGGATGGGGGCTGCCCGATCCGTGTTGGCAAAGCCCAGGGCGGACTCCCTGGTGGTGCCCAGCAGGAGGGGAAGGCTCTCTGCCCGGGCAAGCGGCTGCCGGGCGGCGGTTTGATAGGCCACCTGGAGCAGGGCAGGCAGATCGGGGGCGAAGGGGTTCCAACCCACCACCATCAGCAGCAGACTGGCGGCCAGGGCCAAGCCACCCAGAGCCGATCCATAGGGGAGACGGCGCAAAAAGAGCAGGGTGCCGCGCGTTGTTTGGGCAGGTCGCAGGGCAGCACCCACCAACCAGGCCTGATAGCAGGCCGTGCAGCGATCCAGATGGTCCAGCAGAGCGGTACGCCGCCCCGCAGGAAAACTTCCCTCCAACAGGGCGGCCAGCTCTTCCGGCCCAGGACACTCTCCCGTCGATGAGGCCTCTCCTGCCGCCAATGCCAGCAGCAGGGCCAGTTGCTGCGGCGGTTTTTCCTGTGCCACCGCTCTCTCTGCTTGATCGTTCATCGCACCACCCTGGGCTCTCCCGGTTAGAGTATCGTTTCACCGCCCCTGACGCAGACCAGGAGGGTTTCCTGATTGCATAGACGGCAACCCACCGTCCCCACGTCGTCCCTTTTTACGCCGTTGTCTCCTCCGCATCGAGCAGGGCATGCAGCAGTTCCGTCAGCCCGGCCTCTGCCATGGCACTCCGAATGCGGGCCAAAAGGCGTCTTTGTCGACCATAAATCTGGTTGCCATTCAGTCCCAGCAGGCGTGCGCTGGCCTCCACCGTCAGACCATCCTGGTACAACAACTTCAGCAGCAGGCGCTCCTCACTGCTCAGCTTGAGGAGACGGCGGATTTTTTCCAGCACGACCCGTCCAACCCCTCCACCCGCTGCCCCCTCCCCCTCCTCCTGGGTCAAAAAGCGGTGGACAACGCTCAAAATTTCCTCCCTCTGCTGCAGCATTTTCAGGCTTTCCGGGGAGAGTCGATGCTGGCTTTGGTCGGGCTCTGCCAGGAGATCCAGCTGTTCATTGTCCGTGCTGACCTCCACAACGGCGGCTTTGCCACACTCGGTGGCCTTTTTCAGAATGGTGTTGATGGCGGCCCAGAGGAGGCTGTCGGGACGTTCCCCGGGTGCTGCACTGCGCAAATATTCCAGGACATGGTGGGCGGGTAACCGCTCCAGACAGAGCAGACGGTACACTTCGGTCAACAGGGGGCCTTGTTCTGTCACCCATCGGGGCGTATGATGACGTCCGAAGCGGGCGCGGGCGAAATCTTCCAACATGCGCCAGGCAATCTGGCTGAAAAAAGTGGCAAAGGAGGCCTCGGAACGCCCTTCATAGGCCCGCAGTGCGCTCCAGTCGTTCCTGGCCATCGCCTCCTGGGTAAAGAGCATGGCTTGGTCCGCTACGTTGGCGTCGACAAAACGCCGCAGGGCAAGATGTTCCAAACGTTGCCACTGTTGCAGAAAAAGTGCCCGAAAATCGACGACAGCCTGTGTCACGTCCTCTGCCCCTCCAAACAAAACCAGCGGGAGTCACCATACCAGCAAAGCCGCAGTCTAGCCAAGGAGCAGCAAAAAAGGAAGGTTCAGCAGTTTTCCAACCAGACCGGGGCCCGTGCACGTGCCCCAGGCGTCGCTGGCATTGTTGTCGCACTGTTTGTAGACTTCGTTGCATTGGGCTATTGGGAAAAGAGTGATGGAAAGTTTTCTGGATCATGTATTGCGACTCGACACGGAGAGCACCATTTCCGACCAGTCGTTGGGTTTGTTCACTCAAAAAATCAGACCGCTCATAGGGCAGCATGATGTGAATGAGGTGATCAATACGGTTCCACATCTGCTTATCAAGTCGCGCCTGTCTGCTGCCTACTGTGTGGCCCGCACGCTCAAACAGGTGCTTCCTTTCTCGACACCTGCCATGGACCTTGCCCTCAGTATCGGTGGACTTCTGCACGGCAAGCCGGCAGAGGAGGAGCGGCAAGGTGTGGTGGTGTTGCGGCGTGCTGTGGATGCGATGCCTGAGGAGCAACAGGCGACGTTTTACAACTGGGTTGTACGACTGGCCATCCATGCCCTGCTCAACCTTCTGCCAACACCTTCAGGGCGTGTCGCTGCCGGGTACCACCTCGTTGCACGGGCGGTGGAGATTCTCGGTGCAGCGGCCCCGCACTGGCGTCGATTGGCAAACGTGGAGCGGAAGGAGGAATCCATGGCCATCGGCAACGAGCTGTTTCATGCGTTGCTGCTCCCGGAACAGTGGCAGCAGGCCAGTGCGGATTGGCAAAGTCGCTTCCCCATCATGGAGCTTGTGCGCGTTTTGGTTACCCCTCCCGATCCGGTTGACTCTATGCATCAGCTGGAGAAAGCGTGGCTTAGTTTGGGCGATGACCTCTTGCAGCAAAAAAAATGGTTCCCTGCCACGCAGGTGTTGCGCGAGGTGCTTAAACACAACCCTGCCTGTGTGCAGGCGCATTATTATTTGGCAAAAGTATACTTTTCTTGCGGGTATATAGCTCGCGCCAACTATCATCGAAGAATGGGCCGGTATTACCGAGGAAAACCTCAAGAGGATATGCCGGATATGACCGTTTTCCATCTCAACCCGGAAAGGGCCTTGCGTGCAGCCAACTCCGACCACGCCCAACAGACACAACGTGTCAATTCCGATGTCGTATTCCGTTATTACACGGGAACATTTCTCTCCACCGCCCCCCCCCATCTGGTTTGCGTGCCAGCAGAGAGAGGTGCGATGGCCGATTTTTTTCTGCGCACCTGCCTGCCGCTGTTTACGGATATTGATTTTGATCCCGGTGTGGAAGCAGAACACATGCTGGCCACCCAGATGCTTCTGACTCTGGAGGATGTGGTGCGCTCCCAAATGACCGGGAGCTCTCTGATGCAATCTGTGTGTCGTGATCTGCAGCCAGCGGCTATACCCGGCCATCCGCTGCGCATTTTTCTTCCGGAAGGAATCGGACGCCTGACGGCCACGCGAACACCCAGGGATATGGCCAAAGGACTACAGCAGGTAAGGGGATGCGAGGTCATGCACCACTGTGCCGTGGGTGGGACGCCCGCCTGGGCGTTGTTTGGAGCGCTTTCGGCCTATCTGTCGTTCAAACCCAACGTGGTGGTCGATGTCAATGGCCTCCGTTTCAGTGCGGACGGCGCTGGTGAGACGATACCCATTCATCCTGATGTATTCAGGGTCGTTTGGATGATTGATTATACCGCCCCTCTGCTGGGGGGAAAGAGCATTCCCTGGAGAGAGCGGGATCTGATCTATGCGGCGGATGCCGGCACAGAGTTCATGTTGCGTCGATCCGGCGCCCAAACGGTCCAACGCCGTTTTTTCTGTTATGACGACAGCGTTTTCCGCACGGTTTCCCAGAAAAGAAGGAGAAAATTGATTTTTGTAGGGCGCGGCAACAGCAGCGAATTCATGACCTATTCCCAAAGGGGCCGGGTCGGTGAATACAGAGATCTGGTGGCGACCATGACAGCACGGCTCGAGGCTGGCGAACCCATGACGGAGACCATGCTGGAACAATTGGTCCGTGGGTCCAGTTTCAGCAGAGCAGAGATGCTCGGTTTTATTTGGGGATATGTCGTCAAGACACACTCGGTGCGTTGGTTGTGTGAATTGTCCAATGAGATAGAGGTCGAAGTTTACGGGCCGGATTGGGGTGCAGGGGAAATTGCCGACATCGTCAAGCCTTTTCACAAAGGGTTTTTGCCCAACGGTCCGCAGTTGGCGGCGGCGTACAACGAAGCAGAGTATGTCCTCGTTCCCCACCCCTTTGATTTGCACAGCCAGCGCATGCTGGAGGTGGCTGCCTGCGGTGCCATTCCCGTGGTTTACGATTGCCGTCCTCTGGCGGAAAAGCCGCACGGAGACGACTCCTGCCTTTGGTACCGTACCAAGCAGGAAATGCTCGATTGCTTGACAAAGAGACCCCCGGCACCGCCACAGCAGATTTGCGTCGGCAATACCTACGCAGACTTTGCCAGACGCATCCTGGCGGACATCCAGGAGAGCATCCGCAGGGGGCCATCTCCATCATGAAGCAGCCGTGGGTGCCGTGTTGTGACGACGGTCGCTCACCGTTCCGGCAGCACCTCCAGCAACT
>JADGCE010000056.1:5998-15637 GCA_015229095.1 Magnetococcales bacterium | reverse complement strand
AATAGAGGGATACCCCGATGATATCCAGGAGGGTGGTCAGGGTGCGCCCGGAGAGCATCCCCACTTTGGCCCGCCACGGGTCGGGAAGTTGCGCCAGCAGCAGGGCGATCAAGGTGCCCAACAACATGTTGAGCAGGACGGTCAGGCCGACAATCCGACCCAACAGGGTGTCTCTGAACAGCAGCCAGGCGGTCAACCCCCCCACCAGCGCGTTGATACAGCCTTGCAGCAAGGCGGAGCTCATCTCCGTGGCCAGCAGACGGGCAAACGACCGCCATGGATGGGGCAGGGAGGTTTTGCCGGCCCAACTGTGGGCGGTCATGGTGGCGGTGCCCATATTGCCTGCCATGTTCATGACCAGAGGAATGAAGGCCGCCAGGGCAATCTTGCCGCCCAGCACTGTCTCAAACAGGTTGATGACGCCACTGGCCAGCAATCCACCCCCCAGGGCGGCCAGCATCCAGGGCAGCCGCATCATGAAGGTTTGCAGAGCGGTATAGTGGACCACCTCCGGTTGCGCAGCGGCGGCCTGTTTGAGCAGATCATCGGTAATATCCTGTTCCAGGGTGCTGATGACATCATCCACCGTCACCACCCCCACCAGGACATCCATGTCATCCACCACCGGCACCCCCAACAGACGATAATGTTTGACCATATCCGCCACTTCCGTACTGGGCGTGTTGGTGGAGACCTTGATGGTGCGGGGGTTCATGATTTCGGAGAGGGTTCTGCCAGGATCGTTGAGGATCAGTTGGCGCAGGGAACTGACCCCCACCAGACGCTGTTTGTCGTCGAGGACATAGAGATAAAACACCATCTCGATATAGGGCAGGGAACGCACCGCATCGATGGCCGCTCCCACGGTGGTATCGGCGGGCAGGGCGAAAAAATCCGGGGTCATCAGGCCCCCGGCGGTGTCTGTGTCATACTGGAGCAGATCTTCCACCTCCCGCATGCTCTCCTCGTCCAATCCCCCCATGAAACGTTTGGCCAGGTCGCTGTCCAGGCGACCGATAATGTCGGCCTGGTCGTCCGGGGGCAACTCTTCCAGGATGGGGATCAATTTTTCCGGGGCAAAATCCTGCAGCAGGTGGTTGCGCAACGATTGCCCCATATATTTCAAGGTGCTGGCCGCCAGGCGATGGGAGGGGATCAAAAAAAAGATTTTTCCGGCTTCATCTTCGGCATAGCGGTCCAGAATGCGGGCCAAATCCGAGGGAAAGAGGCGTGACAACACCTTTTGCAGGGCGGTGTAGGAGTGTTTGCGATAGAGTCGGCTGATGGTTTCCGCATAGTCCGGTGAAACCATGGAGCTGTTTTTACGAGAAGCGGGAAAGTCCGAACGCAGGTCTGTCATGATAAGACTCCTGGGTGTGGGAGTGTGGAACCGTTAAAAATAATTAAAGTAATTAAACGGGATGAAAAACCCCGTTTGCAGATAGATGGCCTGCAATAAACACAGCAACCCGCACCGTCGCGGCCAACGGGAGACGCACGATCGCCGCGCCGAAGAGAGCGCACGCCGCGCGACGGATGCGCGCAACCATAAGCTATTCAGATGAACGAAATATTTTCCCCGTCAACGATGGGGAGAGGAGCACTGCGAGGGGAGGGGTGAGGGGAAAGGCGGCAAAACGAGAGGTTTCTGCTGACCAACCACACCGGCTCACGCCGTGCAGGCTCCACAACTACTGGGAATGTCCATTGGTCCTCCAACAGTCGGTTCACGATGGGGTCACATGGTCGTCACATACGGCACAAAAGTCAACAGAATTTTTTTGTGATCCGTCATTTTTTTTGTGTACTCTCTGCGGGCACCGATTAGCGAGTATCCTGGGGATCGTTGCGCTCCCTTGACAGCATGGGCCATTGGGTGAAAATCTGCGGGTGTGTGGGGTTTTGGCTGCTGCCGCCGGCTCTCCGTTGGGCGTTGCCGACTAACAGGTGTGTCGCCATGCAATTGGAACGGTTGCGTATCCGGGATTTCCGCAACATCAGCCAGGCCGACCTGCGCTGGAGCGACGGCTTGAATCTGCTCCTGGGTGACAACGGCCAGGGCAAGAGCAATCTGCTGGAGGCGATCGGTTTGCTGGCCAGTGGCCGCTCCTTTCGTCGCGCCCCGGCCTCTCTCCTGCGTCGTCATGGTCAGGAGGGGTTTCATCTGCATGGGGAGGTGATCAGCGGCGGTCTGACCCATCATCTGGAATTTGCCTCCCGGTCTGGCCAGCAGATGGTCCGTCTGAACGGCAAAGGGGTGACAACCACCTCGGCCATGGGGCAGGTTTTGGCCGCCGTCGTGTTGACCCCGGATGCCCCGGCCCTCATTCGCGGCGCACCGGAGGCGCGCCGGGACCATCTGGATTGGATGCTCTTTTGCCAGAGACGGGGTTATGCCGGGTTGGTGCGGGATTATCAGAGCGCCCTGCGGGCCCGCAACCAGTTGTTGCGCAGCCAATGCCGGAATGGAGGCGAGTTTGATGCCTGGGAGAGTCGCCTGGCCCATTTGGGGGGGGAGATGACCCGGCAACGCCAGCAGATGTTGCAGCAGGTCGAAGTGGCCCTTGCCCCCTTTCTGGAGGCCATGGCTCTGGACCCCCAGGGCTATCGCTGGCACATGCGCTGCCAGGTGGAGCCGGATGACTACGCGACTGCTCTGGTGCGCAGCCGTCCTGCCGACCAGCGCAGCGGCTGTACCAGCGTGGGCCCCCATCGGGACGATCCGCTCTTTTTGTACCATGGCCGGGCGTTGGCCCGTTTTGCCTCCCGTGGCCAGCAAAAACGTTTTTTGCTGGCCCTCAAGCTGGCAGAGGCCCGCCTGCTGCAGGAGCGGTTGGGAGAGGCCCCTCTGCTGCTGCTGGACGATCCCGGCACCGAGTTGGATCAGGAGGGTGCCCAGTGCCTGATGCGGGTGTTGGCGGCGGGGGAAAATCAGCTGTTTGTGGCGACGTGCGCGGCGGCGGCACTGCCCGGCTTTGCCCGGCGGCCTGTGCAGCGGTTGCAGGTGGTGGAGGGGGTTTTCCAATCCCAGGAATCTTGTGCAACGACAGGGAGTGGCTGAGCGATGGAAGCAGAGATGTTGTGCCGAAAGATGGGGCAATGGCTGCATGCCCACAAAAACGAGGAGCCCTTCGCCTTTGGCGAGGTCCATCTGCTCACCGAAGAGCCGGGGGCCGATATCTGGCTGATCATCGGCAAGCTGGCGGAAGAGACGCCGGATCGGCAGGCCTATGAAAAACAGTGGGAAAATACCCTCTATGACCATCCGGTCACCTGGATGTGGCAGCAGTTGGCGGACCAGGAGGCCGATTCCTGGTTGCGTCATATCTATGAGCAGGATTATCTGCGCAAAAAAAAGCAGATGCTGACCGCATTGCTGGAGTTGGCGGAGTTGATTGAAAAAAATGGCTATGAGATGGCCTGGGAGGCGGAGGAGGAGGGGGTTTTTCTGACCCGCATTCCCATCCAGCGCAGCACGGAACCGAGCACCTACGACATGGATCGCTGGCGGGCATTGCTGGATGCCATGACCTGAATACCGGAATTTTTTCGCGGAGCCTGTGTTCTGCCATGACGCCTTCCACCGATCTGCAGCATGCCCTTGAGATTGCCCCCCACATCTGGTGGGTAGGGCACCGGTTGCCGGGAGATCCCTTCCAGTGCCATGCCTATCTGTTGGAGTGGGGGGAGCAGTCGGTCCTGTTTGATCCCGGTTCCCCCCTCACCTTTCCGGAAACCCTGCGCAAGATTCAGGAGGTGATTCCCCTCTCCCGCATCCGCTATTTTGTCTGTCATCATCAAGACCCGGATATCACGGCCATTTTGCCCCATCTGGACGAACTGGTCAGCCGTCCGGATGCCATGGTGCTCAGCCATTGGCGTGCCAACACCTTGCTGAAACATTTGGGTCTCAAAAAAATGCCGTTGGTCTGCGTGGAACAGCAGGGCTGGCAGCTGGATCTGGGGGGACGGCGGCTGCGTTTTATCTTTACCCCCTATCTGCATTTTCCCGGGGCTTTTTGCAGCTTTGATGAGCATACAGGCACCCTCTTTTCCAGTGACCTGTTCGGGGGGCTCTCCCACGATTCCCCCCTGTTTGCCCAGGATGAAGGGTGCTTTGCGGCCATTCAAACCTTCCACGAACACTATATGCCCAGTCGGGACATTTTGTCTCATGGTTTGGCCGCCATGGAACAATGGCCCATCCGTCTGATCGCCCCCCAGCACGGCTCCATCATTCCGGAGCCCCTGGTGGCCTTTGTGATCAATCGCCTCAAGGAGCTGGATTGCGGTCTGTTTTTGATGACCCACACCCATTCGGACTATCGGCGTCTCTCCCATCTGAACCGCCTGCTGCGGGAGATGATCCAGACCCTTGTGTTGCATCGGGATTTCAGTGAGGTGGCCGAGCGTATTCTGGAGTTGGCCAAACCCTTGCTGCCCATTGTCGGTCTGGACTTTTACACCCTGATGGAATCGGGAGCGCCCCTCTGTCTGGCCCCGGAAAATGGCTTTCGCGGTGTTCGCACCCCCCCACCCCCTGCCTGTGCCGCCCTGCTGGGCAGCGATCGCCAGGCATGGTTGAACCAGTGTGCAGGGAACGCCTATCAGCTGATTCCCGGCGATGGGATCACCCAGGGAGAGGAGTCGGTGGTGCAGGGGCTGGTCTTGCCGCTCTTCTCCTTTCCGACCGAACAGGCGCGTTCCCTGGTGATTTTGCGCCTGACGGAACCGGCACTCCTGAGCGAAGAGCTGCTCCATCTTCTGGAGCAGTTGAGCCTGCCCCTGGCGGTGGCGGTGGAGCGGGAATCCCTGCTGCGGATGATGGATGCGGAGCGGCAGAGTGCCTATGAACGTTCCATCCGGGATGCCCTCACCGGGTTGTATACCCGGCACTATATGCAGGAGGCCATGGGCCGGCTGTGCCAGATTCACAACCGGGATGCCAACGCCACCATCGCGGTGGCGGCCTTTGATGTGGACCATTTCAAGGTAATCAACGACACCTACGGTCATGCCATGGGGGATGCGGTGTTGCACCAAGTGGCGCGTTTGTTGATGGACAACAGCCGCAGCATGGATCTGCCGGTGCGGTTGGGGGGAGAGGAATTTCTCCTGTTCATCATGGGCACCCCCCAGGAGGCGGCATTGGCCATCGCCGAGCGCATTCGCCAGCAGGTCTCCCTCTGGGTGTTTGCGGAACCGATGCACCACCACACGGTGACCATCAGCGCGGGCGTGGCCTTTCGCCAACCCCATGAACCCATCGAACAGGCCATGGAACGGGCCGACCAGGCCCTCTACCGAGCCAAAAGAGGGGGTCGCAACCGGGTGATTATCAGCCATTAGTCTGGAACAGGGCACCCTATTGTTGTTTCGAGGCGATGCACCTGCGAGAGGATTCAGGCGATCCAGCCGTTGTCGCGCAGGGTCTGCAGGGCCTCCTGGGTGGCGGGTTCGTCCAGGACCGCCTGGACCGTTTCCTGTTCCGGGCTCTCCTGTTCGCTCTCCGCCCGGCCAAACAAAATTTCCAGAAAGGTGCGCAACAGGCTTGCCTTGACCTGCATCTGCGCCGGAGAGAGCAACGCCTGCGGGCGGGAGAGGGCCCGTTGACTCTCCAGTCGGGAGCGGGCCTCTGGAGAGAAGGCCACCTCATCCCTGCGATCAGCGGATGCCGGTGCCGTATGGGCGGCCAGCCGGAACGGTTCCGGCGGCGGTGGAGGGGAGGTCGGCGAAACGGTGGGCGCGATCATTTTTTCTCCAGGGTTCCTTTTTGCGTGGGTATGACTTGTGCATCTGCAGCAGCAGGGCTACTATCCCCCTTACCCCTCTTATCGGTCTCTCTGCCGCAAGAGTAAAACCGGAACTTTTCAGGAGGCCCGGCCCCATGCCGGAATGACCATGTCACTGTCTCGTCGCTTTCTCTCCGCCTTTCCGGTCAACGAACACATTGTGCTGTCGGTGGTGGCGGTCTTTATCGGTCTGCTGGTGGGCTACGGGGCCATCTTTTTTCGTGCCCTGATCGCGCTCTTCCAAACCCTGTTCATGGGGGATGGCCATGAGGGGGTGGTGGCCATCATTTTGACCCTGCCCTGGTGGCATGTTCTCCTGATGCTGATGCTGGGCGGTCTCATCGTCGGCCTGCTGACCCATTTTTTCCTGTCCCACACCCACATCCAGGGGGTTCCGGAGGTGATGGCCTCGGTCGCCCTGCACGGTGGCCGCATGAACCTGCGCGATGGTCTGGTCAAAATGTTGGCCAGTGCCCTCTCCATCGGCTGCGGGGCTTCGGTGGGGCGGGAAGGTCCGGTGATCCATCTGGGTGCCACCCTGGCCGCCTCCCTGGGGGGGCACCTGCGCGTCGCCCCGCGCCACATGCGCACCATCGTCGGCTGCGGAGCCGCCGCCGGTATCGCCGCCTCCTTCAATGCGCCCATCGCCGGGGTCATGTTTGCCCTGGAGGTGATCCTGGCCGACTATGGCCTGGCCACCTTTTCCCCCATCGTGCTCTCCTCGGTGATCGCCACCGTGGTGGCCCGCATGCACCTGGGGGATTATCCCGCCTTTATCGTGCCCCACTATACCCTGGTTTCAGCCTGGGAAATACCGGCCTATGTGGGATTGGGGCTGCTATGCGGGCTGACCGCCATCCTGTTCATGGCCACCCTGTTTAAAACCGAAGAGTGGATGCGGCGGCTTCCCATTCCCAACTATTTGAGGCCCATCCTGGGCGGCCTGGGGGTCGGCCTGCTCGCCCTGCTGCTGCCCCAGGTGCTGGGGGTCGGTTATGACACCATGAACCTGGCCCTGCTGGAGGAGATGGAGGGGGGGCTGCTCCTTGTTCTTCTGCTGGCCAAAATTGTCGCCACCGCCGTCACCCTGGGCAGCGGCTTTGCAGGGGGTGAATTTACCCCCGTGCTCTTTCTGGGGGCCATGCTGGGGGGCAGTTTTGGCACCGTGGTCCATGCCTGGATGCCGGAACTGGCCGCCGGTTCCGGAGCCTATACCCTGGTGGGGATGGGTGCCATGGTGGCCGCCGTGCTGGGTGCCCCCCTCACCTCCATCCTTATCCTGTTTGAGCTGACCAACGACTATCGCATCATGCTGGCCTTGATGCTCACCTCCATCGTCGCCTCCCTGCTGGTCACCCAGCTCTATCAGGATTCGGTCTACACCCGGGGATTGCGGCGGAAAAATATCCACCTGTGGTCCGGGCGGGAGTCCGGTCTGCTGAACCAGATCCCTGTCGCAGCGGTGATGCAGCGGGATTGCGAGCGACTGCTGGATACCTTGAGCATTCGCCAGATGCGGGAACAGATCAGCCGTTCCCAAGAGGAGCACTATCTGGTGGTGGACAGCGCAGGACGATTCAAAGGGTTGGTCTCCTTTCAGGATATTCGGGGTATTCTCCACGAGGAGGGGCAGGAGGATCTGGTTCTGGTGCGGGATATTGTCAGCCTCTCCACGGTGACCGTGACCGACGCCGACAATTTATACACCGCCTTCCGCCATATGGGGGTGGGTGATGTGGAGCAGTTGCCCGTGGTGTCGGCCGCACAGCCGGACCATGTGGTGGGCATGATCACCGATCATGATCTTGTCCGGGCCTACAACAAAGCCCTGATGGAACGGGAAACGGGCAACCTATAACGAGAGAGAGTGCGTATCCTATGGAAGAGAATCATCTGCTGGAGGCGTTAAACCCACCGCAACGGGTGGCTGTTCTGGCCCAGCAGGGGGCGGTCATGGTGCTGGCCGGAGCCGGGTCGGGCAAAACCCGGGTGTTGACCCGCCGCCTCGCCCATCTGTTGCAGAGTGGGGCGGTGGCC
Source organism: Magnetococcales bacterium (assembly GCA_015229095.1). Taxonomy (GTDB): domain Bacteria; phylum Pseudomonadota; class Magnetococcia; order Magnetococcales; family Magnetaquicoccaceae; genus Magnetaquicoccus. Next base: position 7,808 of record JADGCE010000056.1, on the reverse strand, counting down.
CCGGAACGGGTTCTGGCCGTTACCTTCACCAACAAAGCGGCCAGGGAGATGCGCGATCGGGTGACGGAGTTGTTGCACCTGGAGGCCGAGGCGGTGCAACGTCTTTGGATCGGCACCTTTCATGGCATGGGGGCGCGCATCCTGCGCCAGTATGCGGGATATCTGCACTACAACAACGATTTTTTGATTTTTGACGGGGATGAGCAGCTGCAAATCATTAAAAAATTGGTGGTGCGGCAGGGGTTTGAGCATCTCTACTGGACGCCCAAGCGGTTGGCCGGCAGCTTTTCCCGCTGGAAGGAGGAGGGTTTGCAGGCGACCGATATCGGCTCCAAGCAGATCCAGCGGGAGGCGGACCGCAGCGCGGTGGTGGCGCTGATGCTGGAATATCAGGCGGAGCTGCGTCGTCTCAACGGGATGGATTTTGCCGATCTGCTGGCCAACTGCCTCACCCTGTGGCAGGAACATCCCGAGGTGTTGGAGAGCTTTCAGCAGCGTTTTGTCCATATCCTGGTGGATGAATACCAGGATACCAACCGGGTGCAGTATGAATGGATTCGGCTGTTGGCCGCTGTGCATGGCAATATCTGCGTGGTGGGGGATGACGATCAATCCATCTACAGCTGGCGGGGAGCTCGTTTGGACAACATGCTGCGTTTCAAGGAAAACTTTCCCGATGTGCAGGTGATTCGTCTGGAACAAAACTATCGCTCCACGGGCAATATTTTGCGCGCCGCCAGCGCGCTGATCGACCATAACATTGAACGCATGGGAAAAACCCTCTGGACCCAGGGGGATGCAGGGGCGCGGGTGCAGCGTTATGTGGCCGAGGATGGGGCGGACGAAGCCCGTTTTGTGGCCGCCGAGGCCGCCCGTCTCTGTGCGGATGGCGATTTTGCCCGGGTGGCGGTCCTGGTGCGCACCGCCTATCAGACCCGTGTTCTGGAGGAGGCCTTGCATCGTCAGGATCTTCCCTACCAGATTGTCGGAGGATTGCGTTTCATGGATCGGGCAGAGGTGCGCGATGCCGTGGCCTATCTGCGTCTGGTCTATATTTCCCAGGATGATGTCGCCTTCGAGCGGGTGCTGAATGTGCCCAGTCGCAAGCTGGGACCGGCCACCCTGGCGGCCATCCAGAAGCAGGCCAGCCAGCAGGGGATCTCCCTGCTGGAGGGGGCGCGGCAGTTGGTCGGCACCAGCCTGCTGGGACCGGCGGCCCGCAAAAGTCTGGCGGAGTTTGTGACGGTGATCGATGCCGGTCGTCTCCTGGCCCGTTCGGTCTCTGCCGAGGAGGTTTTGCAACACGTGTTGGAGAGTTCCGGTTACTGGGAGAGCCTGACCGGTGCGGAACGGGAAGAGGAAAAACGGGAAAACATTCGGGAGTTGCAGAGCTTTCTGGTGCAGACCAGCGATCTGACGACTTTTCTGGAACAGGCCGCCCTGGAGTCCGACCCCCCCAGGGCGGGTCAGGAGAGGGAAAGCAATCGTCTCGTTGTCTCCACCCTGCATGCGGCCAAGGGTTTGGAATTCAGGGTTGTTTTTTTGGTTGGTCTGGAGGAGGGGCTTTTGCCCCACAAGCTGGCCATGGATGAAGGGGGGGTGGAGGAGGAGCGACGCCTGCTGTATGTGGGGATGACCCGCGCCAAAGAGCGGCTTTATCTCTGCCACGCCCGCCGTCGTTTGATGATGAACCGCTGGGAGCAGAGTATGGCCTCGCGGTTTTTGAAAGAGATGCCAGCCGACGTGGTGGAGAGTCGGGGCATGCAGATTGCCGTGCGCAAACCTTTCAGCCAGTGGGGGAGGCGGTAGG
>JADGCE010000056.1:0-5898 GCA_015229095.1 Magnetococcales bacterium | reverse complement strand
CTGTTCCCGCTCATCCCCAGAACTGCTACCCCTGTTCATCACCCATGGCAGCCATTCATATTTTCTGATCATAAATCATTGACGACTGGTTTGGTCGCAGGCTAGAGTTCCGCCGCACGGTTTTACTGTTATGGTCTATGTAAGGGACTAATACGATGCATCTGTCAGAACAGACGGCAGCAATCTTGCGGGATACTCTGGGGGTTACCAATCTTGCCGATATTGCCGATCGTTCCTTCAAGGATCTGGCTGATGATGTCGGTCACGATGAGCTTGCCGCTTATGCGGCCAGGGGGCGTGGGTCGGTGCGGCTCGCCACGGGGCGTTTTTTCACTCTTTCTGAGTTGCAGTCCTGGGCAAAAAAGGTCGTGGAGATGAAACTTCCATGACCAGTGAAGATGGGCGAGAAGTCTCTCCGAATGGTTTTTCCCCGGAGGATCTGGCGGCGTTAATGTACCTGTCTGAGCGTTACATGCAGGTCAAGAGGCTGATCGCCTATGCCGAAGAGATCCAGGTGGATCACAAAGCGTACATATTGGTCCACAAGGAATTGCGAGATGGCCTCGATCATCTGATGCGCGTTCTATTCTGCCGTCTTTCTTCTCATGCGGGCAACCAAGCCGATCCGAACAGGTACTGTGGTGTAAATATTGAAAAATCAAAAGGGCATATTTACAGAGCTGCTTATGATGCCTTGGATATCACGATTTTGTCTCTGAAAGAGCATATCAGTGCCAACTTGAGCCAATACTCAAGGGATACAGTTGTTGCTGTCATACAAAATTATTATGACATTAAAATAAAATTAAATGAACTGTCCGAGCGCGCTGCCGACCGGAGGGGAAAGAAGGATATTGGTACAATTACAGATAGTGCCTTTGACGAGTATATCCAGGATGCGCATGACCTGAAGCAAATACATGAAAAAATTCTTCATGCTGGTCCTGAACTCGATTCTCACGAACAGGATCTTTCTTGGAAAAAATGGCGGTCCAGGTTCTGGGGAATTTTTCTCGTGGTTCTCGGCGTAGTTTTCGGTAGAGCTTTTGGTTGGCTCCATCAATAAGCACGTCATTGACTCCAGATCCGTCGTGCGTGCTGGTTCGCCTTCTCCTGTCCTGTAGACCAAGGCCCCTTGGGAAGCGGCCGTGTCGGGGGGGCAATCCTTCTCCCATCACAGCGCGCATGAAACAACAGCAATGGCCAAATTCCCAGGGCTCCGCCCTGGACCCACCAGGGGGGTGCTCATCCTTCTGAACCCGCCACAGCTAAAAAACAATTGAAAAAGAAGGATTGATGCGTCTGGGGAGGCGGGGCGCAAGCCCTCTCCAGGCAGAGCGCCTGTCATGGGGAGGAGGGATGCCCCTCCTGGGCCGCCCTTTCCCGCACATCCGGTTCCAGGGCCTCCACCGACAGGATGATTCCCTCGAAGCCCACCACCTTGACCGCTGTTCCGGCGGCCATATCCAGACCGCGCACGGACCAGAGCTGACCGCCGATGTTCAGGGAGCCGACGCCATCCCGGATCGGTGTGGTCAGGGTGAACATCCGCCCCACGAAGGCGCTGGCACGGTGGTGGTGGAGATGGGGGAGCGGGGGGCGGGGGGTGGCGGAGCGTGGGCGCCGGGAGATGCCCATGGCCAGCAGGGCAATGGCGACAAACAGGAAAAGCCCCAGCAACCCATCCATGCCGGGAAAGAGAAACAGCAGGGCGCTGACGACCCCGGCGGCCACGCCCCACCAGAGAAGGCGCGCACGGGGCAGCAGCAGATCCATCAAGGTCAGCCCGACGGCCAACAGCCCCCAGTGCCAGTGGGTCAAATGCAGAAAAAAGCGGGCCACCGTTTGGCTCATGGCATAACGATTGAAAAAAAAGGTGCAGCCATATTTTACTCCTTTTTGGCTGCCGGCGGAACCTTGCGTTGGCCGCTTTGGGCAGCCAACCTGTATTTGACATCCGGGAATTGGTCCATGATCCGATCAAAGTCGGTTTTTGCCAGTTTGTAGATGTCACAGATGGTGACGGCACGGATGGTGGCGGTACGTTTGACCCCCCCCAGCAGGGCGATCTCACCAAAAAAGCTGTTGTTGCGCAGTCGTGTCACGGGATAACCCTCTCCGGTCAACACTTCCACGATGCCGTGCTGCAGAAAAAACATCTCCTGGCCGATGGTGCCATATTCGATGATATCCTGCCCGGGATTGAAAATTTCTGAAATCAGGACATGGGCGAAGGCCGACAGGCACTCCGGGGAGGTGCCCTTGAAGAGGGGCACCTGCTCGATCATGTGCATGTTGATTCTGTGCAACACCTTTTTCTGGAAATCTTCGGGCAGGCTGTCGATGATCTCTTTGCTGTTGACGGCTTTTTCGGTGGCGGAATGGGCATAATAGCTGAAGATGGCGTTTTGCAAATCCTGCGGCACCTTGAACTGGTTGAAAAAGGAGGCCAGGTTGACCAGTTTTTCCTGTTGTTTCAGGCGGTAGGCGTTGGCCTGGATGACGATGGAGGAGAGGCTGGCGATGATAAAACCGTTGAAAAGCACCCCCAGCAACATGACGGTGGCGGCCAGGATGCGTCCTGCATTGTCGGTGGGGGTGATATCCCCATATCCGGTGGAAGAGAGGGTGGTGACGCTCCAGTAGAGTGCCCTGTTGAAAAACGAAAGGTTGTCCATGCTGCCGTCGCTGGGGTAGAGGACGACCCAGACGCAGGCGACCGTGTTGATGGTCAGTGTCAGCCAATAGATGACGAGGGAGGCGCGGGCAAAGGGCCCCATGGGCAGGAAACTGCCGGCCTCTTTGAGCAGCATGGAGGCTTTGGGTACCCGCAGCAGGCGCAGCAGATCCACGAGCGGCGCCCAGTCGCCGTAGCCGAGCGATGTGGCGATCCAACCCAGTGGCAGGGCGGAGAGCAGATCGGCCAGGAACCAACCCTTCAGATAGGTCTCCAGTAAAAATTTTTGGCTGGTGACCGGTTCCCCGGCGACATAGACCGCCGTGCGTGCATTGATGAACAGATCGACGATAAACAGCACGGCAAAAAACTGGTTGAGCCACAACGCCCATGGCGGGAGGACGAGCGTCAGCATGGCGAGCTTGAGGGGAACAACCAGTGCAAACCAGAAAACGCCAAGGAATATCAAAAAGTTCCAGCTTTTCTTAAAGTGTTTGTCCGGGTAGAAAATGGGCAGTGCCATGCGTGTGTCCTCGTATGAATTCGGTTGCAGTCTGGCAGCGAACAGGATGTGACATATTTTTTGTCAACCTGGCACGGGCCAATCATCATGCAGATTTTTTCTGTATCACGCAATACAATTTTTGCAATCCGTTGTTATTTTTTGATGTAGTCCATTGTTCTTAAATATATTTTTTTGATGTGTCGCGCCTTTTCGGCCTCGCCGGGTTGTTCTTGTACCGCTTATCTTTCACCTCCCGACACCGTATGCATTCAGAGTTGGGATTGACCAACGGCTCGCATCGCTCTATCCTGTACCCATCGTGCCGGATGGATCGGGCCGATGCGGGCCAGTTGTGCTGGGCGACACACTGTGGCAGATGGGGAGGCGAAGGGAATGACAACCAGCCGGAAGCTGCTTCTGTGAAAAACGCAGACATTTTCATCTTCAAGTCAGCAACCCTCCTGATCTACACGGTGCTTGCCCTGTTGGTGCTCTCCTCGTTGCTGGCACTGACCCTGCCTTTTTTGTTGAATCCCACCTATTACAAGACTCAGATGGCGGACCGGGTGCTGGAAAAGACCGGACGCACCCTGACGTTCGCCGGCGCCATCGAATGGCACATGTTTCCGGAACCCAGTCTCAGCATGGAGGATTTGGCCCTGAGCAATGCGCCGGGTTTCAGTGCCGAGCCCATGGTCAAGATTCAACGGTTGCAGGGAAAGCTGAATCTGTGGGATCTGCTGAAGATGCAGTTTGCCATGAAGCAGCTCTCCCTGACCGGAGTGGAGGTTTTGCTGGAGAGCGATGCGGCGGGTCGGAACAACTGGGACGATCTGATGGCGCGCAGCGCGGCGGCCCGGGGGGAGGAGAGCGTGCCGGAGGAGAGCGCATCGGTGGACGATCTGCCGGATATGGTGGCCCCCTCCGGGCGTGCATCGGTTTCTGTGGCCCAGTTGGGCACCCTGGCATTGAGTGCCTTGTCGGTGCGTGCCATCACCCTGCGGGAGGGGTCGGGGCGCTATTGCCGGCCAGGGGCTGGGGATGAACCCTCCTGTTTGCAGGCCCTCCATGTGCATTTCACCCCCCAGTCAACGGGGGGCGGGACTCACCGTCCCGTGCAGGTGCAGGCGGACTTGACGATTCCGGATCCCCCCTTTGCAGGCCATGTGAGTCTCTCCTATCGTCAACCGGCGCGCACCGATCGTGCCATCACCCATTGGCAAAACACGGAAATTATTGTGCGTGGCCAGGTGGACCTGCCGCCTGCCAAAGAGTTGGAGCTGGTTTGGCGTTCCCATGTGACCATGGGGCCAGAGCCCCACAGTCTCCACATCAGCCAGGGGGACAGCCGGCTGACCGTTTGGAGTGACGGGGCGTTGTTCCGGGAATTTACCCTGACCAGCAAGGGAGCGGCAGAGGCCGATCTTTCCACCGGCAAGGTGCGGCTGCCCCAGGGTGGCGTGACTTGGCGGGTCAAGTCGGATCAGCTCCCTCCGGCCGGGGTGGAGTTGGCCTTTCACTCCCCGATCGACATGGATTGGCGGCAGGAGACGGTGCATATCAATCCGTTGCGGATCAGCGGTCCGGCGCAAATCCAGATGGAGGGCCATCTGCATGGTGATCATCTGCTGAGCCGACCCAGCGTTGATGTGGAGCTCTCTTCGGTGCGTTTTTCTCCGGGAGATTTGTGGGTGGCCATGGGGCGTTCGTTGCCCCCCATCAACGATCCCACCGCCATGCAGGCCGGTGCCGGTTCAGCGATCTTCCACATGGATGAGCGATCCCTGGCCGTGACCCGGATGGTACTGGATCTGGGCGGTGCCCGGATTGCCGGAGATCTGAGCTGGCAGATTGGCGAGGAGGCTGTTGCGGGCAAGTCGATGATTCGGTTTGACCTGCAGGGGGAGAGTCTGGATCTGGATCGCCTGTTTTCCCTGGAGCGCAACGAGGCGGGGCGAGCCAGCCAGTGGCTGGTCGGGGTGATGGCTCCCGAATCGTGGCTGCCGGAGCTGCCCGTTGCCTGGTTGGATGGGGTGGATCTGCAAGGGCGGTTGCGTTTGGGGGAGTTGCGTCTGGCCGCGACCCGTTTGACCGATCTTTCGTTGGCCATGGAGCTGCGCGATCGTCAGTTGCGGTTGCAACCCTATCGTCTTTCGGCGCATGACGGGGTGCTGGAGGGGCGGGTGCAGTGGGATCTCCAGGGTGCCGAGCCGCAGCTTGTGGTGGACAAGAGTATCACGGATATGCAGTTGGAACCCCTGCTGCGTCCGTTTCCCCCGCTGCGCTGGTTGCGGGGATCGGCCAACCTGGTGACCCACCTCAGCAGTCGGGGGAGGGATGCCGAGGGGTTGTGGAAAAACCTGCAGGGCAACCTGAGCGTGATGGTGCAGGAGGGCAGTGTGCAGGGGTTGGATATGGGGGAGCGGTTTCGGGAGGCTCATGCGGCCCAGCGGGAGCAACGCGCCTCTTCTGCCGGCCAGGAAAAGTCCGGGTCGGAAAAGTCAGGCGGGCGGGGCGGCAGCACCCCCTTCAGACAGTTGACGGCGACGGCGCAAATCGCTGCCGGGATGCTGGAGAACAGCGACTTGCGTCTCTTTTCCCCCACCCTGCAGGTTTCTGGCAAGGGTCGTCTCTCTTTGCCGACGGCGTGGGTGGATTATACCCTGGAGGTGGATGGCACTGGAAGTATGCCGGCGGGGGCGACCTCGTCCGGGCA
>JADGCE010000055.1:2720-15776 GCA_015229095.1 Magnetococcales bacterium | reverse complement strand
GGAATTGCCCCGCCTGTGCTCACCACAATGGATTCACCCGGTGCGCGGCCTCCAACGACGCATTTGCCGTCGACGCTGACTCACATAACGCTATCTGCGGCTGATTTTTTTTGATACACTGGCGGTCAAGCTGGATTTGCACAGAAGGAGATTATCCATGAGCACCGCACTGACTGTCGACGATGTCTGGAAGATGTTTGAGGAGACCAACCGCCAGTTCCAGGAAATGGTCCGTGAAGACCGGGAACGCAGGGCGGAAATGGATCGCAGGTTTCAGGACACCGACCGCAAAATCAAGGAAATGTCCAAAAATATGGATCGCCTTGGTGGGCGGTTGGGTGAATTTGTAGAAGGGTTGGTCGCACCCGCCTGCAAGACGCTGTTTGCTGAACGCGGCATTCCGGTGCATATGGTCAGTCGGCGGGTGAGTGCCACACTACCGGATGGGCGCAACATGGAAGTGGATCTGCTGGTAGACAATACTGATTCCGTTGTGCTGGTAGAAGTCAAGAGCAAATTGACCGTGGACGATGTCCGGGATCATCTGGAAAAGATGTCAAATTTCAAGGCGTTCATCCCGCTATATGCCAACAAAAAGGCCGTCGGCGCCGTTGCCGCCATGGTGATAGAGGAAAATGTCTGCCGTTTTGCCATCAACGGCGGTCTGTTTGTCATTGAGCAGGCAGGAGAGACGCTGCGGATGGCCAATGATGAGCAGTTCCAGCCAAAAGTCTGGTGACAGCATCCGGGAGATGCCATAACGCATCTCTGACCCCTTTGTTATCCCGTTTGCGTTGGGCTGCACGGAGTGCATGCAACCTTCCGCCGGCACCTACACCTGTTCCACGCCCCATCCCGCCAGCAAACATTAACATGGCATAAAAACTGCTCGCTTCCCGCTGGCCGGAGGTGCAGATTCTCCCGCCCGTTGCCAACAGGGAAGGAACGGATTTTGTTTGACACTTTACGCACCCCTTCTCCACCATGTCTACAGGAATGACATCCAATCATCGGGTTGCCATCGGGGGCAATAAGGCTGTTCTTTCCACCGTTTGTCCGGTATGGAGGGTGGTCCCGCTCCTTGTTGTCCTGCCGGCGACGGCCCTGGCCCTGGAGGGTGTGCCGCCCGCAGAGGGAGCCGATGGCCGAGGGGCCCATTATACCGTGCTGGATGCGGGGATGGGGGTGGACACCTCCAACTGGGATCCCCCACAGGAGGGGAGTGGCAGCGGCCCGGTTGCCGGGCGTGCCTCGGGTTCTGCCGCCCGTCGGGGCCCCCAGGGGATTGCCGTGGGCATCTTTCGCCTCCACCCTGAGGTGACACCCTCCCTGCGCTGGGAGGACAACGTCTACAAAACGGCGACCAACACCCGCAGTGATGTGATGGAACAGCTCAAAACGGTGCTGAAACTGTTGACCCATTGGGCACGCAACCAGGTGGATGTCACCTACAGCAATACCATCAAGCACTATCAGGTGTTGGAAACCGAAGACAACATCGATCACCAGCTCGACATGCAGGCCAAGCTGGCCCCATCCCGTCGTCTGGAGCTTGATCTGGGCTATCTGGCGGCCATAGAACACGATGAACGCGGGGTGCCGGGCAAGGCAACGGTCAAAAGCGGGGGGGCGACCGTGCCCGTCGGTCCCAATGCCTGGTTGCAAAATACCGCCAAAGGGACGGCCCGTTGGAAAATGCGCCGTCTGACCAGTGAACTGAAGCTGGAGCATGGGGATCGCCTCTCCCTGAACAACAATCAGAGCAGTCAGGATCGAGACTGGAACGATGGCGGGGTGACCTTCAAGTGGTCCTTGACGCCCAAGACCCACCTGCTGACGGAAATGGGATACAAGGCGACCCATTATGAGCATTCACCCCAATTGAGCAGCACCGAGAGCCGTTTTCTGGTCGGAGCCGGTTGGAAGGCGACGGCCAGAACCGAGTCCAACACAAAGATAGGTGTTACCAAAAAGGTATTGGAAAATGCCCCCAACAAGGACAACCTCAATCTCACCTGGGAGTCCGGTTTTGTGTGGCAACCCCAGGTGCGGACCCGGATCAATTTTACCAGCCATCGCAATTTTCAAGAGAGCGAGGATCAGAATGAAGGGTTTATCTCCACCGGTTTTCAACTCGGTCTGAACCATGCACTGCGTCCGGGGTGGCGGCTGCTGGCCGGCCTTGAGCTGAATACCAGCACCTTTGAAACGGCCAAACAGGAAAATTATTGGACCAGCCGGTTGGGCATGGAATACAAATTGCCCGAATGGTTTACCCTGAATACGGAATTTATTCACAAAATCAAACGCAGCACCGTTCTCGATGCGGGTTATGACAGCAATGCCCTGATGCTGTCCGTGACGGGAACGTTCTAACGCGGAAGGATCGGATGATGAGGGGAACGGCACCAAAAAAGAGCACGAACGCTGTTGCGAGCCTCCGGCGGGTTGGCTGGGGGATCGTTGTGTTCTTTTCCTTTTGGCTGCTCTCCTCCGGTTTTGCGGCCGATGCCCTGCTGACGGGTTATCGTCTGGAAGCCGGGGATGCCATCAAAATCACGGTGGAAGATGAACCGGAATTGACCTTTGAGGGGCAGATTTCCGACCAGGGCAGTATCCCCTTTCCGCTGCTGGGAGAGGTGTCTGCCGCAGGGGTGACGGCCAAAAGCCTGGAAGAAAAGTTGCATAAATGGTTGCAGGATGGCTATGTGCTCCGTCCGGCGGTTGCCGTGGCCGTGCTCAAATATCCCGGTTATCATGTGCACGGCGAAGTCAAAAAAAGCGGCACTTTTCCCTTCCAGCCCGGCATGTCGGTCAGCAAGGCGATTGCAGCCGCCGATGGTTTGGCCCCTTTTGCCGACCGCAGCCGCATCACCCTGACCCGTCGCCAGCATTCGGGTTGGGAGCTGCTCACCCCGGTGGGCATGGATGACCCCATTCTCCCACGGGATATTCTCCATGTACCCCTCACCACCACGCCCCAGGAGGCGGGAGAGGGTTCGGAATTTTCCTATCACATTGGCCCAGGAGATAAAATCAAAATCACGGTGGAGAATGAACCCAATCTCAGCGTCGACGCCAAAGTCTCCGCGCAAGGTGGCATTAATTTGCCGATGCTGGGGGAGGTGCGCGTCGCAAATTTGACGGCCAAGGAGGCGGAAGAGCTGATTCGCAAAAAACTGATCGAGGGTTTTTTGGTGGATCCCAGTGTCTTTGTTGCCGTCGCCGAATATCGCGTCTATTACATGCACGGGGAGATCAAAAAAGCCGGAGGCTATCCCTTTCAACCCGGTTTGACCGTTCGCAAAGCCATTGCCTTGGCCGAGGGGTTCACCGAGTATGCCGACAAAAAGGGCATCCTGGTGGTACACGACGACGATCCCCTTTTCAAGGAGCGTCCCATCACTCTGAACGACTTTGTCCTGCCGGGTGATGTCATTCATGTTACCGCCAGTTTTTGGTAGGACTTTCCATGGCCAGTAACAGCGCAACAGACATCCAGCCTTTGCCCGGCGGCTCCAGTGCGGAAAATGTGGCTTTCCAACCATCCCCTGAGAGTGCCCAGGTGGGCCTGGCCAGTCGCGACGAGGAAGATAGCGGCATTCGCCTGCTCTATTACTGGCATGTGGTGCTCAAACACAAATGGAAAGTGCTCAGTGTGGCGTTTTTGGTCACCCTTGGCACGGCCATGCATCTGTCCACGCTGATTCCCATGTATCAGGCAACGGCGGTATTGTTGATTGAGCAGAGCAAAGCAAAAGTTGTCTCCATCGAAAATGTTTACAGCGCGGATTACAGTTCACAAAGCTATATGCAAACCCAGATCGAACTGATGAAAAGCCGACATCTGGTCGAGGAGGTGGTGCGGCAGGAGCGGTTGGATTTGGCCCCGGAGTTTAATCCAAAACACCAGAAAAAACGTAAAGGATGGTCGCGGGATAACTGGATTCCCAAATGGTTGCAGGCCTATCTGCCTCCTGCACCGGAGGCACCCCCGGTGGAGGAGGCCAAACCGGCCAGTGTGGATGCCGACGAGGGCCATTTTGCCAATCTGGTGAATGTCGTCAATTCGCGGATCACCGTAGCACCGGTGCGCAACAGTCAGCTGGTCAACATTTCATTCATTTCAGAATCTCCCGAACTGGCCGCCAAGGTGGCCACCACCGTGGCGCAGGTCTATATCGACCAAATGTTGGAGGCGCGGTTGAAAATGACCCAAAATGCCGCCAACTGGCTGATGAAACGGCTGGAAGGTTTGCGGCATGGTCTGGAGGAGTCCGAGCGCAAGCTGCAGGAGTTTCGTAGCAGTTCCGACATGTTGGGCTCTACGGAAGAGGAGAGCATGGAGACCCAGTTGCTCTCCTCCCTCAACAACAAGTTGATGCAGGCCCACTCCCAGAGGACCGAAACGCAAGTGCGCTACGAGCGGTTGCAGGCCCTCATGGAGGAGTACAAGGATCACCTGGAGGATCTTCCCCTCAAGGATAATCCCATGGTGGACAATCTCCTGAAAGAGGCCTCCAAGGTGAGCATGCAGCTTTCCGAGCTGTCGAGTCGATACGGGGAAAAACATCCGCAGATTCTGCGGGCCAAGACAGAGTTGGCCGATCTCAAGAAAAAGGTTTCTCAGGAGGTGAATCGCGCTGTTGCGGCTGCCAAGCATGACTATTCCATCGCCGCCACACAGGAGAGCAAAGCCGAACAACAACTGGAGGAACAAAAAAACCGTCTGCAGACCTATCAGAAAAAGGTGTTTATTCTCGGCAATATGGAAAGAGAGGTGCAGGCCAACCGTCAGCTGTATGAGCTGTTCCAAAAGCGTTTCAAAGAGACGGGTGTCAGCGAGGGGATGGAAGCGGAAAATGCCCGTATTGTCGACCCGGCCAAGCCGCCGGCGTCGAGTTTTACCCCCAACAAACGCCGGAGTTTGAGCATGGCCATTGTCGTCGGCCTGCTGTTGGGCATTTTGTTGGCCATTCTGCTGGAAAATATGGACCGTACCATTCAAAATCCGGAGGATCTGGAACTTTCCATCGGTCTGCCCATTCTGGCCACGCTGCCCAAACTGCACGCATCGGCACGCCGTCCCATCTCTCCCGAAGGGATGATGATCAACCAACCCCGCTCTCCCTATGCCGAGGCTGTGCGCGCCATCCGCACCGGTCTTGTGCTGACCCTGGACCAACCTCCGCAGGTGATTACGGTCACCTCCACCACCCCGCAAGAGGGTAAAACCACCGTCTCCATCAATTTGACCCGTGCCTTTCATCTGGCGGGTGAGCGGGTTTTGCTGATCGAGGCAGACATGCGCAAACCCCGGATGAACAAATATTTCAAGCTGGATCTGGAGGGCAACATCAACAATCTGTTGACCGACCTGAACCACTGGCAGGCGGATGGGCAGGGCACATCGGTGGCCGCTTCCACCGGGCCACCCACCGCCGAGGAGATCCAGGCCGTGCGCAGGGAGATCACCCAATCCCGGGATGGCATCCACCTGCTCATCTGCGAAACCCATCAGCTCAACCCAAGCGAGGCCCTGGCCTCCAAAAAATGGTCCCGGACCATGGCGGTTTTGCGTCAGGAGTATCAACGCATTATCGTCGACTCGCCGCCGGTTTTGGCCGTTACAGATGCCCGTATTCTCTCTACACTGTCGGACGGTGTGGTCTTTGTGGTGATGGCCGGCAGAACGCAACGCAACCTGGTGCGTGGGGCCATCCAGCAGATGACGCGGGTCAACGCCCGTTTACTGGGATTGGTGCTCAATACGGTGGATACCAAAAAAATGATGCGTTATGGGGGTAAACAGGGGTATGGAGGAGGCTATGGCTACGGCTACGGCTATGGCTACGGCACCTATGGAAGTTATGGCGATGCCGCTGTGGAACAGGAACAGGAAGAAGAGGGGAAGGAGGGGGTTAAAGCGTGAGACGGCCTTGCTGCCCCACCATGGAGGATCTGCGCGGCTGGTGCCGCCCATGGATGACGCCGCCAGGATTGCGGGGGGCGTGGATCGGCGTGGGCCTCTCTCTGGCCCTGGGCATGGCGGTGTGGGCAGGACGCTGGGGTATGGCGGCCCTCCACAGCTATCCCGCCCGTTGGGTGTTGGAGGGGTGGGAACAGGTGGAACAGCCCCTCTCCACCGCGCCCGTTGCCTCCACACCGGCGACAGAAGAGCGCTGGCGGGCGGCGGTGGCGGGTCTGGCCAGGGCACAATCCCTGGAACCTGACAATGCCGATACCTTTTCCCTGCTGGGCCGTCTGCACCATCACCACGCCTTGCGCCACTCTCCCTGGTCACCCCAGGCCAAAGGCGATTGGCGACAGGCCATCCTCGCCTACCAACGGGCACTGCAGTTGCGCCCGACCTGGGGGGCCCTGTGGATCCTGTTGGCACAGGCACGCCTGCAAAGCGGCGAAGCTCCGGCCCAGGTCATGGCCGATTGGGGTCGCGCCCTCCGGTTTGCACCCCGCTCCCGGGATGTGCAACTGCCTGCCATCCGCATCGGTTTTGCCTTGTGGTCCCTGCTGGATGGTCCACAACGGGCCTTGATGGACAACCTGCTGGAGCAGACTTTCGCACAGGAGGGTGAGATCATCCTGCAACAGGCCGCCAAATATCAGCTTTTGAAGCAGCTTCAACCCCTTTTGGCAAAATATCCGCAATGGCACAAGAGATACCAACAGCTCTCCCCGTCTCGCTGACCAGCGACCGGGAGACGGCACTCCAACGCGGGCTCTTCTGGGCCTTTCTCGCCTTGCTGCTCTGGGCACCGCTGCCCCTGGGCAGCAATCGGGCCTGGGCCTGGGGGCTGCTGGAATGTTGGACCTTTCTCCTCTTGGCGGCGTGGCTGGTCAGCCGTTGGCAGGCGCAGCAACCCCTGGAACCGATCCTGGGGCCATGCCGACCGGTTTTGCTGTGGATGCTGCTGGCCACCCTCTATCCCCTCTGGCAGATTGTGCCCTGGCCCCCCTCTCTCCTGGCCCATCTCTCTCCCACCACCCTCACCCTGCGGCAGATGGCAGAGGCCGATCTCCTCTCCGGTCCCATCAGCCTGGATGCCCACGTCACCCAGGTGGAATGGCTCAAAGGCATGGCCTATCTGGGTATTTTTTGGCTCACCCTGGTGCTGACCCCCACCCGGCAACGGCTGCGCCAACTTCTCTGGACGTTATTGGGCAGCGGCATGTTGCAGGTGGGGATCAACCTTTTGACCGCCAGCTTTGGTCATGATGTGCGGGGCAGTTTTGTCAATCGCAACCATCTGGCCGGCTTTCTGGAACTGATCATCCCGGTTGCCATCGCCCTGCTGCGCAGCGAACATGTTCCAACAGGGGCTGTTCATTCCTGGAAAGACCGTTTTTACAATGGATTGCAGTTTATCAGCAGTGCCAATGGTCTGCTGGTTGCAGCCACCATCGCCCTGGTGAGCACCCTCTTTCTCACCCAATCCAGAGGCGGCAACGGTGCCCTGTTGTTGGCACTGCTGCTGGTGGCCGCCCTGGCTAGGCCCACCCGGGGCACAAGCGCGCGCCTCTCCCGTGCCCGCCTGGCGGTCGTGCTCCTGATGGTCTCCTCTTTGATGGGCAGTTGCGTGGGGCTGGGACAGCTCGTGGGACGCTATCTGGATACCGATATTCAGCAGGAGGGACGTCTGGCCGTCCTCGCCACCGCCGGGCAGATTGCCCAGGAATATCCCCTTTTTGGCAGCGGCAGCGGCACCTTTCTGTTTGTTTATCCCCGTTACCAGCATCCCGCCATCTCCCACGTGCTCTTCGACCATGCCCACAACGATCATTTGGAAATTTTGACAGAACGGGGTGCCGTCGGCTACGGGTTGCTGGCCGTCGCCGTTTTAAGCAGTTGGTGGCTCATGGTCCGGGCCTATGGGCAACGTCGGGATCCCCTGGCCGTCGCCCTGTTGTACGCCAGTCTGGTGGCCACACTCTCCCTGACCATCCATGGATTGGCCGATTTTAATTTCCAGATCCCTGTCAATGCGCTCTATTTTATGGTACTGCTGGGGTTGGGATTGCGCGGTGTGACCGTCATTCCAGCCCGCAAAAGGGCCAGCTAGGCCCCCTCTTGAAGAGGGATATCCCCGATGGACACGTTAAAAATTGGCGTGGTTGGCTTGGGCTATGTCGGTTTGCCCCTTGCGGTCGCCTTCGGAAAAATGTTTCCCACCCTGGGGTTTGATCTCCAGCATGGCCGTATCGAGGCCTTGCAAAGGGGGGAGGATCATACCCTGGAGGTCTCTGCCGAGGAGTTGGCCGAAGCCCGCCTGCTCCGCTTCAGCAGCCAACCCGCCGACCTGTCGCCCTGTACCGTCTATATTGTCGCCGTTCCCACGCCTGTGGATCTCCACAAACGCCCCAACCTGGGGCCGCTTTTAAGCGCGTCGGCGAGCGTGGCGCCGCACCTCCGCCCCGGTGATTGTGTCATTTTTGAATCCACCGTCTATCCGGGTGCCACCGAAGAGATCTGCGTGCCGGTTTTGGAAAAGGGCTCCGGCCTCCGTTGCAACCATGAGTTTACCGTGGGGTACAGCCCGGAGCGCATCAATCCGGGCGACAAGGAACATCGGCTCTCCCACATTGTCAAAATCACCTCCGGCTCCACAGAGGCGGCGGCAGAGTTTGTGGACCGGTTGTATCGACAGATCATCCAGGCCGGCACCCACAAAGCCTCCTCCATTCGGGTGGCCGAAGCCGCCAAGGTGATTGAAAACATTCAACGGGATATCAATATTGCCCTGATGAACGAGCTGGCCATGCTCTTCAACCGCATGGGCATCGACACCCAGGAGGTGTTGGCCGCAGCAGGCAGCAAGTGGAATTTTTTAAAATTTCAGCCAGGATTGGTGGGAGGGCACTGCATCGGTGTCGATCCTTACTATTTGACCCATAAGGCGCGAGAACTGGGCTATTTTCCAGAGATCATCCTGGCCGGACGGCGTGTCAATGACAAAATGGGTCTCTATGTGGCCAATCAGGTGGTGCAGTTGATGACCCGCAAAGGGCTCTCCCTGGTGCATGCCCGCGTTCTGGTGATGGGGTTGACCTTCAAGGAAAACTGCCCCGATGTCAGAAATACATTGGTTTTGAGTGTTGTTGAAGAGTTGTGTCGCTTCCACCTGCATGTGGCCGTCTGCGACCCCTGGGTGGCAGAGGAGGAGGGGCAACAGGCCTTGGCTTCCTTGGTACAGAGGGGGGTGGAGGCGCAGCGGCTGAGCTGGATTGCCGAGCCGGAGCCCAACCGCTATCAGGCCATCGTGCTGGCGGTTGCCCACCAACAATTTGTCGCCATGGGGGTGGAGCAGATTCGGGCACTGGGGGTAGAGGGTGCGGTCATTTTTGACGTGAAACATATCCTGCCGGCTGAGGCCGTGGATGGACGCCTGTAGAAGAGGAGAAGAGGCATGCAGCACTACGCAACCCTGTGCCAGCATTTGCAGGCCCACCCGCAAACCTGGTTGATCACCGGGGCGGCGGGTTTTATCGGCAGCAACCTGCTGGAAGCCCTGCTGCGCCTGGATCAACGGGTGCGGGCGATCGACAATTTTGCCACCGGATATCGCCACAACCTGGAACAGGTGCAGGCGGTCGTCACCCCGCAGCAGTGGCAGCGGGTGCACTTTCATGAGATGGATATCCGCTCATTGGCCGATTGCCAGCAGGTGTGCCAGGGGGTGGATCGGGTGTTGCACCAGGCGGCCCTGGGTTCCGTGCCCCGTTCCATTGCCGATCCCATCACCACCAACCAGGTGAATGTGGAGGGTTTCCTGAACATGCTGGTGGCGGCCCAGCAGGCGGGGGTCAAACGGTTTGTCTATGCAGCCTCCAGCTCCGTCTATGGGGATCGTCCCGACCTGCCCAAGCGGGAAGAGAAGATTGGCCAACCCCTCTCCCCGTATGCGGTCAGCAAATATGCCAATGAGCTTTATGCGGCGGTCTTTGCCCAGACCCATGGTCTGGAGAGCATCGGGTTGCGCTATTTTAATGTGTTTGGCCGTCGCCAGGATGCCCATGGCGCCTATGCAGCGGTCATCCCGGCCTGGATTGGCAACCTGTTGCAGGGAGAGCCCGTCTACATCAATGGGGATGGGGAGAGCAGTCGGGATTTTTGTTATATCGACAATTGTGTGCAGGTCAATCTGCTGGCAGCCTGCACCGACCATCCGGAAGCCATCAACCAGCTCTACAATGTGGCATGTGGAGAGCGTACCACCTTGAACGCCCTGTTTGCCCGGATTGTGGAGGGGCTGAGAAAACGGCGGCGTGATCTGGGAGGCGTGCAGCCCCTTTATCGGGCGTTCAGGCCAGGGGATGTGCGCCACTCCCTGGCGGATATATCAAAAGCGCAAAGCATGTTGGGCTATCATCCCAGCCATGGGTTTGCACAGGGTATTGAGGAAGCGATGGATTGGTATGTGGCCCATCTGCAGAGTGTGGTTTGAATGGCCGGCTGAGAAAATCAACTGTCATGGAAACGAAAGCAAAAAGTCCACGCCGCTGGATCGACAAATATCTCTCCTCTTCCTGGAGAGATGCAGCACTGGAGAGCATCTCTGCCCATCAGAAAGAGGAGATGCGGGCTGTTGGCAATCTTTATAAACATATTGCCAGTCACTATCTGACGGAAAAAAAGCTGGATGAAAATTTTTTGCTCATTTTTGATTTTCTCCTGTATATCTATAAAAGGGGCAAGAGAATTCATATGGTCACAGAGGATGACCTCTTTGACTATTTTATTTGGATATTCAGAAAAGGCTGCCCCAAAGAGGCATGGTTGGCGACTGCGGCGTCCATCGCCGATTTTATCCATGTGTTGCTGCAAGAGGGAACCATCGCACGCAATCCCCTCCTGAAAGTGTATCGGATCATGCGGGATGGGGATGCCATTCTGGCGGGTTTGAAGGAGGATCCCTCTTTCGATGCCTTTGTGGAAGGCAATGACACGCCTGGCAAACCGGACCCGCCCCCCTCTCCGGAGGCGTTCCAACCGGTGGCCGCGCCCCCTTTGGCCGCTCATGCCAGACGGGAGGTGCTGCGTGTATCTCCTGCTGCGGATCTGCCGATTCCCTCGGAAGCGTTGGATCCGCCGGAACCCCACACGGCGGCCAGTCGTACCCGCCAGGATGATCGGTTTGTGGAGCGCAGGCGCCCTTTCTGGAACAGAATCCGCCGTTATGGCCTTGTCTCGTTGTTTCTTGTCGTCGTGTTGGCAGGGGCCCTTTTTTATCTGCCGTGGCACCTTCTGTCCAACGATCCCACCGCTGTGGAGCCCTCTCCCGTCGCCAACATGCAGGAGAAAGAGCAGGAGCAGAGCCCATTCACCAACCGGGAGAGCGTGCAACAAGGCCACTCCATGGCCGACAAGAGCGTGGATTATTTCTATAAAAACAACATGAAAAATTATTATTGCCGGGAATATCTCAAAACCAGTTGTAGTGCCAATCAGCTCCTGGTCAACCCCCTGGCGGCGGATCTGGAAAATATATATGAGGGTGGAAAATATTATATAGAATATTGTGCCCGATGTCATGGCGACACGGGACGAGGCAATGGCGCCGATGCTGTCCGTCAAAACTGGACTGTGGAAAAATTGAGTTGGGCAGGCAGTGAGCTGTTGGACCGGGATGCCTATCTGTTTTGGATCATTGCCAAGGGTGGGCACGACTTTGGAGGGCGGATGCCCTCCTACAAGGATGTGCTGGATGAGAAAAAAATCTGGAAAGTGATCCTGTTTCTCAAGACGCTGCGTTGATGGGGAGTGTGGCCGTCAGGGTGGTACACTTTGGGTGAACATGCCTGGTACACTTTGGTCGGCTATTGACACTCCATTCCTGGACGTCATGTGTCGCTTCATGGCGGACATGGCAAGGTCACAATCACTGCTGTTCTGCCGGTCTGACTCGTATCCAGGTCGATCCTGCCGCCTTGCGTTTTTGTGGCCAACCAGGCGGAATAGGTTCCCAGGCCGGTTCCATCTTCCTTGCCGGAAGTTATATACTTGTCGAAAAAATGTTCCCGAATGACATGTGGAACTTCCCCGGAATTGATGATCTGGATGGTTCCAAAACCTCCATTCCTTGTCAGATAAATGCCAATCTTACCATTCTTGCAAGATGCCTCGACCGCATTCAATATCAGATTGTAGAATATTGGATAGCAGAGCATCTTCTCCCCAAAGATAATGAATGACTCAGGATTGTCAGAACAGTATTCGCCAACAATATCAATCTGGACTCCTTTGTGGCATGATCTGATTCCGATATCATCCACAATCTTTTTTAATAGCGCCAATAGATCTACTTTTTCAGGTTGAAGAATATATGTGCCATTTTCCATCTTGAAAAGATCCAGTGATTTGTTAATCATTTCCAGTAAAGTATAACCACTTTGTTCGATCGTCTTGATAAACTTTCTTTGTTGTTTTGTAAGGTTATCATCTTCCAGAAGAAGCTCTGGAAAACCAATAATGCTGGATAGTGGACCTTTCAGATCATGACGGGAAATACGTTCCATATCCTCACTAATTTTCATTGATTTTTTAAGTTCAAGCAGTGTCAATTGGAGCTCATCATTTTTATGATTGAGATCAATTTTTGATCGTTGATGGGAAATCGTATTACGACATCTGGTTAGCACGACGGCCGGACTGCTTGGTTTGCGGATGAAGTCGATGGCACCCAGTTGCAAGCCCATTGTCTCATCATTTTGCGTATCCCTGTTGGTCAAAAAAATAACAGGGATGTCTCGTGTTTCTGGATTCATCTTCAATTGTCGACAGATATCATACCCGTTCATGCCTGGCATTATAACATCCAGAAGGATTAGATCAATGACTCCTGCACGACATATTTGGAATACAAGATTGCCTTTGACGGCAACCTTGACGATAAAATTTTGTTCCAACATCGCTTTTATAATATCAATCTGTTCCGGTTGATCGTCCACCAGCAGGATGATGCCTTCCATGGGTTTTAGAATTTCAGATGGATTGGTATTCATGATTGTTCCTTTTTTCAATTTGTTCAATTCACGTCA
>JADGCE010000055.1:0-2620 GCA_015229095.1 Magnetococcales bacterium | reverse complement strand
ATCGTTCACGATGGCTGGTCCTCCAGATCAAAGCCTTCCTCTTTGGCCCAGGCATGAAAAAGCGTCAGGCAGGTTTCATAATCATAGGCACCAAGTGCTACCTGGATGGATTCCATCCTTTCCCTGCGAATGTCATTACGTGCGAGTTGTTCGATTTCTTCCACAACCCTTTCCACCGAAGAGTCAAAGTCAACGAGCAACAGAACAGCTTTCCGAAACAAGGGAGCCAATTCTTCCGGACTGCCATCCTTTCCTGGTTGCTTCTTTTCCATGACCACGCTGCTCTCCTGCACCAGTGTGGTTTCGATAGTGGATACAATGGACGCCATTTCCTTGGATATCTTGGGCAGTAATTTTCGCAACTCTTTCAATCCCTCTGGATCTACCGATTGTTTTTCGATCCTTCCAGCCAAATCCGCCAATTTCAACATGCCAAGAGTGGCAGAAACGCCCTTCAAACCATGAGCTGCATGTTTCAATGCCGTAAAATCCTCGGATGCCAAACACTGCGCCATCTCCCCGCAAGCTCCGACCTGATTGCGGGCAAACTTCAGCAGCACATTGCGATACAGCGTGGTGTTGTCTCCCAGATGGCGCATTCCTTGGGCCAAATCGATGCCTGGCAGGGGCGGAATGGGGAGAACCACCTCTTTAACTCTGCCAGGATGCGATGGAACAGCGGCTTGCAAAGGCATGTCTGGTCGTCTTGGAAGACATTTGGATAATGATTGATCAATCGCTTTGCAAACGCAGGCCAATTCAGTAGCCAAATCACCCAACAACTGTTCGATATGTTCAGAACCTGATTTTTTCTTGATGGCAGATTCCAAGAGTTCAATCCTGCCCGCCAGAGTGCCCGCACCGATGGTAGCCGATACCCCCCTCAATGTATGAGCAAGTTGTTCCAGCAAGATCAAATCATTGCCCGCCAACGCCGCACGCATGCCGGTATCAGCACTCTCATGGTTGATGCGGAATTTTGTTAGAAGATTCTGGTATCCCTTGATATTGCCCCCCATGCGTAACAAGCCCGATTGGGTGTCAATCCCCTGAATGTCTGGCAAAAAAGCCTGCTCTGCTTTATTGTCTGCCCGTCTTTTGTCCTGATCTATCCCCTGTTCTGCCAATTTTGGGGAAGAGTTGGCAGATTCTGGCTTGATCCACCGCACCAGGGTAGTGAACATCTCTTTGGGATCTATCGGTTTGGCGATATGATCCTGCATGCCCGCTTCCAGACAAAGTTCCCGATCACCCGACATGGTATTGGCCGTCATGGCAAGGATGGGCAGATGGGCGAAGCGGGGATTCTTCCGAATTTCTCTCGTGGCGGTCAACCCATCCATGACCGGCATTTGCAAGTCCATCAGTACGCCATCCAGGCGTTCTCTGGCTACCATCTCCACCGCCTGCTTGCCATTTTCGGCCAGCAACACGGTGATGCAGGCCTGTTCCAACAGTTCCCTCGCCACCTGCTGGTTGATTTCGTTGTCCTCGACCAGTAAAATCCTGGCACCGGCCAGTGCTCCTCCGAAATCCCGAACACCGGCATACGCCATCCCGCTTTTTTTGCCGTCAATCTGGGCGTGGCCGAATGCCTCCATGATGACCTCCAAAAGCAGACTCGGACTGATCGGTTTGACCAGAAAACCATCCACCAGAGCCTCCTCGTCCGCCCGTTTGACCACATCATCCTCCCCGTAAGCCGTGGCCATAATCACCAAAGGGAACTTGCTCAGACTCAGCTCGTTACGCATTTTTGCCACAGTGGTAATCCCATCCGTTCCCGGCATCATGTAATCCATGATCACCAGATCAAAGGGTTTCCCGGCCAAGTCCGCCTCGTGCACAGCCAGGATGGCCTCCCTGGCATCCCGTGCCTTGATTACATGGAAGGTAAAGGAGGTCAAATAGTCTGCCATAACGGTGATGGCACTCTCGTTGTCATCTACGGCCAGAACTTTAATGCCACGCAGGTCGCTGGAAGGAATCAGCGACTTGACGGTCACCTGTTCGGAAACCCCCAGGAGCACGTCAAAGGTGAAGCTGGTGCCCTTGTCCAGTTTGCTTTCCGCCCGGATGGTTCCTCCCATCATCTCGATCAAACGTTTGGAGATGGTGAGCCCAAGCCCGGTTCCGCCATATTTCCGGGTGGTGGACGAGTCCGCCTGGGTAAAAGCATGGAACAGCCCGGCCACCTGCTCAGGCGTCATGCCTATACCTGTATCTCGCACGGTGAACTGTATGCGCACAAACCCCTCGCCCTTTTCCAACAGTTCGGTAACAATCACCAACTCGCCCGTCCTGGTAAATTTGATGGCGTTATTCGTGAGGTTGAGTAGAACCTGGCCCAACCGTGACGGATCTCCCACAAAACCTGTGGGCATATCCATGGCGGTCTCTGTAACCACTTCCAAATTCTTTTCCTTGGCCTGCAGAGAAATCATGGAGACGACACTGCCCAATACTTCCTCCAGAGAGAAGTGGATGGATTCCATGGACATTTTTCCGGCCTCGATTTTGGAAAAATCAAGAATATCGTTGATAATCCGGAGCAGGGAATTGGCCGAATTGTACACCTTGCGAATATAGTCCTTCTGCTGGGCATTCAGTTTGGTTTGCA
>JADGCE010000054.1:13102-15991 GCA_015229095.1 Magnetococcales bacterium | reverse complement strand
GCGCCAACGCCACTCTCCCACCCACTGGTAGGGCAGGCCGCCCACGCCCCTCTTGAAATGGCGAATCCCCGCCGTGGTCTCTTCGTTGACGCCACCCAGATCAAACCATGCGAGCCCCTGGCTCTTGGCCAGCACAATGGCCTGCCACAGCAAGAGATAGCCGGCTTGCCAACGCCGCCCCTCCCCCGCCGTCCAGCCGATCAGATAGGTGGCGGTTGTGCCATGATGGATGGTGACCAGCAGACCCAGCAGCTCCTTCTGGGGGGATGGGGCGTGCGCGGAGAAAAGATGGATCTGCCAGGAGGGGTTGTTTTGGGCGAGCAGTCGGCCAAGCAGGGCCGGGGCAATGCCGGTAAACCCCTTTTCCTGCTGAAAGGCGCGATAACAGGCGTGCAACTGCCACCAACGCTCTGCATCGATACCGGTCTGCACGCGCATCCCCAGACGTTCCCCCTTGCCCAGCAGGTTGCGCCATTTTCCCGCCAGGTTGCGCCGCAACGCCGCCACATCCGGCTGCAGGGAGAGGCGGTGGGAACCCCAGGCCGCCCGCTGGGGCAGCGGTTGGAAGCCGTGTTTTTGCAACAAGGGATGCAGCTCTGCGGCCTCTGACCAGCCAAAGGCCGCCCGCACATACCACCAACGCTGCCGACGGGCTGTGCTTTGCAGGGCGCGCAGGAAGAGATCCTGCTCGGTCAGCGACCAGGGGGTGGCCACAGCAGCGGGGCCACCGTTGAGGCGGGCCACCCCACCCAAACCTGGCAGACTCCACACCAAAAACTGGACGACACCCCGCACGCACCCCTGCTCATCCTGGATGAGAAAGCGGCGTGGCCGGCACTGGCGTGTTTGACAGAGGGCGGTGCCATATTCCCAGCTCTGCCACAAGCTGCCCTGCAGGGCATGCCTCCAGTGCAACTGCCACGCCTCCGCTGCGCACTCTGTGAGATGCCAGGCCGCCATCAGGGGGCAGGCCTGGGGCAGGGTTGGGAGAGAAAATAGTGGATCTGGAAATTGCCCCAGCCCGCGCACAAATGCTCGCGTTTGAGCCGAAAGGGGTTGCTGCCCTGACAGTTGGGCCCCCGCTCCAAGGTAAAAAAGGATTGAAAACCGGCTGCCTCAGCGATCACCGGCTCCACATCCGGGCGAAAATGGACACCGGGTCGCCCCACGGGACAGGCGATGTGGGGCACCCGCACACCGAGATGCTGCTGGATATCCGCCCTGGCACCTTCCATCTCCTGCCGCACTGTTTCCGGGGGCAACAGGGCCAGGTTGCGATGGCTGCGGGTATGGGGGGCGATGGTCATCCCGGCCTGCTGCAGTTGACGACAATCTGCCCAGGAGAGAAAAGGCACCCTCCTCCCCTCGGTGCCGGCAAAGCCCAGGATGCGCTGCAACAAGGCCTCCTCCCCCGCAGGATCCGCAGGGGCGACCCCGGCGGCGCGTTGCGAGGCCTGATCGGCCAGTTCCGACACGATAAAAAAGGCGGCGGGACAGGCGTGTTCCTGCAGAATGGGCAGGGCATTGCTGAGACAGTTGTGATAGCCGTCGTCAAAGGTCATGCAGAGATAACGCCCATCGATGGGGGTGTTGGCGCGCAGCAGCGCCACGGCATCCGCCAGACCGATAAACTCCCCATACCTTCTCATATAGCGCAATTGCCGGTCAAAGCCCAGGCGTTCATCCTCAAAAACATGGTGATAGCAGGTAAAATAAACCGCCTGTTGCCGTTCCTGCATGGCCTGGCGCAAGGAAAGCATGAAAAGGGCCCCGGCGCGGAGGAGTGAGCGTGCCCGCAACCACATCGGGTAGTGCTTGACGAAATCTGCATAGTGCGTCATATAATGAGGTGCCGTCACCGAAACCTTACCCCCCTTCGCTCTCACGCCCAAAGAAAACAGGCTTTCATCTTACGTGAGTCAACCAACCCATTGGAAGCACTCTTTTGCATAAACTCCTGGAAAAGATTTTGGTCTGTCCCGGTTGCCATGGCGCCCTCAGCCGTCAGGGGGATCGCTTGATCTGCCACCTGGAGGCATGCACCGCCTCCCCCAGGCAGTGGCCGATCATCGATGAAAAACCTGTTTTGTTCGATGAATCAGAGAGTTTGTTCCGCATTGCCGATGCCCTTTCGCCGCCGCCATCGGTGCCGGTGCGGCCTGGGCGACGATGGCTTTCCAAACTTTGGCATGCCCGTCCCGGACTCAGCCGCAATGTGGCCGCCGAGGCCAATTTTCAACAGTTGAGCCACCTGCTGCGTGACATTCCGGATGCCCTGGTGCTGGTGGTGGGTTGTGGCGATGAGGGAGATGGCATCCATCATCTGTACAAGCTGCCCAATCTCACCCTGGTCGGTCTGGATGTGCGCTGGACCCGCAGTGTCTCCTTGTTGGCGGATGCCACCCGGCTGCCATTCGCGGATTGTTCGTTTGATGCCATTGTTTTGCAAGGTGTTTTGGAGCATGTACTGGATCTGTTTCAGGTGGAAAAAGAGGTTTTCCGTACCTTGAAAGCGCAGGGATTGCTCTATTGCGAACTGCCCTTTCTGCAACCCAACCATGGGGGAGCCTTTGACGTGACGCGCTTTACCTGGACGGGCCATCGGCGCTATTGGCGACGTTTTGAACAGTTGCAAGCCGGTGCCTGCTGCGGCCCCGGCATGGCCCTGGCGCACATGCTGCAGCAGTTTGCCCGTGCCCTGCTGCCCTTTCGTTTTTGGCCGATTGTGTCGGACTGGTTGACCGATTGGCTGTTTTGGTGGCTGAAATATGGGGATGGCTGGTTGAGCCGAACCCCGGCCGGGCTGGATGGTGCCAGTGCCTTTTATTTTCTGGGGCGCAAAAGCGCACACCCCCTCTCGGATCCGGAGATACTGCGCACCTATCGGGG
>JADGCE010000054.1:0-13002 GCA_015229095.1 Magnetococcales bacterium | reverse complement strand
TCCATCCACTGGCGGGGGGCCTGGGCCTGTGCCTGGGAAAATGAGATTGTGGTGCTCTCCGGCATCCAGGGCGGCTCGGCCCTGGCGGTGACGCTCTTTGCCACCCTGCTGGGGCGCGCCATCATTTCGGTCAATCAAACCCTGCCTCCCCAGTGGGAAGGGCGGCGGCGTTGGTGGATCCGCCTCCTGAAAGGGTGGATCCTGCGCCGCTGCCGGCTCCATATCGTCCAGACACCCATCACCCGCAAAACCCTGGCTGCGGTCTATCGGATTGCCGATACCCGGATGATTGATGCCCCCTTTGAGGCGGGTGCCACCGCCTTCCAGGCCTATCTCTCCCAATGCACAGAGCCCCGCCCCCTCCTCCGGCAGGCGTTGGGCTGGCCCCCGGAACTCTGCATTTTTTTGTTTGTGGGCACATTGCTGCGCTTCAAGGGGGTTTTCACCTTGCTGGATGCTGCGGAAATTTTGCAACAGCGGGGACACCGTTTTCACGTGCTGTGCATCGGCGACAAGGCGGCCCAACCCGGAGAGTGGGAACTCTCCGCCTATCGACAACAGGCCGCCCGGCAGGGCTTGGCGGAGGTTTTCTTTTTTCCCGGTCCCCTCCCCCTGGCGGAGCTGGCGAGCCGTTATCTGGCGGCTGATGTCTGCGTGTTGCCGACCAAAAAGGATTGTTTTCCCAAGGTGTTGGTGGAAGCGGCCCTGGCCGGGCTGCCCTTGATCACCACCGATGCCTGCGGTGCCGCCGAAGCCCTGGTCTGCGAGGGAGAGAGCGGTTTTGTCATCGCGCCCGATCAGGTGTCCGCCCTGGTGTCGGCCATGGAAAAGCTGTTGGACCCGGCACTGCGCCACCGGATGGGGCAACAGGCGCGGCTGCGCTGCCAGGCCTTTTGCGACCCGGAACGGGAGAGCAATGGTTTCCTTCGGGCCATTCATCTGGCTTCATTACAGCCTGGCGCAGATGGAGTAGCGGAATGACGGGAGTTTACGCCATGTTTCAGGAGGCACCTGTTGAGTCAGTAAAAAATGCGCAAGACGCAGGCATTTGCCTTGTTTGCACGAAAACAGGGTGGCATTGCTGCCGTCCAGGGGGTAGACTGATCCGGTCGCTTGATGCGTCCCGCAGTCACCAGGAGATCCAGCATGAAATTCATCGACCCACGCATCGACTTTGCGTTCAAGAAGATTTTCGGCAGCGAGAGCGCCAAGGATCTCCTCGTCAGTTTCCTGGAGAGTCTCTTGGGATTGGAGGGGGATCGGTGTATCGCCGAGGTGACCATTCTCGACCCCTTTCTGGCCCCGAAGATTCGGGAGATGAAATATTCCATTTTGGATGTCAAGTGCCGGGACCATCGTGGGGTCTCCTACATCGTCGAGATGCAGGTGCAGAAGGTGGCCGCCTTCCTGAAGCGGATCCAGTACAACGCCGCCAAGGCGTATGCGCACCAGATCGAGCGGGGTGAGGAGTATCCCAAGCTGAACCAGGTGATCGCCATTACCATCACCGACTTCGTCCTGTTCCATGACTTCACCCACTGCGTCTCCTGCCACGAGTCACGCGAAACCATTACTGGACACTCTTATCTGCGGGACATCACCCACTTTTTTGTCGAGCTTCCCAAATTTGTCAAGCGGTTGGAGGAATTGGACGACATCCTCGACCAGTGGATCTACTTCATCAAGTATGCCGGTTCTCTGCAGGAGGTACCTGAAAAGCTGAGTACAGCCCCGTTCCGCCATGCTTTTGAGATGGCCATGGTAGCCAACATGACGTCTGAGGAGTTGGAGATGTATGACAAGGCTGGTATTGCCATCGCCGATGCACGGGGGGCAGTTGAACTGGCGCGGGAGGAAGCTCTGCGAGAAGGTGAGCAGAAGGGAGAACAGAAAGGCCGACAGGAAGGCAAGGCGGAGATGCTGACCCGTCAACTCCAACGCCGCTTCGGCGACCTGCCCCCGTGGGCCAACCAAAAAATAGCCGATGCTGAACTATCCACCCTGGAGGAATGGAGCCTCCGCATCCTGGATGCAACGACTCTGGAGAGTCTCTTGGCGGTACTACCCTGATTTTGCCATCATTTATGTTGGGCTATACGCATGATCCGTTCTGTCCTGATTGCCCAGGGGGCTTTTGGCGATATCTATGAGCCCGCCTGGGTGCGCGCCCTCAACGAGTTGGGCGTGCAGGCCCGCCTGTTTGCCAGCCATGACCACACACTGCCGGGCCCGTTGGGTCGTCTGGAGCGACGCCTTTTGTGGGGCGTGGGCATTCGGCGCATCCAGCAACGGCTCCTCGCCCTGGTAGAGGAGCAGCGCCCGGATGTGCTGCTCCTCTACCAGGGCCACTATTTTCCGGCCACTCTCGTTCAACAGTTGCGCCAATACACCTTTGTGGCAGGCTATCACAACGACGATCCCTTTGGCGAACGGCGCACCCTGCTGCGCTATCGACACCTGCTGCCCGCCCTGCCCTTCTATCAGGGGTTTCACGTCTACCGTCCGGTCAATCTCCAGGAAGCACGGGCGCACGGCGTTGCCGCCGTCGATCTCCTGTTGCCCTATTTTATCCCCTGGCTGGATTATCCCCGTCCGTTGGATGCCGCGCAGCGGCAGGTGTGGGGCTGTGAGGTGGTCTTTGCCGGACACATGGAACAGGATGGTCGCCTGGAAATCCTGATCGAGGCGGTGCGACAGGGCATTCATCTGCGCATTCATGGGGGCGAGCGTTATTGGCGGGCTGCCCTGCCTGCCGACATCTATCGGCGCGTGGGCCCTTGCCGCCATCTGGGCGTGGAGGCCTATCGGCAGGCCCTCTGTGCTGCCAGGATCGGGGCCTGTTTTTTCAGCAGGAACAACCGGGACCAATATACCCGCCGCAGTTTTGAAATTCCCGCTTGCGGTCTGTTTTTGCTTTCGGAGCGCACCCCCTGGATGGAGCAACTGTTCAAGGCGGGGGAAGAGGCGGATTTTTTTTCATCTGCGGAAGAATTTGTTGAAAAAATTAAATTTTATCTGCACAATGAGAGGGTCAGGGAGCGCATTGCCGCCGCCGGGCGTCGCAAGGTGATCCAGGACGGCCACGACATTCACAGCCGCATGCGACAGTGGTTGCGAACGGTGGATGCGTGGCGGGCCGGGGCGCAATAGTCTTTCATTATCAGGGATCCAGGGGGATTATCCCCCTGGCGGGGTCCAGGGGCAGAGCCCCTGGCATCACTCTTCAAGAAAAAACAGGTTGGCACCATGCTGCAACCCCCTCTGTGGCCCACCCCACGTGACGCCCGCCCATGAACTGCCACCTGTGCAACAGCACCGCAGTGCGCCTCTTTTCCCAGGAACAACGGGGGGAGCAATGGTTCACCCTGCTCTACTGCCCGGATTGCCAGGTGGTGCAAAGCTGGGAACAAACGGGAAGGGTCTCACCGGACTACATCACCCTGACCGCAGCCGCCATCGACACCGAGCATCTGTGGTGCCAGGCCGAACACAAACAACCGGCCTTCCAGCAGTGGCAACATCTCACCCGACCCCATTGGCCCACCCCGCCGGGACGCCTGCTGGATGTGGGGTGTGGCACCGGCGGCTTTCTGGCCTATGCGGCCCGGCACGACTGGGAGGTGTTCGGCTTTGACGCCTCCTCCGCCCAGGCCGAACATGCCCGGCACCGGTTCGCCCAGGTACGCCAGGCCGACAGTTGCCAGGAATATCTGGCCCAGCTGCCCGCACCCCCTCCCCGCTTTCAGATGGTGACCCTTTGGGATGTGTTGGAACATATTCGCACGCCCCACGCCTTTCTCCGGGAGTTGGCTCCCCTGTTGACCAACGACGGTCTGCTGTTTCTCTCCATCCCCAATGCCGGGGCATTGCACTGGAAACGCCTCCTCTACCGGATGATGGGCAAGCCCTTGTCGTTGGACCCCTGGGAGCATGTGTTTTACTATTCCCGGCATGCCCTGCAACGCTGGTTGCCGGAGTGGGGCTGGCAGGTGGTGGCCATGGGCAGCGTGGTTTGCTATCCGCGCCCCTGGTCCCCCTTTGAGATGGTCCGCCGTGGGGGATTCGCCCTGCTCAACCGGATGCCGGACTGGGCACCGCAGATCTACTGCATGGCCCGTCCGCTCCCCCCCCGCTCCCCATGAACACCCTGATGCCCCAGCCTAGCCAACTGCACCTGGGGTGCGGTGATTTCGCCCCGGATGGCTGGCTCAACAGCGACGGCTCCTGGCACGTCAAGCTGGCCCGTTGGCCCCGGATCAAACGGTTGGCGGTCTGGGGTGGCCTCTTGCCCCGCATCCATCTGCAGCATCCCTGGCCAGCGCATATTCTCTCCCTGGATGTGCGCCATCCTCTGCCCTTTCCGGAGCACACCCTGACGGCGGTTTATGCATCGCACGTGCTGGAACATCTCTACCGGACGGAGGCATTGGCCCTCCTGCGGGAGTTGCACCGCTGCTGCCGTCCCGGTGCCGTGGTGCGTATGGCCGTGCCCCATTTGGCCCACTATATCGCCGATTATCAGCGAGGATGGATCGACCCGCACGCCCCCGGTCACTCCCCGGCGGACACCCTGCTGCATCGGTTGCACCTGCGTCCGGAGAGCCCGCCCGACCACGGCTCCCTGCTTCGCACGCTCTACCATCTCCTGCTGGATTTCAACTCCCACAAATGGCTCTATGACCGGGATTCCCTGTTGGAGCTGTTTCAGACCGCCGGTTTTCCCCACCCGGAAGAGCGGGCCATCCTCGACAGCCGCATTCCGGCCATCGACCGCATCGAACGGGCCGACCGCATCGGTGGAGGTGGCACACTGATCGTTGAAGCGGTCAAACCAGGATGACGCCCATGCCCAAACCGCAAAGACTGGTCTGGCTCTGTCCAGAATTCACCCCCTATCACGACACCTTTTTTGAAGCCCTGGCAGCCGATGGCAGCTTTGATCTGCGGGTGATCATCATGATGGGACCTACCCAGACGCACCCCTTTGCCCCGCAGAGCCAGCGACCGTACTCGTGGCAGATGGCCTCTCCCCGGGCCTGGATCGATTGGCCCCTGCTCCGCAGCCTGCTGGACGAAGCGCCTGACAGTTGGTTTATGGTCGCCTCCTACTATACACCCACGCTCATCGCGGCCCTGTTTACCCTGGCCTGGGCCAAGCGCCCCTTTCTCTACTGGACCGATACCCCCCTACCCCAGGAGATCCTCTGGAACCGCCGGCAAGCGGAACCCCGGCCCTGGTGGTTGCGCCTGGGGCGTCGCTTCCTGCTGCGCTGGATTTTTGCCCATGCCCACCGCTCCCTGGCCACCGGCCAATTTGGGGTGACGGCCATCCATAAG
Source organism: Magnetococcales bacterium (assembly GCA_015229095.1). Classification (GTDB taxonomy): domain Bacteria; phylum Pseudomonadota; class Magnetococcia; order Magnetococcales; family Magnetaquicoccaceae; genus Magnetaquicoccus. The sequence goes on along the minus strand of JADGCE010000054.1, from coordinate 7,665 downwards.
CTGGGCTGTCCGGAGGAGAAGAGCGTGATTTTTCCCTACTGGACCGCCGTGGGTGCGCCCCCGGCCAGGTTGCAAAGTCCGGAAAGCCCGCCCCTGCGTACCCTGCTGGGTGTTGGCCAGTTGATCTACCGCAAAGGCTGGGATATTGCCATTCAAGCCCTGGAGATTGCCCGGCGCAGCCGGGATGATCTGCGCCTGTTGCTGATTGGCGAGGGAGAGGAGCGTGCCCTGCTGGAACAGCAGGTGCAGGCAGCGGGTTTAAGCCAACATGTCCATTTTTTGGGTTGGAAACAACCGGCGGAGATTGCCCGACTGCTCGGCACCGCCGATGCCCTGATCCATACCGCACGCTGGGAGCCCTACGGGGTGGTGATATTGGAGGCCATGGCCGCAGGTTTGGCGGTGTTGGGGTCGGATGCCAGCGGCGCCGTTGTCGATCGGGTTGTATCGGGTCGATCCGGTTTTATCCATACAGTGGGCGATGCGGCACAACTGGCCCAGCAGATCCTGCAACTGGCCGACGACGCTCCCCGGTTGCGCCGCATGCAGCAGGAGGCGCGACAGACCGCTGAGGCGTGGCAGGCCACACGGGGGGTTGAACTGTTGAAAACCCTGATCGGTTCCGCCACCTCCCCCCCATGACGGGCACAATACGACTGGCCATCGTCTCTGGTCTTCTTCATCACACCCAGGGGGGGCCGGCCACGGTCATTCACCGCCAGTTTCGGAGCTTGCGTTCGGTTTTGGAGGTCACCGTGCTGGGGGTCGCCAGCCCGCAGCAACAGGAGGAGGTACGCCAGCTCTTGCCAGGCAGTCAGCTCTTTGCGCCGGCATGGCCCAAACGATGGTTCCGGGGGGCCGGGTTGACCGCCGCCTTGTGGCGCACCCTGCCCGATTGCGATGTGGTGCATGCCCATATGCTTTGGGATCATCCGGTATGGGCCGCCTGGCGGGTGGCCAGGGCCCTGCGCAAACCGCTGATCATCACCCCCCACGGCTCGCTCATGGAACCCTGGCGCTACCAGAGCTGGCACAAACGACTCTATCGCCTCCTGCTGTTGGAGAGGATGCTCCGCAGTACGGCCTTTCTGCACGTACTCAGCCAACAGGAGGCGGAGGCCTGTCGGCGCGCCGCCGTGCCCACACCGATCCGGGTGGTTCCCAACGGCCTGGAGGCGGAGGCCTTCCAGCATCCGGGCAGTGCCGAGGCGGCGGTGCTGCGCTGGCCCCGGTTGGCGGGTAAACGGATTTTGCTCTACCTGGGACGGCTGTGGGAGGAAAAAGGGGTGGGTGACCTGCAAACCGCCTGGGCCAACCTCTGCCACAGCGAATGCGCAGCCGATTGGCATCTGGTACTGGCGGGACCGGACTACCGGGGATACCAGCAGCATCTGTTGCGACAGCAGGCGCTGCTGGGCATCCAGGAGCGGGTCTCTCTGCCGGGTGTTGTGACGGGCCGGGCCCTGGCGGATTTGTTCGCTTTGGCCTCCGGGTTTGTGTTACCCTCACACAGTGAAGGGCTGAGCAGCGCCCTGCTGGAGGCCATGGCGGTCGGCTTGCCTGCCGTCTACACCCAGGGGTGTCATTTTCCCCTTCTGGCACACCATGCGGGAGGGATCGAAGTGCCCTGTGGTACGCTTGGCCTGCAGGCGGGGTTGTGCCGCCTGTTGCAGATGGACGACAGCGGTCGTCGTCACATGGGCCATCAGGCCAAACAGTTGGCCCAGCGGGATTTTACCATGGAACGGGTCAGCGCGGCGTTGTGCGCGCTGTATCGAGAAGCTCTCCAACCCCCGGTTGCCGCACCTTGAAGAGGCCTCCATGCCGATAGCACCGCCCCTCCCCTGGCTTGGCATTGCGGTGGCACTGCTCACCACCCTGCTGCTGCTGCTCTCCGGTTTGCCACTCGCCCGCCGTATGGGTTGGGTGGACCGCCCTGATGCCCGCAAATGCCATCTGGCCCCCACCCCGCTGATCGGTGGCGTGGCCATGTATGGCGGTTATTGCCTGGGAGGCCTCTGGTTGGCGACTCCCAGCATTCCCCTGAATATTCTGTGGATCGTGGCCACCTGTACCCTGCTGATCGGTTGTCTGGATGATTGCCGGACGCTGCACCCGTGGGGTCGCTTTGTGACGGAGTTTGCGCTGGCCCTCCTGTTGACGGGATGGGGTGGGCTGACCATACACAATCTGGGTGATTTTACTGGTCTGGGCGTGGTCATCCTGGAGGCGTCGGCGGTTTTCTGGACCATGATCTTTTTTGTCGGCATTATCAATGCGGTCAATATGTCCGACGGATTGGACGGCGTCGCCGGTGGCCAGACCCTGGTCTCTTTTTTGATCCTGTTTCTTCTGGCAATCCAGGCCGGACGCTGGCAGGATGCCTGGTGGATTCTGTTGGCCATGGCGGCCCTGCTCCCTTTCTTGCTGTTCAATCTCCCCTTTACCCCCCACAGTCAGGCGCGGGTTTTCATGGGAGATGCGGGCAGCAAGCTTCTGGGCTTTGCCCTGGTCTGGTTTTCAGGCGCTCTCTCCCATGGTGAACAACCCGCCTGCAGCCCGGCAGCCGCTCTGTGGATCCTGGCTGTTCCCCTGCTCGATATGTTCAGCAGCGTAGCGCGCCGCTTGCATGCCGGTCGCCATCCCTTTGCCTCCGACACGGGTCACATCCATCATCTGCTGCTGCGCTCAGGATACAACAAGCAGCAGGTTTTTTTCATTCTGGTCGCCACCTCCGCTCTGTTTGCCTCGCTGGGCGCCGCTGCTTTTCTGCTGGCTCTTCCTGATGCCCTTCTGTTTTACACTTTTTTGGCTGTATTGGCTGGCTACAGTTGGTTTGTCATCCGACATCCTCTATAATGGTGAGCTGATTACTGATTTGCCTTGGAGGTTTTTATGCCCATCTCCCTCCCCTCCTTCCTCTCCGTCGTGGCTCTGCTGGCGCTGTTGGCAGCCTGCGAGGCTGCCCCGCCAACGGCTCCCGCCAAGGCCGCCCCTGCCGTGGAGGTGGAGTTGGTGGCTGCCATACGCAAAACCATTCCCCTGCAGCAGGAGATGCCTGGACGCCTGCAAGCCGTCCGTACAGCAGAGGTGCGGGCACAGGTGGAGGGCATTGTAGAGCAAATTCTCTTTACCGAGGGAACGGAGGTGCAGGCCGGCGCTCTTCTCTATCGGTTGGATGCCCGTGCCCTGGAGAGCCATGTGCGGTCCGCCCAGGCACTCCTGGACCGCAGCACGGCGGAACGCCATCTGGCCCAACAGACCCTGGATCGGATCAAGACGCTGGCTTCCACCCGCGTCGCCAGTCGCCAGGAACGGGATCAGGCGGAGGCCCAACTCAAAAAAACCACGGCGGAGGTTGCGGGGGCCGAGGCTGCGTTGCGCCGGGCGCAGATCGACCTGGAACATGCCCATATCACTGCCCCCATTGGGGGTCGTATCGGGCGCACCCGGGTGACAGAGGGGGCGCTGGTCGGTCAGAAGGAGGCCACCCATCTGACCACCATCGAGCAGATCGATCCCATCCGGGTCAACTTTACCCAATCCGGTCCTGAATTTTTCCGTATGCGCCAAGCGATTCGTCAGGGGAACGCCCGGCCTGTGGAACAGGTGCAACTCCAGCTGCGCCTGGAAGAGAACAGCGCCTACCCTTTCCCTGGCACGTTGCTGTTTACCGATCTGGCTGTGGAGCCGCAGACCGGTTCCGTGGCCCTGCGGGCTGAATTTCCCAATGCGGACAAAATTCTTCTGCCAGGGCAGTTTGTACGGGTCACGATGACCCTGGCGACCAGCGAGGGCATTACCGTTCCTCAACGGGCGGTGCAGGCCTCTCCCCAAGGACAGAGCGTGTTGATGGTGGACCCGCAGAACAAGGTCTTCTCCCGTGCCGTCAAAACCGGGGGGTTTTCCGGGCAAGATTGGATCATTCTGGAGGGATTGCAACCGGGGGAGAAGGTCATTGTGAACGGGGTTCAGAAGGCGCGTCCCGGTTCCCCAGTGACCCCCAAGGTTCTGGAGGCCGTCGCGTCACCCCCCGCTGCCGCGCAGACGGCCACCCCCCATACCCCGTAGGAGGGTGTGCCATGTTGCCCCGATTTTTTATCGATCGTCCTGTATTTGCCTGGGTCATTGCCCTGGTCATTCTGCTGGCGGGCCTGCTTGCCCTGGGCAAATTGCCCGTGGCCCAGTATCCCGATGTCGCACCTCCCGCCATTGCCATCACGGCAACCTATCCGGGAGCCTCGGCGCAGGTGGTGGAGGAGACGGTGACTGCGCTGGTCGAACAGGAGATGAACGGCCTGGAACATCTGCTCTACATGGAGTCCGCCAGCGACTCCCTGGGCGCCATGACCCTGACCCTCACCTTTGCCTCAGGGAGCAACCTGGACGTTGCCTCGGTGGATGCCCAAAACCGTATCAAACGGGTGGAGTCGCGCCTGCCGGAGGAGGTGCGGCGGCAGGGGATCACGGTCGCCAAATCACGGCGCAATTATCTCATGTTTATCACCCTGTTTTCCCCTGATCGCAGCCATGACCCGGTCGCGTTGGGGAGTTATACCGCCAGTTCGGTTCTGGAACATTTGCGCCGGGTGCCTGGGGTCGGGGAAGCCACGTTGTTTGGCACCGAATACGCCATGCGCATCTGGTTGGACCCGCTGCGCCTGGCCGCCTTTGGTCTCTCCCCCGGCGATGCTCTGCGGGCGGTACGCGGGCAAAATGTACCGCTGGTCACCGGAGAATTGGGACAACTGCCCGCTCTGCCGGGTCAGGAGATCAACGCCCCCATTCTGGTGCACAATCGTTTGGCGACGGCGGAAGCCTTCGGCGATGTCATCCTCCGCACCGATCCCCAGGGGGCCATCGTGCGCCTCAAGGATGTGGGCGAAGTGGCATGGGGTGCCCAGGAGTATACCATTCGCGCCCGTCTCAACGGGCAACCCACGGCAGCCGTGGGTATCAAGGTGGCCCCAGGGGCCAACGCCCTGGAGACGGCTCAGCGCATCAAGGCACGCATGGCGGAGCTGGAAACATTTTTCCCGGCGGGGATCGCCTGGGATGTTCCCTACGATACCTCCACCTTTATCCGCATTTCCATCCATGAGGTGCTGGTCACCCTGGTCGAGGCGATGGCACTGGTATTTTTGGTGATGTATCTGTTTCTGGGCAACCTGCGCGCCACCTTTATTCCCGCCATTGTGGTCCCGGTGGCCCTGACAGGTGCCCTGGTGGGCATCTATCTGCTGGGCTACTCCATCAATGTCCTGACCCTGTTTGCCATGGTCCTCTCCATCGGTATCGTGGTGGATGACGCCATTGTGGTGGTGGAAAGTGTGGAACGGGTGATGCGCGAAGAGGGGTTGACCGCCCATGCCGCAACCCACCGGGCCATGGGGCAAATTTTCGGTGCCATCGTCGGCATTACGTTGGTGCTGTCATCGGTCTTTATTCCCATGGCCTTTTTCAGTGGCAGTGTGGGGGCCATTTATCGGCAGTTTGCCGTGACCCTGGTCATGACCATGCTCTTTTCTGCCCTCATGGCCCTGACCTTGACGCCCGCCTTGTGCGCCACCCTGCTGCACGCCGCACCCCAGGGTTCTCCCGCCGGTGTGGGTCGTTTGCTTTATGGATTTTCCCGTTTGTTTCAACGTGCCAGCCATGGCTATCGAACCTCGGTGGCCGCCATTTTGCGGCGTCCTCTGCTTTATGTGTGCCTCTATCTGGCCATTGCGGCCACCGCCGGCGCCCTCTTTTTGCGCCTGCCGGGGGGCTTTTTGCCGGATGAAGATCAGGGATATTTTGTCAGCATCATTCAGCTGCCGCCGGGGGCGACCCAGGCTCGAACCGTGGAGATTCTCTCCCAGGTGGAGACCTATTATATGCAGCAGCCGGAGGTGGCCAAAGTGGTGGGGGTGGCGGGGTTCAGCTTTTTTGGACGGGGCCAAAATGCCGCCATTGTCTTTGCCCGTCTCAAAAGCTGGGATGATCGTCCCGCCCCTGAACAACAGGTCGCCGCCGTTGTGTTGCGGGCCAACATCGCTTTGTCCCAGATCAAACAGGCCTTTATTTTTGCCCTCAACGTGCCGCCCATTCCAGAGCTTTCTGCGGTGGGTGGTTTTGACCTGCGTTTGCAGGATCGCAGCGGGGTGGGACGGGAACGGTTGCTGGAGGCACGCAACCTGTTGTTGGGACTGGCCGCCCAGGAGAGCACCCTGGCGGGGGTGCGCCCGGAGGGACAGGAGGCAGCCCCACAACTGCTGCTCACGATCGACCGCACCAAGGCCACCACCCTGGGTATCGATCTGAACGAGTTGAACGAAACGTTGCAGGTCGGCCTGGGATCGGCTTATATCAACGATTTTACCAGGGAGGGACGCATTCTGCAGGTTAAAATACAGGCCGATGCCCATAGTCGGGCCAATCCGGAGGCGATTTTGTCGATTCGGGTCCGCAACCGCAGCGACCAGTTGATTCCGTTGGCAGAGGTCGCCCAGTTTCAATGGATCACCGGTTCGCCAAAACTGGATCGTTACAACGGCATGCCGGCCATGAAGGTATCCGGCAATCCCGCCCCCGGTCGCAGCACGGGCGAGGCCATGTTGGCCATGGAACGATTGACCCGCTCGTTGCCAGCGGGCATCGGGTTTGAGTGGTCTGCCACCTCATTCGAGGAATCCCTGGCGGGGGCCCAGGTGCCGTTGTTGTTCGGGCTCTCCCTGCTGGTGGTTTTTCTCTGTCTGGCGGCTTTGTATGAGAGCTGGTCCATACCGTTTGCCATTGTTTTGATCGTGCCCATCGGTCTGTTCGGTGCGGTACTGGCCGTGTTGCTGTTGGGCATGCCCAATGATGTCTATTTCAAGGTGGGCGTGGTGGCGGTGATCGGTTTGTCGGCAAAAAATGCCATTTTGATTGTGGAGTTTGCCCGCACCTTATCGAGTCAGGGGATGCCGCTCCTGGAGGCCACCCTGGAGGCTTGCCGGATGCGGTTTCGCCCCGTCGTCATGACCTCGGCGGCATTCATACTGGGGGTGATGCCGTTGATCTTTTCCCACGGGGCTGGCGCGGCCAGCCGTCGCGCCATCGGCACCGGAGTCATGGGAGGCATGTTGTCGGCCACGGTATTGGGTCTGTTTTTGATTCCGGTGCTGTTTGTCACCATTCGGCGCCTGTTTCCAGAGCGGAGCAGCCAGTCTGCCCTCCAGGCGGATGCCCAGGATGCCGTCAATCGCCCGGAGGTTTGACGCATTCGTCCTGAGAGGAGGGTATGCGTGACCCTGTGGATGCCGTGCATGCCCAGCTCTGCCCTGGTCACCTGTGCGGAAGTCAACCAGGATCCTCCTATGCCGTGCGCCGCCAAAGCATCACGATAAGGAGGATACGGATGAGTGAAGCAGAAAGTCTAACCCAGCCTGCGGCCTGTTTGTCATGAAACGGGTGAAACGCATGGAACAAAATACCGATGGCAATGCTCTGGAAGATCCGATATAGTCCGGGGAGAGTCCAACCAGGAGGAGAGCCACCATGGGCACGACAGCCTTTGCCGTTCCGTTTGACACGCTGGCCTTTGTCAAGAAGCTGGAGGGAGCCGGTGTCCCGTCTTCCCAGGCAGAAGCGCAGGCAGAGGCATTGACTGGTGTCCTTCAGAAGGTGGAGGAATCCAGGATGCAG
>JADGCE010000200.1 GCA_015229095.1 Magnetococcales bacterium | reverse complement strand
AACGGAGCCAGACCGCTGCCGGCGAGATCAGCCATCTGTCGGCCTCCAGCGTCGATGTGGCGGAGCAGGCGGGGGGCATCATCAACAAGCTGGTCCCTGACATTCAAAAGACGGCGGAGTTGATTCAGGGGATCAATACCTCCAGCCAGGAGCAGAACCAGGGAGCCAGTCAGATCAACCAGGCCATTCAGCAACTGGATCAGGTGATCCAGCGCAATGCCGGCGCCTCCGAGGAGATGGCGGCCACGGCAGAGGAGTTGAGCGCCCAGGCCGACATGATGCACCAGTCGATTGCCTTTTTCAATCTGGGAGAGCAGCCGCACCGGGCCAAGAGAAAACCGGCTCCCAAACCGCCGACGGCTGCCCACTCACAACGCGCCCATCTCCAGAGGCATACCGGCAAAGCACTGCCAGCACCCGCGAGGAACGGTGCGGGGACCAGCTTGAAGAGGGCGCATTCGGATGAGGCATTCGAGAGTTTTTGATCCATAGGGAGCGATTGGCTCAATCAACCACTTTGCATGGGTTTTTGGGAACAGAGATGTCAACAAAAGCGACCGCCAAGCCATCCGGCGGGTTCACTTTGATCGAGATGGCCATCGCACTGACCATCCTGGGTGTTGTCATGATTGGCGGGTTTGATGCCATGCGCAGTCAGATGACCAAGCGCAGGATGGAACAGACGCAAATCTCCATGCAGGAGATCCAGCAGGCTCTGCTGGGGTTTATTACGGTCAATGGCCGCCTGCCCTGCGCGGCGGTCGATCAGGCGAACCCCACCGGGGTGGAAGAGTGCAGCCCCGTCACCGAGAGCGGCCTGTTGCCCTGGGTGACCTTGGGTGTCAAACCGGCGGATCCCTGGGGGCGTACCTATCGCTATTATGTGACCTCGGCGTTCACGAGCTCTTTTGCCACCGATGCCGTCGCCCCGTTGGGAGATTTGACCGTGCGCAATTTTAGCGATACGGCAGATATCGCCCTGCAGGTCCCTGTTCTGATCATCTCTTACGGTCGCAACGGCCAATCGGATGCCAAAATCGACACGGCAGAATACCGTCTCGGCAGCGATGATATTCTGCTGTGGGTGCCGACCGATGTGTTGAAATATCAAAAGATCCGCTCTTGACGACCATGCACGCTGACGCAAGCCGGGCGGTACAGCCCCTCCGTTTTTTCTGGAAGATCCTCTTCGGCATCGCCCGCCTGACCTGGATGGAGAGTGCCCGCAACCGCTTGCCGGGGGCCCTGCTGCTGCTGATAGGATTGGGCTGGGGATTGGCCGCTTTTCTGGAGGAGGCCGCCGTCACCGAAACCGTGCAGACCCAAAGCGCCATCCTGGCGGCGCTGTTTCGATTGGCCGCCGTCTTTCTGGTCAGCGTGGCCACCATTGCCGGGTCGGCCAGGGAGTTTCAGGATCGGTTGGTGGAGCTTTTGCTGGCCCTGCCCATCCCCCGTTCCGCCCATTTTTTGGGCAAACTGCTGGGCTATGCCCTGGCAGCTTGCGGGGTGGCCTTGCTCTTTGGGGCGGCCCTGCTGCCCTTTGCCCCCGTGCAGCAGGTGGTGCTGTGGACCCTCTCCCTGGCCAGCGAGCTGCTCCTGATGGTAGCCCTGGGGCTGGTTTTGATCCTGACCCTGCCCCAGGTGCCCCTGGCCTTGACGGTCGCCATGGGTTTTTATCTGCTCGCCCGATCCATCGGTGCCCTGATTCTCATGGCAGCGGGGCCGTTGCCCGGCCATCTCTCGACAGCCGGGCAATGGGAGGTTGCCCTCCTGACCGCGCTCTCCTGGCTGTTGCCCGGATTGGAACAGTTTACCCCCACCGCCTGGCTGGTCTACCACACGGGCCACTGGCAGGATCTGCTGCCCATCCTGCGGGAGACCGCCATCTATCTCTTTTTTATCGTGAGTATCGGCCTGTTTGATCTCTATCGCAAAAATTTTTAGCCCGCTTGCGGCGCGTTTTGGCCATGCCTGGGGGAGGCGGAGAACCGCCTCCCCCAGACCCCCTCCACCCTTTTTTTTCAA
>JADGCE010000053.1 GCA_015229095.1 Magnetococcales bacterium | reverse complement strand
CCCCCTTCAAACATTTCGATGGCCTCCTGGCCATCGCTCACCATGTCGCACTGCCCGTAGGGTTTCAGGGTGTCTCTGAGCAGTTTTCTGTTGTTGAGCAGGTCATCCACAATCAGTATGTTCACGGCGTATCCCCGGTCATGGTTGATTCCCGTCGTGCGCTGTGGAGAGTGCCTGCAAGGCCCTCTGAAACTCTTGTTCCAGATCCCGATAAACTTCCCACGCTTCCTCCCAATTTTTCAACTCCGCGATCCCCTTGAGGCGGATGGTCCGGATCTTGACCCGGTCGGCACCGCTCTCCACCGCCATGGTTTTGAGCCAGACCAGCTCCTTCAGGATCGGATCGACCCTCTGTTCGGTCAGTGCCTCATGCAACAGGCGCAGATGCCTTGGACCCTCATCGAGCAAAATCTGTACCCTGTTTGCCAACTGTTCCGGGTTGGCAACCGGTTTGATGACCGGCGTTGCCCCGGAGGGGGGTGGAGGAGGGGGTGCGTGGAGGGGTTTGCGGGCAAACTGTTCGACCACCTGCAACAACTCTTCCTTGCGATAGGGTTTGCGCAGATAACCATTCATGCCAACGGCCAGGCAGGCCGTCTCTTCTTCCTGCATGACCAGGGCAGTCACGGCGACGATGGGAATATGGGGATCCAAAACGGCGCCGCAGGTGCTGTTGCGAATATGGCGTGTGGCCTCTATCCCATCCATCACCGGCATGTTGATATCCATCAGGACCAGGTCAAAACACTCTTTTTGCAATCGCTCCAAGCCTTCCCGACCATTGTTGGCCACGGAGATATCATAACCGGCCCGTTGCAGGAGCAGGGTGGCCAGTCGTTGGTTATCCACCATGTCTTCAACCAGCAGGATGCGTATTGCCTGGACGGGAGGAGAGCTGGAGGGAGGAGGAAGGGGGGGGGAGGGATGGCCGCTGGTCGTCTCCTTGCCCAAAATGCGGTCGATGCTTTTGAGAAGTGTGTATAGGCGTACCGGTTTTCTGAGAGAGTGGCAGCCGGGATAGGGGTGAATGGCCGAAAAATTTTCGCCGGAAAGATCGGTTGGTGACAGGAGGATCAGCCGGTTGGCACCCTCCGCCGTTTGGCTCATTTGCTCTATCTCTGGAATCTTTGTCGTGGTCAAGCCATGATCCAGCAGGAGGACGGTAAAGGGGTATTGGGTGGCCAGGGCGTGCCTCCAGGCCGCGATAAACGCAACGGAATCCGCCACCGCCGTCACAATTGCGCCGCAACGGGTCAACATATCGGTGACGATTGCGCGTCCGCTGGCATTGTTATCACCCAGCAGTATTCGGACGCCGGCCAGGTGGAACGGTTCCTGTCTGCTGCGGCGTTCCTCGCGCAACCAGCCCAGGTGGGACAATAACCGTTGTCCCACCTGGAAATGGATCGTAAACTGAAACAGACTGCCCTTGCCCTCCTGGCTCTCTACACCCAGGCTTCCGCCCATCATCTGCACCAATTGCTGGCAAATGGTCAGACCCAGGCCGGTACCGCCATATTTGCGGGTAACCGAGCTGTCTACCTGGGTGAAGCGTTGAAAAATGGCCTCCTTGCGGTTGGCGGGAATACCGATGCCGGTATCTGCCACCGAAAAATGCAACCCGACCCTTTCATCATCGGGGTCGGCATCCGGGGGGAGGCGACGCACCCGGACAACCACCTCCCCCTCTTCGGTAAACTTGATGGCATTGTTGACCAGATTGACGAGGATCTGTTTCAAGCGCAGGGGATCGCCCAGAAGGGAACCCGGCACCTCCGGGGCGATATCGAGATATAATTCCAGACCTTTTTTGTGGGCTGCGAGAGCCAGGCCGGCACATTTATCTTCCAATTGCCCTCGCAAATCGAAGGGAATCCGTTCCAGGGTCAATTGCCCCGCTTCAATCTTGGAAAAATCCAGAACATCATTGATGAGTGCCAATAAATTTTCCGCAGATTCCTGGACAATTTCCAGATTGGTGCGCTGCTCATCGGTAATGGGGGAGTTCAATACCAAATCCGTCATGCCCAGGATGGCATTCATGGGACTGCGGATTTCATGGCTCATATTGCTCAAAAATTCACTTTTGGCCCGGTTGGCCGCCTCGGCCGCCTGCATGGATGCCCGCAATTCGGTGGTCTGTTTTTCCACTTGTCGTTCCAGATCCTGTTGCCGCTCCTGAAGTGCCAAGTGAGTGCGCACCCTGGCCTGGACGATGGCAGCTTGGATGGGCTTGCTGATAAAATCGACGGCACCCAGGGCCAGCCCCTTGGCCTCGTCTTCCATGTCCGTTTTGGATGTGACGAACAGGACCGGGATGCTGGCCGTGCGTGGATCGGCTTTCAGCTGTCTGCATACCTCGTAGCCATCCATGCCGGGCATCATGACATCCAACAGGATCAAATCGGGTCGTTCTTCGGAGTGTGCGAGTTGCAGGGCGGTCTTGCCATCGTGGGCAATGCGAGTGTGGTAGTTGGAAAGGGTATAGGTGAGCAATGTGGCATTGACAACGTTGTCATCGACGATCAACAGTGTTTTATCAGTCATGCACGCACTCCCGGCCTCGGCCTGCCTTTTTTCCCTGTTGCTCCGCAAAAGGGAGCGTCAATGGACCGAACTCCTGCCCGGGTCCACCAGATATCGGGGGTTGACACCCAGGGAGCGGATGGCCGATTCCCAGCGGGAAGGGAGCGGCAGGTCAAACAGAATGGTACGGTCCAGGGCGCCGACCAACCAGATATTGTCCCGCAATTCGGACTCCAACTGTCCGCTGCCCCAACCGGCATAGCCCAGGGCGAACAGCAAACGGCCCTGTCCCCTCTCCTGTACCAGGTGACGTAAAATTTCCGGGTTGGTGCCCAGATAGATATGCTCGCAGATGCGCACATGGCCGGGATAGTCCAGGTCGGTTTCGTACAACATGAAACCGCGATCCAGTGCCATGGGCCCCCCATGGAAGACGATGGGAGATTCCGGGCGTTCCCATTCCAGGCCCAAAGGCGCCAACACCTCAGACATGTTTGCCATATGGGGCTGGTTGATGACCAATCCCAGCGCGCCCGACTTGTTGTGGGTGCAGACAAAAAGGACCGTCTTTTCAAAATTGGGATCCTGCAGGCCCGGCATGGCAATCAAAAATTTGCCCGCCAACCCGCGTCCCGCCGGTATGCCGCAGGCGATCTCTTTCATGGGTGGTTGAGTTCCTGTTGCAGCTTTTGATGAATGCCGTCAAACCCGCCATTGCTCATGATGACCACATGGTCCCCCGGTGTGCAGTGACGAACCAACAAGGATACCGCCTCGTTGGCATCGGCCACTACCGTTCCGACCTCTGGGCCACTCTGTGGCTGGCCCTGGTTCAGTTGTGCGACGACCGCCTCCACATCCAGCAACTCCGCAGCCGCCATTCCCCTGGCCTGGGGGCGGGCAAGGAGGATGCGATCTGCCGCTGCAAAAGCGGTTGCCAGACGTTCTTGATGGACGCGACCCCGCATGGTATTGGAGCGTGGTTCCAACACCACCCACAACCGCGCCGCGCCGATCGCCGCCCGCATGCCGGCCAGGGTGGTGGCAATCGCCGTGGGATGGTGGGCAAAATCGTCATAGACAGCCACCCCATTGGCTTCATAGCGTAATTGCAGACGGCGGGCGACCCCCTGGAATGCTTCCAGGCCTGCCTGGATGGATTCGGGGGCGATGCCGTTGACCAGGGCGGCCGTTGCTGCCGCCAGACCGTTGCTGACATTGTGTCTGCCCAGCAGATGCCAGTGTACGGTAAACAGGCGTTCGCCGTGCCGATAGAGGCTCCAGCAGCGGCCATCCTCCCCCTCCAGTTGGGCCATGAAGGGTTGTTGCGTGGCGATGCCATAGCGGTAGATGGGCGTGGAGGCAAACGGCAGCAGGGCCTCCACCTCGGGATCATCCCCGTTGACAACCAAGTGACCGTTGGCCGGCACCGAACGCAGCAGCAACCGAAACTGGCGGCGGATGGCCTCCAGATCGGCATAAATGTCGGCATGGTCAAATTCCAGGTTGTTGATCAACACTGTTTTTGGCCTGTAATGCAAAAATTTGGGCCTTTTGTCGAAAAAGGCCGTATCGTACTCATCCCCTTCCACCATGACCCAGGGACCGGTGGGCAGTCGGGCCCCACAGCCAAAATCCAGGGGAATGCCACCGATCAAAAAGCCCGGTTGCAGGCCGGCTTCTTCCCAGATGCGGGCCAGCAGACTGGTCGTGGTGGTTTTGCCGTGGGTGCCTGTGGCCACCACGCCATGGCGTCCCTCCAGAACATGCTCAAAGAGCCACTGGGCACCGGAACGATAGGGGATATCCTGTTCCAGCACGGCTTCCAACTCCGGGTTGCCACGGGAGATGGCGTTGCCCACCAGCACCAGGTCGGGTCGTGGTTGCAGATTGTCGGGGCGGAAGCCTTCCATGAGGGGAATGTTCGACGCCTCCAGCAGCGTGCTCATGGGGGGATAAATGCCGTTATCGGAGCCTGTTACGCGCAGACCCTGTGCCTTGGCCATGATCGCCAATCCCGCCATGGCTGTGCCGCAAATACCGATGATATGCAGGTGTTGCATGGTTTGCTATCCATTCCAAAGTACACAGTAAAAACTACTAAAAAAAAAGGGTGGAGGGGGTCTGGGGGAGGCGGTTTGCCGCCTCCCCCAGGAGTGGCCGAAACGACGGCTAATGCCTCCACACCAATGGCCATTTGCCGGTTTTGGCCGTACGCAACATTCCCCAGAGGATTTCCCACTCAAAAAAGGGGCCGGGATCCCATTTGCGTCCCGGTGCGATCTGCTCATGCCCCACAATGCGGTGCTGCGGGAGGGCACCCCAGCCGCGCCGACGCAAGCCTGCATGCAGTGTCTTGATCAGGCTGGCCAGGTGCTGATATTGGACGGGTTCAAACAGGGTGTGCGCATCCCCCTCCAACTCAACACCGATGGAAAAATCGTTGCAGCGCGGACGTCCCTGCCACAGGCTCTGCCCCGCGTGCCAAGCGCGTGCGGCAATGGGCACATACTGGGTGATCCTGCCCAGGCGATCGATCAAAAAATGGGCCGAAACCCGCAAGGCCGCCACATCCTCATAGAAAGCCGGCACGACAGGCCCCCAGTCCCGTTCGGCCAATCGCCCCAGAAAGAGATCGTCAATCTCCGTGCCACCAAAGCAGCCGGGGGGCAGACTGATGGCGTGAACCACCAACAGGTCAATGACCGTGCCAGCGGGACGCTGATCACAATAGGGCGAAGGCAACAGACGAAAGGGGGCCGACGGCATCAGACCGCACTACATGTGCATGGCCGTTGGAGGCACATTTTCCACCGCCACAATGGTGGGGATGCGCTCTTTCAGGGTGCGCTCAATACCATTTTTGAGGGTCATCGTGGCACCGGGGCAGGAGCCGCAGGCCCCGCGCAGGCGCACCTGCACCACATGATCAGCCGTCACATCCAGCAACTCCACATCTCCACCATCTCTCTGCAAAAAAGGCCGGATTTCATCCAGAACCTTTTGAACTTGATCGCGCATGCAAAAACTCCTTCACGGTAAAGGGAACTTCCAGGGTGGCCGCAGTGGCCCCCTTTGCAAGGGGGGCAAGCCGTTTGGGTGCATCGCCCCCCATCCTGTCGGCCATTATGGGGTGGAACCTTGCCGAAAGACAAGCTCTTCCAATGTCAGACGCCCCGCAGACCACAACATTTGAAAACGGGCCAATGCCAACCCATAGCGATTTTTTGCCAGCTCTGTCTGGTTGGCAAAGAGCTCATGTTCTGCATCCAGCAGATCCAGGGCGGTGCGTGACCCGACCCGGAACTCCCTTTCGACCCCATCCCGTGCCATTTGGGCGGCGGTTACCATGCTGTTGAAAGAGTCGGCCAAAGCCTGACTGCTGCGGAGATCCAGGCGGGCCTTTTCTATCTCACGATAGGCCTGGCGGCGCAAGCGATCCCGTTGTGCCCATTGGGCATCCCGGCGGGCCTGGGCTTCGGCGCTCTTGGAGAGGGTCATCCCCCCGGCAAAGAGAGGCAATTCCACTTTCATCCCCACGCTGTATTTATCCACCTCTTCTGTCACGCCCCGCTGCCAGGTATGGTTGGCACTGGAAGTGAGTGCCACCGTAGGCCAGTGCCCGGCCTGTTCCTGCGCGATGGCCGCCTCGGCCACGGCCAACCGCTTGCTGCTGGCCCGCATATCGGGTCGTTGCTCCAGATGGCGCACCCAATGCTCCAGAGGGCTCTCCCCGTCCGGGGGGTGGCGAAAGGTGGGCAGAACGAGGCCATCCGGGGCCTCTGCCCCCACCACCTCATAAAAGTTGGCCTGGGCGACGGCCACAGCGTTGTCGGCACGAAACTGCTCGGCCTGGGCGGCGGCCAGACGGGCCTCGGCCTGGCTGACACTGGTGCGGGTGATCTCTCCCACATGGTGACGGGATTGGGTGGCCAGCAGATGCTGGTGCATGACCTGTCGATTGTTGGCAGCCAGACGGGCAATCTCGCGGGCCTGCAGGAGATCCACCGTTGTTTTGGCCACTTTGAAAAAGATGCCCTGCACGGCGCCATCCCAATCGTCGGCAAAGGCGCCGATATAAGGCTCGCTCTGCGCGAAGGCGATCAGGGCAGCTCTGTTGTACAACACCTGCGACAGATGCACCCCGGCCACCAGAGAGTGTTCCGTCAGCGTGCCATTGTGCCAACGGCTGTGACTGTGGGTGGGAGATATCTGGAGGGCAACGTTGGGCAGCAGGGCGGCCCGACTCTGTGGCAACCGCTCCTGGGCGGCGACCAGATTGGCCTGGGCGGCCACGATTTCAGGATTTTGTTCCAGGGCCTGCGTCAGGGCGCGGAGAAACGGTTCCTCCTCGTTGGCCGGCAGGGTGCCGGGCAGCAGGCAGAGCAGCGCGAGACACAAGAGGCGGCATCTGCGGACAAGGCCGGTGTAACGGGACACGATTCTATATATCCAGATGATTTTGGGCAAAGGGGGCCTTCTCCTGGATGAAGGCATAACGCTGGGCAGAGTGTTTGCCCATCAAGCGGTCGAAAGAGTCATCTGTTTGTTGGGCATCATCCACACAAACCCGCAGCAGACGGCGGCTGGCCGGATGCATGGTGGTATCCCGCAGTTGGTGGGGGTCCATCTCCCCCAATCCCTTGAAACGGGAGATCTCTATCTTGGCGTGCGCCTTTTTTTGGCGGATTTTTTCAATCATACGCTCCTTTTCCGCCTCATCCAGGGCATAGGCGCTGTCGCTGCCCACGGTTACCCGGAAGAGGGGCGGTTGGGCCAGAAACAGGTGTTGATTGTGGATCAACTCCGGCATGAAGCGATAGAAAAAGGTCAGCAGCAGGCTGGCGATATGGGCACCATCCACATCGGCGTCGGTCATGATGATCACCCGGCCATAACGCAGCTTGCTCAGGTCAAACTGCGAACCGTAGCCGGTGCCAATGGCGGTGACCAGATTTTGTATCTCGGTGTTTTTTTCAAATTTTTCCATCTGGTTGCCGTGTGATGCCTGCTCCACGTTCAGGATTTTACCCCGCAGGGGCAGAATGGCCTGATTATGACGGTTGCGGGCCTGCTTGGCGGAACCTCCCGCCGAATCCCCTTCGACGATGAACAGTTCGGCGGATTTGGCGTCGGAATTGATGCAATCGGTCAGTTTGCCTGGCAAGGTGAGGCGGCTGGTGGCTGTTTTGCGACCGACGGGGGCAATGAGTTTTTTGCGATTGAGCCGTTGCTGGGCCCGCTCCAGCATGCTCATCAACAGGGCGGTGGCCTGTTCGGGATGGCCATGCAGCCAGTGGTCGAGATGATCCTTGAGAATGTTCTCCACACGGCGGGCAACCCCCACATTGCTGAGTTTTTCTTTGGTCTGGCCAAAAAATTGTGGGTTGCCGAGGAAAAGGGAGAGCACGGCAAAGAGGCCATCCAGCACATCTTCAATGGCGAGGGCAACCCCCTTTGGGAGCAGATGTTTGGCCTCTGCATACTCCCGCATGGCCCGCACCAGAGCGGAGCGCAGTCCTGTCTCGTGGACGCCGCCCTGGGTGGTGGGGATGGTGTTGCAATAGGAGAGTATCCGGCACTCCTCCCCGGAGCTCCAGGTCATGGCCCACTCCATGCGCAGATACTCTTCCGTACTTTCTTCCATATTGCCGGCAAAGAGGGCGGGCACCACACGGTCGGAGCTGGCCACCGTGTTGCGCACAAAATCCTCCAGACCATTGGGAAAATGGAAGGCCAGCTCTTCGCCGCTCTGCTCCACCTTGACCCGGATCACCACACCCCGGTTCAGATAGGCCTTGGCACGGCACATCTCCACCACCCGCTCCACCTGGAAGGTGGTGTCGGGAAAAATGTCCGGATCCGGCAGAAAGGTGACCCGTGTGCCATGACGGCGGCACTTTTCCAGTTGTTCCAGAGGGGTGGCCGGCTTGCCTTTGGAAAAACATTGCCGCCATTGGTATCCATCCCGTTCCACCACCACTTCGGTCCACAGGGAGAGGGCATTGACCACCGAGGCCCCCACGCCATTGAGACCACCCGCTGTGGCATAGGCGCGGTCATGAAACTTACCCCCGGCATGCAGTGTGGTAAAGATCACCTCCAAGGCGGAGCGGTCTGGATAGCGGGCCAGGGGATCCACCGGCACGCCCCGACCGTTGTCCCCAACGGAGAGGGAGCCGTCTGCGGCGATGACCAGGTTGATGCGGTCGGCATGACCCGCCACCACCTCATCCATGGCATTGTCCAGGAGTTCTGCCACCAAGTGGTGCAAAGCGCGCTCATCCGTTCCGCCGATATACATGCCCGGACGGCGGCGCACCCCCTCCAACCCTTCCAAAACTTCAATGTGGGAGGCGTTGTAGAGGGAGTCTGCCTTACTTGTGGCGGTAGGAGATGCGTCCTTTGGAAAGGTCATAGGGCGTCAGTTGCACCGTGACTTTGTCGCCTGGCAGGATCCGGATATAATGCTTGCGCATGCGACCCGAAATGTGGCACAATAATTTATGTTTGTTTTCCAGCTCAACCTGAAACATGGCATTGGGCAGGTTTTCGAGAACCGTCCCCTCCATCTCGATCACATCTTCCTTACTCACAGCACTCTCCTCCATCCAACGTGCGTGCGGCTGCACTCCCCCCACGCCGTGCCCTGTCCTGAAAAGGGATCCTGGATCCCTCCAGGTGTGTAAAAGGAGACACGGTAGTACACTTTTTTTATAAAGTCAATGCTGATACTTGGCAACCGATCATTTGGATGCGGTGCCGATTTTGGGCAAAAACTCCTTGCTGAACGTTTCGTCCGGGACGCTCCTGCGTTTGATGGAGCCCAGCTGCCAAGTGGCGGTTGTTTGACTGTCGGAACCGCTGACGGCCTGCAGGAGAGTCGGACGGGGAAAGCCATGCAAGTCGTTGGTTTGTGAAAAGGTGATGCTCTTCAGCAGCACACCGTTGGCACCAAACTGACGCAGGCTGGTGGGGAGTTTGGATCGGCGATCCACCTGCATGAGCTGTTTGGTATAGGGCAGGCGGTCGTGGCGTGGGCGCAACTCCAGCAGATAGGAGGTCTCATTTTTCTCCAGGAGGGTGGCCGTATAGTCCACGCTGAAATCGGTCAGCAGCAGATCCGCATGGTTGAAGAGACCGGGTTGCATGGATTGCAGCAGGGTGGCTGGACGCAGTTCCAACTCGCCAGGGACGTGCATCCACACCGTATCCTCCGTGCGCAGAACGGCACGACCGATCCACTCTTCCGGGGCGAGCAGCAGTGCCGCCGCTTTTTTGCCTTTGCCCTTGATGACATAGAGGGAAAACTGCCCGCTGCGACCGTTGGAAAACTGCTGGTTGACCTGGGCAAAGAGTTCAAACGATTCGGGCTGCAGTTTGCGATCCACTTGCAACAATATTTTTTCCCCACTTTCCGCAGCAGACTCCTCTTCCGAGGCGACCGCCTGGAGTGGCAGCAGAGCCAGCAGCAGCAACAGGCCGCCGGCGACTGTCAGCCAACGGTGCCAGGGGGGGGGGGTCGCTCTCTTGGTGCTGGGTGCCATCTGAGGGGTGCTCCTTCGGTTTGATCGTGTCGCAGAGATCCGATTGATACCGCTTTTTGGTTCTGATTTGCTTTAATCCAAGCAAAAAACATGCCTATGTTTCCTGGGCAGGGGTTGCTTGGCAGCCCTTCACGGGGCAAGGCTCTTCTGCACCATTTCAAAAACATCCCGGGAGAGATGAGCGGTCTGTCGAATCTGCTGCAGGGCGGCATGCATTTTGGCCTGGCGCACGGGCTCCAGGGTGCGCCAACCGCGCAAGGCTGTCACCAGACGTGCCGCCACCTGGGGATTGATGGGATCCAATGCCAATACCTGTTGCACCAGCAGTTGATAACCCTTGCCCGACGGCTGGTGAAAGGCGAGCAGATTGTCATGGCAAAACGTTCCCAGCAGGGCGCGGACCCGATTGGGATTGGTGAGGGTGAACAGCGGATGTTTTTGCAACCGCCGGACCCGTCGATGGTTGTTTTCGTCGGGTATGCGGGCCTGCAGAGCGAACCATTTATCCATGACCAGAGGGTTGGATTGCCACCGCTGGGCAAACGTCAACAGGGCTGTTTTTGCATCGGGACTGGCCGAGTGGAGCAGGGCGGTCAAGGCCGCCAGGTGGTTGGTCATGTTGTCGTTTTTTTGCCATTGACGCAGCGCCAGTTGCCAAAATTCAGCCCATTGCAGAGAGACCAGATAGTCCAGACAGAGATTTTTGAAGGCGCGATGGGCCGCCACCACCGGATGATACAAGCCGTTGTCCAGCCGCTCTTCCTGATCGGCGTGGGCCTCATAGAGTTGCAACAAGGGTTCGCGCAGCCGGCTGGCCAGCCCCTGTCGCACAAAAAGGCGGGCTGTGTACAAGGCACGGGGGTCGGCTGCCCGCATCTGCTCCAACAGGGCCACCTCAGAGGGCAGTGTCAGAATCATGGCGTGGGTGGCCGGGTCCAAATCCCGGCTTTGCAACGCCCGGGCAAAACTGTCCACAAAAAAATCTTCCAACAGCAGTGGCCGTTCGGCTTGGCAATCCGCCGCCAATCGTAACAGCAGATCGGTGGCCAGCTGTTGTCCCGCACGCCAGCGATTGAACGGGTCCGTATCCTGCGCCCAGAGAAAGGCCAATGTGTTGGCCGTTTGATCGCTGCGCAATACCACCGGGGCGGAAAAGTGGCGCAGCACTGAAAGAACGGGGGGATGGGCCACACCGGTAAAGAAAAAATGTTCCTCGGGTTGGCGGATCTCCAACAGCCGATCCCCGGCCCCCTGGGCGTCGCCGACCGGTTCGCTCTCCCCCGACATGCGCATCGGGATGGCCGTACCTTCCCGGTTCAGCAATCCCACCAGCAGGGGGATATGGAAGGGGGCCTTGTGGGGCTGTCCCGGCGTGGCCGGGCAGCTCTGCGTCACCCGCAGATGCAGGGTTTGTGTGGCGGCGTCGTGCTGGCTGGTCACGGTCACCACCGGTGTGCCCGCCTGTCGATACCAGAGGAGAAACTGGGTCAAATCCCGCCCGGAAGCCGTCTCCATGGCGCGGACAAACGCCTCCACCGTCACCGCCTGACCGTCATGGCGTTCAAAATAGAGATCCATCCCCTGGCGAAACAGCGTTTCTCCCAACAGGGTATGGAGCATGCGCACCACCTCTGCCCCCTTCTCATACACCGTCAGGGTGTAAAAATTGTTGATTTCCAGATAGCTGTCCGGCTGCACAGGGTGGGCCGTCGGTCCGGCATCCTCGGCAAACTGGCGGGTTTGTATCCGTCGGGCATCCTGAACACGTTGGGCAGCAGAGGAGAGGCTCTCCGCAGAAAAAAGTTGATCCCGAAAAACGGTCAATCCCTCTTTGAGGCTCAGTTGAAACCAATCCCGGCAGGTGATCCGATTGCCGGTCCAGTTGTGAAAATATTCGTGCGCAATGATGTTTTCAATCTGTTGAAAATCCATATCCGTGGCACTCTCCTGGTCGGCCAGGATATATTGGGCGTTGAACAGGTTCAGCCCCTTGTTTTCCATCGCCCCCATGTTGAAATCGTTGATGGCGACGATCATATAGAGATCCAGGTCATACTCCCGTCCAAACCGCTGTTCATCCCAGGCCATGGCCTTTTTGAGGGAAGCCATGGCATGAGCGGCCTGCTCGACACGGGTCGTTTCCATATAAATTTCCAGGCTGACGATCCGCCCGGAGCGGGTGGTGAAGAGATCCGAGCACAGATGCAACGGGCCGGCCACCAGGGCAAACAGATAGGCGGGTTTGGGATGCGGGTCCACCCAGGTGACCGAATGCCTCTCCGCCGTGGCAGGATTATCCTGGGGGAGCAGGGTCGATGCCACACGATTGCCGTTGGCGAGCAGGAGGGGATAACGCTGCCGGTTGGCAATCAGGGTGGTGGTAAAACGGGCCATCACGTCGGGTCGGTCTGGATAATAGGTGATCTTGCGAAATCCTTCGGGTTCGCACTGGGTACAGAGCAGGGCACCGGAGAGATAGAGCCCCTCCAGGGCGGTGTTGGCGGATGGATGGATGCGGGTGACCGTTTCCAGAACGGCCCGCTCTCCAAGCACCGGAATGACCAGTTGTTCCGCCTCCAGGAAAAACTGTTTCTTGGAGAGTGGCTGGCCATCCAGGGCAATGCGGAGCAGTTCCAACCCCTGACCATCCAGGCGCAGCGGTGCGGGCGGATCACAGGCCCGCTCTGGATTTCTGCGCAACGCCAGCCGGGCAGAGACCAGAGTCGCCTGGGCATCCAGCTCAAACGTCAAATCCACCGTATCCACCAGGAAATCCGGCGGTGTATAATCCTTTAAATATTTAATGGGGTTTTCTCTTGTTTGATCGTCCATGTTCCGTGCCAAACGTTTTGTCGCGGGGTTGACGGGGCTTTTGCCTGGGGGGAGGGTTGGTCTGGGAGCGTCGCCCCGGCGTGTCGGAGGGAGGCGTGGGTTTGGGCGCGGGCTGTTTCTCGGATGGGGAGAAGGCGCGGGGCAGCTCCAGCAACCGTTTGCCCTCTTGCAGAGGTGCCAGCAGTCGGTTGATTTCGGTGGTTTGCAGCGCACGCCACACCCCTCGGGGGAGCTCTCCCAGGACACAGGGGCCATAACCGACACGGATGAGACGGGAGACTTCCATGCCCACCGACTCAAAGATGCGCCGGACCATACGGTTGCGACCCTCCGTCAAGGTGATGGTAACCCAACTGTTGGCGCCCGGCACATGGTCCAGCGTTACCTGCAGAGGGCCGGTCGGGCCATCATCCAACCGCACGCCCGCCTGCAGTTTGGCCAGCATGGGGGGATCGATCCGACCATGCACCCGCACCCGATAGGTGCGGGGCACCTGATTGCTGGGGTGCATCAGTTGGTGGGCCACATCGCCATGGTTGGTAAACAGGATCAACCCTTCCGAATTGAAATCCAAGCGCCCCACGCTGATCAGGCGGGCATATCCCTCTCCCAACAGGGTGAAGACGGTGGGTCGGTTTTCCGGATCCTTGCGGGTGCACAGCACGGCGGGTGGCTTGTGCAGCATGAGAATGACCAGGGGTTCCCGAGCCGGTTGGATCAGGCGGCCATCCACCTGGACCTGGTCCCGGTTGCTGACCTTGCTGCCCGGTTGGGTAATCACGCTGCCATTGACCATCACCCGACCGGCGGCAATCCATAGCTCCCCTTCCCGTCGAGAGCAGAGTCCTGCCTCGGCCAGCCATTTTTGCAAACGAATCGGCTCTGTGTGCATGCTGCAACTCCTGTGTGTCGTAGGCGCCCTGGTTTTTTACCGTCAGGGGTCCAGGGGGATTATCCCCCTGGCGGGGTCCAGGGGCAGAGCCCCTGGTGGGGCTGGGGGCAAAGCCCCACTGGCCCAAACGATGATCAAAGCCCTGAAAATCGTTGGCGCATGGTGGGCAGCCCCAGGGCATCCAGAATCTGTCCCAGCACCGCATTGGCCCGGTGCCGGGCCCGCTCTGCCCCCTCTTCCAGCACGGCCCGCAGACCCTCCCGGTCGGCATTCAACGCATGGAAACGGTTGCGAATCGGTTCAAGCAGGGCATTGACCGCCTCGGCGGTCTCCACCTTGAGGCGACCGTATTGATGATGGCTGAACTGTTCCAAGGCCTCTGCCCGGCTGTGACCGGTGGCGGCGCACCAGATGTTGAGCAGATTGCTGACGCCCGGCTGTGCCCCCTCATCGTAGCGAATGACCCCCAGGGTGTCGGTTACCGCTTTTTTAAATTTTTTCAGGACCATTTCCGGAGTATCCAGAAGCATTACCTTGGCCAGATCGGCTTCGGCGCTTTTGGACATTTTTTTGGTGGGATTTTGCAGATCTTTCACCCGTGCCACCCCGTCGGTGGAGATCAAAGGTTCGGGCACCTGGAAGAGGGGGCCATACAGGCCGTTGAAGCGGATGGCGATATCCCGCGCCAGCTCCAGATGCTGTTTTTGATCTTCCCCCACGGGAACCTGCTGCGTGCGGTAGAGCAGAATATCGGCGGCCATCAGGATGGGATAGGTAAAGAGCCCGGCGTTGATGTTGTGTTTGTGTTGCTGGGCTTTATCCTTGAACTGGGTCATGCGCTCCAGTTCCCCCATCTGGGTGAAGGTGGCCAGCAGCCAGGCCAGCTCTGCATGGGCCGATACATGGCTTTGCAGAAAAATGGTGCTTTTGGCCGGATCGATGCCGCAGGCGAGATAGAGGGCCGTGAGCTCAAAAATATTTTCCTGCAATTGCCGGGGATCCTGCCGCACGGTCAAGGCGTGCAGGTCGACGACGCAGAAGAGACAATCATGGCTCTCCTGCATCCGCACCCAGGTGCGCATGGCTCCCAGATAGTTGCCCAGGGTGAGTTGTCCCGTGGGCTGTGCCCCGCTGAAGAGGGTGGGACGGTGGGTCGGTTTCAAGGTTGAAAAGGCTCCATAGGCTGAAAGTTCGGGGGCGACGCGCCCGGGTTTTTTGCCCCTGCCATTACCAGGGCACGGCCATGCCGACAAAAAAACGGGTCGTCGCGGTCATGATGGGTGCGATCAGGGCATCCAATAGGCCGGAAAAGGCCAGCAGCAGCACAATGGCCAGGCCGAATCGCTCCAGGGATTCCAGGATCCGGTCCAGGGGTGGGGGCAGCAGGGCCGTGGCCATGCGCCCGCCATCCAGTGGGGGCAGGGGAAAGAGGTTAAAAATGGCCAGAACCACGTTCATCTTGATGGCAGCCAGCAGCATTTCCAGGATCAGCACCGGGGAGGAGAGGCCGACGGCCAGGAGGCCGTGCAACAGGCCGGCACAGAGGCCGGCCAGCACAAAATTGCTGAGGGGGCCGGCTGCAGCTACCCAGAACAGGGCCGCGCGCAGGGCCACCCCCTGGCGATGGAAATG
The DNA here is from genome assembly GCA_015229095.1 of Magnetococcales bacterium. GTDB lineage: Bacteria > Pseudomonadota > Magnetococcia > Magnetococcales > Magnetaquicoccaceae > Magnetaquicoccus. The sequence continues at coordinate 952 of JADGCE010000053.1, read as the reverse complement.
ATTGGGGTTGATGGGAACCGGTTTGGCACTGCCGAATATCAGCGGGCTGCCCACCGTGAGCAGGGAGGAGGCCAACAGCAGACCAGGCACCAACAGGGTCATGATGGGATCGATGTGGGGAATGGGGTTGAGGGTCAACCGCCCCATGCGGGCCGCCGTATGGTCGCCGTAGCGAAAGGCGGCATAGCCGTGGGCCCATTCATGCAGGGTGATGGCAAAGAGAATACCGGGTGCCCAGACCAGAATTGTGTAGGGCAGGTTACCCATGCTCTTCCACCAACTGGCCGTCCACCAGGTGAATGCGCCGATCCAGGTCGGCGGCCAACTCGTGGTTGTGGGTCACCATCAGACAGGTCAATCCCCGTGTACGGTTAAGATTTTTCAGCAGATGAAAGACGCCCTGGGCCGTTTTGCGATCCAGATTGCCGGTGGGTTCGTCGGCCAGCAACAGATCCGGGTTGGTGACCACCGCCCGGGCAATGGCCACGCGTTGCTGCTCGCCGCCGGAGAGTTGGCCTGGCCGATGGGTGAGGCGATGTCCCAACTCCACCTCGTGCAGGGCCTGTTGTGCCCTGGGCAAAGCCTCCCGCCGGGGAACGCGACCGATCAGCAGGGGCAACAGGACATTTTCCAGTGCGGAAAATTCGGGCAGCAGGCGATGGGATTGGTAGATAAAGCCGATATGTTGATTGCGGAAGGCCGCGCATTTTTTTTGCGAGAGGGAGAAGAGATCCACCCCATCCACGGTGACGGTGCCGCTGCTGGGACGATCCAGGGCCCCAAGGATCTGAATCAGGGTGCTTTTGCCGGTTCCGGAGACCCCCAGCAGAGCCACCATCTCCCCCTTGCCAAGGGTGAGATGCACATCCCGCAGCACCGTCAGTTCCTGACCCAGAGAGGGGAAGGATTTGCGCACTGCGCGTGCCTCCAGGAGTGTTTTTCGCATGCGTTA
>JADGCE010000052.1:13873-16452 GCA_015229095.1 Magnetococcales bacterium | reverse complement strand
CACCCCCCTCTTGCGGAACGGTATGGCGGAGCGGAGGGATTCCTGCAACATGCGGGGATTGATGCCCTTCTGAATACCCACCATGCCGTCGATAATCACCTGGCGAATCAGCTGCTCATCCTCGCTGTAGAGGGTCAGCTTGCCACTCAGGGGGCGGGCCACCAGATGGGCCAGCACGGTTCCGTACAGAGTCGCACTCAACGCCATGGCCATGGGAGGTCCAATGGCACTGGGATCCGATATGTTGGCCAACATGTGCACCAGACCGATCAGGGTGCCAATCAGCCCAAAGGCGGGGGCCATCTCGGCAATGCTGTCCAGAATGCTGATGCTGCGCTGGTGTCGTTTGATGGAATAGTCCAGATTTCTGCTGAGAATGGATCTCAGCAGTTCCGGTTCGGCTCCGTCCACACAATGGTTCAGGGCACCTTGCAGGAAAGGATCGGCAAACTTCAGGGGTTCCAGGGCCAAAATACCCTCTTTGCGGGCAAGATTGGCCATGGTCATCAACTGGTCCACCACATCCTCCACATCCTGTTGTTCGTTGACCAATGCCCTCATGACCACCGACACAGTGGAAAAGACCTCTTTTAATCGATATTTGACAAACAGGGCGGCGCACACGCCTCCGAAAACGATCATCATGCTGGGTAGATCGAGAAACATCTGGATGGTGCCACCAATCAGGATCGCACCACCCATCAGGACAAAGCCCATCACCAGCCCAATAACTGTTGCCAAATCCATGATTCATTCCCCTTGTTCGTCGATGCCGATACCAAAAGCAGGAGGTTCTTCCCCCGATGTGAGAGCGGAGCGTGTACCCTTCCGCTCCCCTGTTACATACCCCGTTGCACCCGCAGCAGGTCGGCCTGCCGTTTAAAAACATGCTGAATGATCCGCTCCCGATGTTCATCCAGGATGGGATTGAACTGGCAGGCCACCAGAACCAACCCCTCTGCATTGGCCTCCTCCCGTCGCAACACCTGGGCATAAAAGGAGATGGTTGCCAACCCATCCACCGCCAGGGTGAGTTCCATTTTTAAAAAATCACCCACCGACAGGGAGGGAGAGTCTGCCCAGAAGGCGATGCCATCTCCCCCCAGGTTGAGACGGGTCGGCTGCAGCTCGTTCTCACGCAATACGGGATGGAGCAGGCGCAGCAGCAGATTGATTTTGGCATCCATCTGTTCCAGGACATGAGCCAAATTGGGCGAGTTGAGCCGCAACTGGGCCAACTCGTGGCTGCCCGTCAACACCGTCAACAACCGCCGGACATCATCTTCCGGTTGGGGGGGAAAATAATGGTGCTGCGCAAAAAAAGCGGCGACTCTGGCCTGTTCTGCCGCCTCTACGAGCATCCAGGAGAGGGGCAGAAAATCTTCAACACGGACATAGGCGCGCCGTTGTACATCCGTTTCCTGGTAGAGAACCACTGGTCGAACACCCCGCTGGAGATTGACAAAGGCCGCCGTTATCGCCCGGGATGCCCGGGCAGGCCATGGAACAGGGCCGCCACCTTTTCTGTGTTGGGGGCATGCACCACGGCTCTCTCTGTCACCAGTGCCGTGATCAACTCGGCCGGGGTGACATCGAAGGCGGGATTGAAAACCTGAACACCCTGAGCCGCCGTGCGTCTGCCCAGGCAATGGGTCACCTCTTCGGCGGGTCGCTCTTCGATGGGAATATCCGCTCCGGTCGTTGTGGCCAAATCGATGGTGGAAAGGGGGCAAACCACCAGGAAGGGTATCCGGTGGCGCTGCGCCAACACACTCAGGGGATAGGTGCCGATCTTGTTGGCGGCATCCCCATTGGCGGCCACCCGGTCTGCACCCACCACCACCGCCTCCACCATGCCCCGGCTGATCAGATGGCCCGCCATATTGTCGGTGATCAGGGTGGTATCGATGCCATCCTTCAACAATTCCCAGGCCGTCAGGCGCGCCCCCTGCAGATAGGGGCGGGTCTCCGAGGCATAGACCTTGACCTGCGCAAAGCGCTGGGTGGCCGCCCGGATGACCCCCAACGCCGTACCATAACCAGCTGTGGCCAGGGCGCCGGCGTTGCAGTGGGTCAAGAGGGAGATGCTGCGATTGGCAGAGAGGGGCAGAATGTCGGCGCCGAGGCGACCCATGGCGCGGCAGGATGCGATATCTTCCTGGCGAATGGCCTCCGCCTCACGCAACAGACGCTCGGGCACCTGATCGGGATCGCCCCCTTCCAACAGGGGACGCAGCCGTTCAATCGCCCAAGCCAGGTTGATGGCTGTGGGGCGACTCTCCCGCAGGTGGGCAATACCCTCCGCCATGGCCAGCGGCCAGGAGTCTGGCCGCCCCTGGGCCGCCAGACGAAAGGCCTCCACGGCCATGCCAAAGGCGGCCGCACACCCGATGGCCGGCGCGCCGCGCACCACCATGGAACGGATGGCCTGAGCCACCTCCTGCGCGGAGGTGAATTCCAGATAGATCTCCTCATGAGGCAGGGCACGCTGGTCCATCATCCGCACTTTGCCCTCTTTCCAAACCGCCACATCAAAAATAGACATCCTTCCTCCCGCTACCGTAACGAGTCGACCCATA
>JADGCE010000052.1:0-13773 GCA_015229095.1 Magnetococcales bacterium | reverse complement strand
CGCCACATCAAAAATAGACATCCTTCCTCCCGCTACCGTAACGAGTCGACCCATACTTTTGCACACATCTTGCAAAGTATATTACAAAAAATTCTCTTGCACCCTGGGAGTGTCCGCGCACAATGAACATCACTAACCGCTTTGACCGACCGGCCAGCCTCCTGTCATCCGACACGGGGCACCCACTGAATGCGGCCCTGCAGATTGTTGGAGATGGGCCCGAACACCCGGAGTTTGATAGCGCCTGGGCCGCCCTGGCCCTCAGCGATCATGCCGAAATACGCCGCGCCATGCGCCTTGCCATGGAGGAGACCTTTGGCCCCTACCCCCCCCCGACCGGCTACAGCGACGAGGGGGAGCCCTACTGGGAAACCGCCGTCATGTCGCGGTATTTGGGCATTCCCGTGGAACAGCTCGACGCAACAGCCCTGGAGCTCCGGGAACAGTGGGGCCCGCTGGTCGGCGTGATGGAGAGCGAGCAACTGCATCGGGTCCACTAGGGCCCTACGGAGTGCTGCGGCTGATTCTCCACCCCCTCTGTACCCATCCAACGCCGCCGCTTGCGGCAATTTCCCCCTCTGTCCCCCCCCCTTTTTCCGGCAATGATTGCAGGAGGGGGGCAAATTTTACCACCGACCCGGTGCGCGCCCGTTGGACCAGCCGTTGCACAGGGAGGGATGATATTGTTGTTCCAGGGCGTGATAATAGGCCGCACAGGCCTGGGCCTCGACGCCCACGGTCGGGCACCCCCGTTGCTCCTGCTCGATCATGCGACGGGCGCGGCCCAGACGATCCAGACACTCCGCCCGCCACTGACAGGCCAGATATTGGTCCATGCTGGCACCGGGCCGATTGGGGGGCGTGCCGCACTCCGGAAGTTTGCCCGCCCCGGCGATGGACTGGGCCGCCGGGGGCTGGGCCACCTGGGATTGCGCCAGCTGAGGCCGAGCCGCCGGGGGCTGGGATTTTTTCGCGCCGGACGCCGCCATTTCCACCGGGTCACGCTCCCACTCGGGCTCCAACGGTTGCTCGGTCGCCAGGGTGTCTGGGGTTGCCAAGGTGTTCGGAGCCGCTGGAGTGTGGGGCAGGGAGACAACCGCTCCCGGAGGGACGGGCCCGGCACCGGTCTCCACGGGGGTGGTCTGCGCACGGGCAGGGGGAGCGGCGGGAACGGAAGCCACTCTGTCAACCGGCAGGGGCGCGGGCTGCACCGGGGGCGCCCCGGTGGCCTCGCTGCCGCCCGGGGGCAGCGGGGTCGGTTTGGGCTGCGGGGGCACCGGCAAGGAGACGCTCTTTTGCCCGGCAACCGGCCAGTCGAATGCAGGAATCGCCGGCAGGTTGGGCAGAAAATCCATCAAAAGGAAAAAAAAACCAACCCCCACCAGAATTCCGGCCACATAGGGAAAGAAATGTCTGGATGTCCACTTGAAAAGTCCGCTCACCATAGGTCGATCCTCAGTAGCCGATGAAACGTGGTCACAAAACAACTCCCTCCATTGTAACCCGTTTTTTCCTCGCAGGGAAACTCTCTTTCGCAGACAAAAGGTGGAAATTTTGCAAAGGGCTTGATTTTTTGGCAGGAGAGCAGGATCATGAGGGTAAGGGGGAAGGCACTGATGAGGGTGGAAGAGAGACCAGGATGGACCTTGACCAAAATATGAACCTTGACCAACAAATCGCGGAGCTGCTTGCCCTGAGCAAAGCGACGCTGGGAGAAGAGGCCGCCGCCAAGGTGGCCCAGGCCGTCGAACTGGCGCAACTGTTCCACCACGGCCAGGTGCGCAAACTGGATGGCAGTCCCTATGTGACACACTGCGTGGAGGTTGCCTATAACGGTCTCTCCTGGGGTATGACCGATCTGGCGGCCACCTGCGGGGCGTTGCTGCATGATGCCATTGAGGATGCCCCCGCCCATTTGGAGGCGGAGCAACGCCTGCAGGCGTTTGATGCTCATGTATTTGAAATTGTTCAATCTTTATCAAAAATTCGCAACCTGCAAACCGGCAGTGGCGATCTGCCTGCCACCTATCGACGCATTCTGGGAGCGGCCTCCAAGGATTTGCGGGTGTTGGTGATCAAGCTTTTTGATGTATACCACAACTCCGGCAGCCTGAACGTGCATGGTCGGGCCAATGCCAAAAACAAGGCCAGTCTGGCCCTGATCTATGTGGGGGTGGCCCGGCGTTTGGGGATGATCACCCTGGCCGATGCCCTGATCGAGCGGATTTTGCCCCACTTGATGCCCGTCCAGTATGATCGTGCCAAGGAGACCCTGGAGGAGATGCAAAAACGGGGGGCACCGGGCATGGAGCGGCTGATCCCCCAGTTGGAGGTGGTCATGGGGGAGGGATTTGCCCATGGCTATGCCATTGAGGCCCGCACGGTGGGGGATTATTTTTTTCTGACAGAACAGCCGGGCACCGGTCAGTTGATGCGCATCAGTTGGCCCACCTATCGGTTGCGTCTGTTGGTGGATGATGACGAGGCGGCCTGGCGGGTGTTGGGAAAGATGCACAGCCATTTTGGTCCATTGCCCCGCCATATCCGTGATTATCTCAATGCCCCCCGGGTCAACGGTTTTCACGCCCTGACCACCCGCATCGTCTGGGACGGCCACCCCCTCAACGTCCAGGTGGTACGCCAGCGGGATGAGCGGGCCAACCGTCTGGGTATTTTAGCGGAATGGGGGGTCAGTGGTCCGGACCCCGGTCGTTATATGCGTCTGTTGGCCACCCTGGGGGACAGCGATCTGCGCATGTCCGAGGTGCATGCCCATGTGCTGCCTGACATGCTGGATGTATACACGCCCCGTGGTGATCGCCTGACCTTTCCGGTGGATTCCGTGGTGGTGGATTTTGCCTATCTGGTTCATACCGAGTTGGGAGAACGCTGCATCGGGGCCAAGATCAACGGCATTCAACGCCCTCCGGAATATATCCTCCGCGACGGCGATGTGGTGCGCATACTCACCAGCAAGCAGGCCCGCCCGCAACGGGCCTGGCTGGATGTGGTCAAGACCGCCCGGGCCAGAACCCTGATCAAACAGGCATTGAAAAATCCGGACATTTCTGTCAAAGGCATTCAGCGTTCCGGCAACGGCCACTTTCAGTTGACGGAACTCGCCAGCCCGGATATCGTCTGGTCCATGTGCTGTCTGGCGGTGCCGGGGGCGCCCATTGTCGGCCGCCTCTCCGAGGATGCCCACTGGATTGTCCACCGGGCCAACTGCGGCAAAATTCAGGGCAGTCAATGGGAAACAGGCAGTTGGAACATTGTGGAAAGCGGTGAAAGTCTGGACATCAGCTTTACGGTGGGACATCGCACCGGGGCATTGCTGGAGATCTTGCAACTCATTGCCCAGAGCGGCATCAACGGTCGCTCCCTCCAGGGCAAGGGACGTTCCCCCGAATCCTATCTGATCAGCATGGAGCTGGATGGCAAACCGCCGATGGCCCTGGGAAAATTTCTCACCCAGTTGGTGCATGTGCCATCGGTCCAGGAAATTTTGCACTATGCCTGGAAAGTCTGAGAGGGTGCGCACCGGGGTGCCAGAGAAAGAGGCTGTCAAAAAACCCAGGCCCTCTCGAAAAGAGAGGAGCAAAACCGTCACCAGCGAGCGGGCTGGCTGGCGGGAATGGGTGGGTCTGCCCACCTGGGGGGTTGCCAGGATCAAGGCCAAGCTGGATACCGGCGCCCGGACCTCCGCCCTGCATGGGGTGGATATCCGAGCGTTCCGTCAGGGGGGGATTCGTTATGTCCGTTTCAAACTCTATCCCAGCCAGCACTCCTGCGAAGGGGAGCAGGTGTGCGTGGCCCCGGTGTTGGACCGGCGCGCCGTCCGCAACTCCAGTGGTATCAAAAGCTATCGTTATGTGGTATTGACCCTGTTGCGCATGGGTGCGCGGGAGTGGCCCATCGAGTTGACCTTGACCGATCGCGCGCGCATGGGGTTTCGCTTGTTGATTGGCCGCACAGCCATTCGCAAGCGGTTTTTGGTCGATCCGGGCGCATCCTTTTTGCAGGGGGAGGCGGTAGAGGGGGCCATGGTGGCCAACAAGGAACAGCGTGGGAAACATCTATGAAAATCGTCTTGCTGGCGCGCAACCCCAATCTTTATTCCCATAAACGTCTGGTGGAGGCGGCGGAAAAGCGGGGGCACCAGATTCAAGTGATCAACACACTGTTGGTTTACATGAACATCACCTCCAACCGTCCCGAAATCCGCTACAAAGGGGAGGTGTTGAGCGGTTTTGACGCGGTCATCCCCCGCATCGGCGCCTCCATCACCTTTTACGGCCTGGCGGTGGTCAATCAATTCGAGATGATGGGGGTCTATCCCCTCAACAATGCGGAATCCATTGCCCGTTCCCGAGACAAACTCCGCTGTTTGCAACTGTTGGCAGGTTCCGGGGTGGGGCTGCCGGTGACCGGTTTTGCCCATGCCACCCAGTTTACCGACGATTTGATCGCCATGGTGGGGGGCACCCCCATTGTCATCAAACTGTTGGAAGGCACCCAGGGCATCGGCGTGGTATTGGCAGAGACGCCCCGTTCCGCCAAAAGCATGATCGAGGCTTTCCGGGGTATTCATGCCAATATTTTGGTGCAGGAATATATCAAGGAGGCCGGCTCCACCGACATTCGCTGTCTGGTGGTCGGAGATCGGGTGGTGGCCGCCATTCAGCGCCATGGGGCTTCGGGTGATTTTCGTTCCAACCTGCATCGGGGCGGTACGGCCACCACCGTGCGCATCACCCCGGAAGAGCGGACGACGGCAGTGCGCTCGGCCAAATTGATGGGACTCTCTGTGGCCGGGGTGGATATGCTGCGTTCCAACCATGGGCCGGTGGTATTGGAGGTCAACTCTTCACCGGGTTTGGAAGGGCTCGAAACGGCCACGGGCATTGATGTGGCTGGAAAAATGATCGAATTTCTGGAAAAAAAGGTGGGGGCACGCAGCCGGAGCAGCGGCGCGTCACCCGGACGGATGGTCAGAAAACCCTAGCGGGTTCATCAACCGGGTGGGAGAGGTTCTGAAAATAGAGATTATGGTTTGTTTTGGATAAAGAGGGCCAACTCCTTGTCGGAAGAAAGCACCTCTTCGGTAAACCAGTCGTTCAGAAAAGCGAGCAGGGCTTTGGCGGCTGCCATCTGTTCCGCATCGTTCTGCAAACGGGCGAATTGCGCCTGGTGGGCCTTGAACGCAGCCAGGAACGCCATATGCCGAAGCTTGTGGGTAGGCAGGTCGGGATATTGCTCGGTCGCCATCAACTGCTCTTCGGTGATAAAATGGGTCAGGACATATTCGTCTATGGTGCGGCTGACCAGGCCCAACCAATACTTGACGTTGACATCGGGCAGCTCCAGCAACCGGCTGATGCCCATCAGTGCCTCGCGCAGCGATTCGTGTTGCTGGTCGATGGTGGCATTGCCGGTGCGCAACGCTTCATCCCACAGAAAGGAGGGCGGGGCGACAGAGTACAGGGAGATCGATTCTTTGCGGGTTGGTCGCACGGATGGTGTCTCCCTTGCAAAAAACGGCATGACAGGTCGAGGCTGACCGGACCGCCCCCGGCCAAAAAAAAGGGGGGGGGGACGATGCAGCGACCGCGATGATCATCGTCGCAGCAGTTGTGTGAATATGCAAGTCTTTATCGCCAGGCAACCCCACTGCGGGGCATGCCTGGCCTCTGGTTGGAAAGGAGTGAGGAGAGACCATGAGAGAAGCGGCACCCTCGGATCCCTGGCTGGATCTGCTGCATGCTCTCCGCAAGAAGACGGGAATCCAACCGATTCCCCTTTCGGAGGCGGAAAGGCGCAGTGGTCTGCTGACCGCTTTTGCGGCGGCCACCCAGGCTGCTCCCGCAGCGCTGAGCGCACCGCCGCCCCCCCTGCCGCCCTCCAGGGCGCAAACACCCCCCTCGGCGGAGGCCCGGCGCGCTCTGCTCGCCCGCATACAGGCGGCCGTGGCCGCCCAGGCGGCGGCAAGCGCGCCCACGATGCGCGAACCGCCCCTCCCCACGCCCTCTCAGCCCCCCCCAGTCAACAGCGATGTACCTCAACCCTCCCCTCTACGGCGCGCGACGGCCCAGCAGTTGGCCGCTTATCGAAAAATCAGTCGATAAAGTTTGCGATCCCTGCCCCGACAGCAAAAGGAGTTCCGTCATGCAGATCGAGTCCATACGCATCAAAAATTTTAAATGTTTCCGTGATGTGACGATGAAAGATCTCCCCCGTTTTTGTGTTCTGGTGGGGGCCAATGGCACCGGAAAATCCACCCTGTTCAATGTGTTTGGATTTTTGCGCGACTCCTTTGCCAGCAATATTCATACGGCCTTGGCCAAACAGGGTGGCAGTCGCGGCTTTCAAGAGGTGCGCAGTCGCGGCGCAGAGGGTGGCATCGAAATCGAATTAAAATTCAGAATCAGCAAAGATGAACCTCTTGCCACTTATTTGCTTGCCATCGACGAACAGGATGAACAACCGGTGGTCAGCCGCGAATTATTAAAATACCGCCGTGGTCGCCACGGACAGCCCTGGCATTTTCTTGATTTTAAACATGGAACGGGCACCGCTGTCACCAATGAACTGGATAAGGTGAAAGATATCAAAGATCTCAAACGGGAAGAGCAGACGCTGAAATCTCCGGATATCCTGGCCATCAAGGGACTGGCACAGTTTGAACGCTTTCCCGTGGTCAAGGCGTTGGGCACGCTGATCGAAAATTGGCATGTCTCTGATTTTCATATCAGTCGTGCCCGGCCTGAGCAGGATGCGGGACACGCCGAGCATCTTTCCGCAGAGGGGGAAAATCTCTCTCTGGTGACACAATTTCTCTATAACCGGCACCGCACGATATTCGACACCATCCTGGAAAAACTGGCCCAAAGGGTTCCCGGCATTTCCCAGGTATATGCCAAAACGACGGAAGAGGGGCGGGTTTTGCTCCGTTTTCAAGATCAATCCTTCCAGGAACCCTTTCTGGCCCGCCATGTCTCCGATGGCACCCTCAAGATGTTGGCCTACCTGATTCTCCTCTATGATCCCAAACCCCATCCCCTGTTGTGTGTCGAGGAGCCGGAAAACCAACTCTACCCCACGCTGCTCACGGAACTGGCAGAGGAGTTTCGCACGTATGCCCAAGGGGGAGGTCAGGTGTTTGTCTCCACCCATTCGCCCGATTTTCTCAATGCCACCACTCTGGATGAGGTTTTTTGGCTGACCAAACAGCAGGGATATACCCAGATCATACGGGCAAAAGAGAATGCACAGGTGGCGGCCTATATGGCAGAGGGCGATAAAATGGGATATCTCTGGAAACAAGGGTTTTTTCCGGGAGTGGACCCTTGAGCGTGCAACTGGTTCTGTTTCTGGAGGAGGAATCCGCCAAGGCGTTGCTGCAGGCGTTGCTGCCGCGCCTCTTTCCCGGTCAGGAGTTCCGTTATGTCGTCTTCGAAGGCAAGCAGGATTTGGAAAAGCAACTTTCCAAAAGGCTCCGAGGATGGCAGGCGCCCGAGGCGTGCCGGTTTGTGGTCTTGCGTGACAAGGATGCAAGTGATTGCCATCTCACCAAGGAAAGACTACAAGCGTTATGCCGTGCCGGAGGAAAAGAGGGGGTACTGGTTCGCATCGCCTGCCGGGAGCTGGAGTCATGGTATCTGGGTGACCTGAAGGCTGTCGAGGGGGCACTAGGGAGCGACAGCGTCGCTGCCCGGCAGAGCGGTCGCAAATATCGAGATCCCGACAGACTGGAAAACCCTCTGCAGGAACTGGTCAGACTGGTACCCACCTACCAAAAAATCGCCGGCTCCCGTGCCATGGGCCAGTGCATGGAGCTGCAGAACAATACCTCGCGCAGTTTTAACGTCTTCATGGAAGGCATCCGCCGCCTGCTGGCGGATGTTTGATCGACGGTTTAGGCGTTACGGAGCGGTTTTTTTGTTCCGGAAGCGGTTGTAGGCGTAGAGGGCGACCACCAGGAGGAGGATGCCCACCAGCATATGGACCTTATACTCTTCCAGCCACTGTTCCAGGAGTTTGCCGAGAAAATAGCCCCCCATGGTAAAGGTGAGGGCCCAGAGGGTGGAGGCCGTTCCGTTGAGCCATAAAAAACGCAGGGGGGGAATGCCACTGACGCCGACGACAAAAGGGCTGACGTTGCGCACGCCATAGATAAAACGGTAGGAGAGGATAAAAGGCACCTCCCCCTTGCGCAGCAGGGCAAACCCCCGTTCGGCTTTGGCGGCCAGATGGGGGCGTTTTTCCAGGAAGGGGGTGCCATAAAAACGGCCCAGATAATAGAAAAGCTGGTCCCCGGCCATGGTGCCGGTGGTGGCGCAGAGGGCCAGCAAGGGCAGGTTGATGAAGGGGGCACTGGTGGCGGCCATGGCGGAGACCAGGAGCACGATGGTCTCGCCCTCAAAAAAGGTCCAGACCAGCACCAGCGGATAGATCAAATAGCCATGTTCGTTGATAAACGTACTGACAAACTGCTCCATCGCACCCTTCCAAGGCCATCCGGGAGTTCAGGGGGAAATGTTGCCCCCGGGGGGGGGTGGGGGGAGAGCCCCCCACCGGTTTTACCATGCTGCGCTTACTTGCCGCCTGTTTTGACAATCTCCAGCAACTCCACCTCAAACTTCAAGGTGGCATCTCCGCCGATCTTCGGGGGAGCGCCCCGTTTGCCGTAAGCCAGTTCAGCCGGGATAAAAAAGCGATATTTGGCGCCGACGGGCATCAGTTGCAAACCTTCCGTCCAGCCGGGAATGACCCGATCCAGGGGGAAGGAGACCGGCTCTTTGCGTTTGTAGGAGCTGTCAAACTCGGTGCCGTCGAGCAGGGTGCCCTGGTAGTGGACCTTGACGGTATCGGTTGCCAGGGGCTTGGGACCGTTGCCAGGGGTGATCACCTCATACTGCAGACCGCTGACCGTGGTGGTGACCTCTTTGCGCTCCTTGTTTTTGGCCAGAAAGCTCTCCCCTTCGCTGCGGTTTTTATTGGTGGTGAGCTGGGCCTCTTTCTGCATCTCTTCCTGCATGGTTTTCTGGAACTCTTCGTTGGTTTTGGCCACCTCATCGGGGCTCATCAACGATGGCTTGCCGCCCATATGGTCCTGCAGGCCCCGCATGAAAGCGGCCGCATCCAGTTTATCCTTCATCTGGCTGACATCGGCACCGATGCGCTGGCCCAGGGCATAGCTGAAGCGTTCCTTGAGGGTTTTGGGTGGCTCCTCTCCGGCCTGGGCCGCCGGGATGGCCATCCACCCCGTCATCAGGAGAGCAATGGCGTGAAGTGTCGTCTGTTTCATGGCAAACCTTCTGTCTGGGGTGGATCACAACGAATCGGGGTGGGATTATACAGGGAATTGCGTAAATTGCATGGAGCTAAATGGAGCCGGCTCTCCTTTCCTCCCGGCACGGTTCCGTACCGCTCAACCGACGACGCTGCCTATCTGGAAAATCGGCAAATACATGGCCACCACCAAACCACCGATCAGCGTACCGAGGACGACCAGAATGATGGGCTCCAACAGGGCAGTCAGGTTGGCCACCGCCCGATCCACCTCCTCTTCGTAAAAATCGGCAATTTTTTGCAGCATCAACTCCAGGTTGCCGGTGGATTCGCCGATATGGATCATTTGTGTCACCATGGCGGGAAAGAGACCGGACGCATCCAGGGGTTCTGTCAGGGTGCGCCCCTCGGAGATGGAGGCGCGGGCATCCATGACAGCCTTTTGGATCACCCGATTGCCCGCCGTTTTGGCCACATTTTCCAGGCTTTCCAGGATGGGGGTTCCGGCGGCGACCATGGTGCTGAAGGTGCGGGCAAAGCGCGCCACCCCGGACTTGCGCAAAATCATGCCGAAGACAGGCAGATTCAGGGAGAGCCGGTCCATCTGGAAATGAAAGGCGTCGTTCTTGGCGTAGGCCTTGGCAAAACCATACTGGGCCGCCGCAACGGCCAGGATGACCAGCCACCAGTTGGCCTGGGTCCAGTTGGAGAGGCTGATGACGATGCGTGTCGGCATGGGCAGTTGGGCCCCGAAACCGGCGAAAAGGTCCGCAAAAGCCGGGACAACAAAAACCATCAGGATGCCGGTGATGATGAAGGCGATGACCAATACCGCGATGGGGTAGGTCATGGCGGATTTGATCTTGGCCCGCAGGGCGGCGGACTTTTCCTTGTAGACGGCCAACCGGTTCAGTACCGCCTCCAGAATGCCCGACTGCTCCCCGGCCCGCACCAGATTGACAAACAGTTCATCAAACATGGTGGGCTCTTTGAGAAGGGCATCGGTCAGGGCACTGCCTGCCTCAATCTCCAGTTTGACCCGCAGAGTCACCGCCCGCACGGCGGGATTTTCCGAGCTTTTGGCCACCAGATCAAAGCAGGAGACCAGGGGCAATCCGGAACCCACCATGGTGGCCAACTGCCGGGTGAAGGCAACGATTTCCATCTCGGAGATGCGGGTGCGGGCAAACAGTCTGCTCTCTTTGGACTTTTTGCGCGCCTTGATCTCCCTCAGCCCTTGCCGGCGCAGCTGCGCCAACACCGCACCCACGCTCTCCCCTTCCATCTGGCCGGTACGCTTGGCACCAGCTTTGGTCAGCCCTTCCCACACAAAAACATCCATAGAGCACCACTCCAAACAATCCATCCGAAAAGCGGGGTGGAGAAAGTGTAACCGGACGCCACAAAGGGCGCAAGGCACTGCACCCGACCAAAGATTGCGAGGAAGATTGACAAAAGGGGGCAGACAGCGCATTCTGACCCCCGTTGCGGTCTCCAACCAGTGTCGCGTTGCGGTCTGGTATGGGCCTTCGTCATGGGGCTGTCGTTGTCGGGAAAGGGTATGTAAAGTGGAAGATTTTGTGCTTGCTGCCACGCAATCGTCGCCGGAAATCCAGTTTTTTTATGCAAAAAACCAGCTGAACTTCCGAGGCAAGTCCTATATCGAAAACACGGCGCACTTTTACGAGCCTGTCTTTGCTTGGTTGACCGAATATTTGGCGCAGGCTGTGGGCCAAACGATTGAAGTGCGCCTTTTCATCGTTTATTTCAACAGCAGCTCCTTCAAGGTGTTCATGAATTTGTTCGACATGCTGGACGATGCGGCGGAAAATGGCAAAAACAGCGTGACCGTCCACTGGTTTTATGATGCGGACGATGACATGTCGCAGGAATATGGGGAGGAGTTCAAGGAAGATCTGCAACACCTGACCTTCCACCTGGTTCCCATGATCACTGAAGGCGATGCCCTCCCTTGATCTCCTGTGCGACCCGCGCTCCCAGGGGCGACACACCCTTTTACAGGATCGACTGGCATGAATGAGACGGTGATTCCATACTATTTCAGGCAGGCGGAGGAGGATGGGGTGCTCTTCTGCGCCCGTGGCCCCATGAGCCAGGAGGTTATTGAAATGCTTGAAAATGTCCTAAAGAGGCAGATGGAGCAGGAACGCTCCGACAGCAATCAGACACTCCGGGTCTTCGCCATCTTTGTCGAACAGGTGCAAAATATTATCCGCTATTCGGAAGAGCGGGTATGCACCTCCACCGGGCGGGGAGAGTCGGGGGTGGGCATGGTGATCGTCGGACGCAAGCAGGGCCATTTTTTTGTCTCTTGCGGCAATCTGATCAAAACCACCGATCGCCCCCCTCTGGAGCAGCAGTTGGTCACCATTCAGGGCATGAACAGGGAGCAATTGCGGGCCTATTTCAAAGAGCGTGGTCGCAGCGAACCCATGGCCGGAAGTCGGGGAGCCGGTTTGGGACTGATCGAGATGGCCCGCCGCGCCAGTGATTTCAGTTTCAGCTTTTCCCCCTGGGATGCGGCGTTGACCCTTTTTTCCATTCGGGTGATTGTTTGACTTGCAACGCCGTTGTTTGCTGTGTATCCTGCCGGTGAGTGCTGCGGGATGGCATTTAATTATTGAAAATCATCAGGTTATCTTACTAACGAAAGGAAAATGGCTATGAAGAAGGAAGTGGCTGCTTGTGTCTTGGGACTCTTGTCCCTCTGTTCCACGCCGCTGCTGGCAGAGGATGCTGCCCCGGAGGCGGACAAAAACAAATTGGCGGGGTTTACCCTGAGCGGCAACCTGACTTTGGCGAACGAATATGTCTCCCGGGGACTGACCGCCAGTGACCATGGCGTGGCCCTCCAGGGCACCTTGAATGCCAACCACGATTCCGGCTTCTATCTGGGCTTTTTTGGCTCCAACGTCGATTTCAACGATGGCGATGGCAGCTCCCTGGAGATCGATCTGACTGCCGGTTATACCCGGGAGTGGTCCAATGGCCTGAGCCTGGATCTGGGTGTGATCGCCTATCTTTATCCCAAATCACCCGACTGGGCGGACTATGACTATCGGGAATATTTTTTGGGCGGTGGCTACAAACTCGACAGTGCCAGCCTGAAGGTGAAATATTTTTACTCGGATGATTATACCGGGCCTGTCGATGAATCGGCCTCCTACCTGGATACCCAGCTGGCCTATGAACTGCCTGTCAAGGTGACTTTGAAGGGCCATTATGGCTATGCCTTCGGGGATTGGTACAAGGTGCAGAATACCAGGGGCATCCGTGGCTTTTCAGACTACAGCCTGGGGGCGGCCACCGAGTTGGCCGGTTTTGGGTTTGAGGTCAACTATGTCGGCGTCGACAACGACGGTCGCTTTTTGAATCCGTCTGCCCATGCCGACGGTCGGGGCATTTTCAGCGTTTCCAAATCATTCTGACCCTTGTCTTTTCCGCTGAAATCCGTCACCGTGGCGGTCACGGGGGTCGCAGTGCCCTCGTGACCCGCTTTTTTTTTGAAAACTGTCGACAGGATTGCAACGAAACCAACGGACAAGGAGCTGCACATGACACGTTTTCGGTTGCCCATCCCCTCTCTGCTGCGCCTGTTGTTTTGCCTGGCTCTCTCTTTTTCCCCTCTTCTGCCCGCCCACAGCGAGGAGCTGGTGCTGCTCAACTGGGACGAGTATATGGACAAAACGCTCCTGGCCGACTTTGAAAAAGAGACCGGCATTCATGTCCGTGAGGTCTTTTTCGAAACCGAGGAGGGGCGGGATGCCCTGTTGGCCCAGACCAACGGAGCCGGCTATGATATCGCCGTGGTGCAGGCCAAGGATATTCAAGCCTATGTCAACTCCCAGTGGCTGGCCCCCATTCCCGCCGACAAAATTCCCAATCTCTCCCACATCGCCAGCAAATGGCGGAACACCTACCCGGAAGCGGAGCGCTATTCCGTCCCCTGGGCGTGGGGCACCCTGGGCATTGGCTACCGGAAAGATCTGTACAAAGGCGATGTGAGCAGTTGGATGGCCCTGTTGCGCCCCGCACCCGAGTTGAAGGGAAAAATCATGATGCTGGCCGATGCCATCGCCATGCGCACCATCGCCGTCAAAGCCCTGGGGTATTCCATGGATAATCCCGACAAAAAGGCGTTGGATGAATCGGCCGCCCTGTTGCTCGCCCAAAAGCCGTTCGTTCACACCTATGGTTACATGGGACTGGGAGAAAAATCGCCGCTCATCACCGGGGAGTACCGGATGGCCCTGATGTTTAACGGCGATGCCATCACCCTGGGCAGGATGGAACCCAACGTGGCCTTCGAGGTGCCCAAGGAGGGCACTCTGCTGTGGGTGGACAGTTTTACCATTCTCAAAGCCTCCAAAAAGCAGGCGGAGGCGGCCCGGTTGATCGATTTTTTTCACCGTCCCCAGAATGCCGCCCGTCTGTCGGAGGCGGTCCATTATGCCACGGTCA
>JADGCE010000199.1 GCA_015229095.1 Magnetococcales bacterium | reverse complement strand
AGGAGCCCCCACCATGGTCGATCGCGTCGTCTATTCCACCGAGCAGGGCAAAATGTGTCCCGAATGCCAACAGGCGGTGGCCCGATGTCGCTGTCGCCGCCCGCAGGCGGTCACAGCAGCCACCGGCGTCGTCTCCCTCTCCAGGGAGACCAAAGGTCGTCAGGGCAAGTGTGTCACTCTGGTGCGGGGCGTTGCGCTGGAGGCGGACGCCCTGGCCCAACTGGCCAAGACGCTGCGCACACTCTGCGGCTCCGGTGGCACCGTGAAGGATGGGGTCATCGAACTGCAGGGAGAGCACCGGGATCGGGTCAGCGAGGCGTTGACCCGGCAGGGATGGGTCGTTCGGCGGGTGGGCGGCTGATCTCCCGCCACATCCTGGCCAGCCAGAGAGATCCTGGTGGGGAGCACTGAGGCCCTGCCATTCATTCAGGAGAATACACCGTGCAAAAACTGCTGGACCTGGCCTACCGCCTGGATGCGACCGGCGACATGAAAGAGCTGGAAACCTTTGCTGCCCAACGGTATAACACCGTTCAGGTCTTTATGGTGCTGGAAAAGTTGTTGCATGGAGAGCAGGTGCGGTCGGCCCACCTGCTGGCCCTTTTGTTGGAAAAAAGCGGGGTACGCCATGTCTCGGTCTCCTTCGCCCTCTGTGTGGGGGAGTTGATCTATGGCCGCTTGACCGCTGAAAGGGTGCAGATGCTGCGGGCACAAACAGACCCCCAGGGGGAAAAACCGGTGGTGATCGACAAAGTCCTGGTGCGCCACGCCCTGGTGGGACTTTTGAATAGGCTCCTGCCCAAGGGGGATCAGGCCGCGATTTTGTGGAGTGTCGAAATTCTCCGGGCGGCGATGCCGGAATATCACACCATCTTTGACGGAAGTGCCCCCGTCGAGACATTGTCCCTGGAGCGCATGCGCCGCCGCCGCCCCGCTCTGCAACCGCTGCTCGACCATCCTCTGCCCCCGACCGGGGCACCCCGCCCGCAACGGCGCGTCCTGCTGCTGCTGGGCATACAAGGCACCCTGATCGCGCTGCGCTTCATGGTCGCCATGAAAAGCTATGGTTGGCATGCAGAGATATGCAATCGATTGTCTGCGTCAGAACAGACCGCCGCCGAGGATTGCCGCCTCATTGCCGAACAGTGCCGCCAGAACATGATCGACATCCTGCTCCTGGAGGCCCCCCGGTTTTGCCATATGGGGCAAGCCCATCGCCACTATACGGCCATGAAGAGGCAACTGCGGGAAAACCATCCCGATCTGCGGGTATTGGGGATTTCGTTCGATTCTGCGGACACCATGGAACAGGTTCTCCTGGAGGAGATGGGGGAGCTGTTTGACGGGCTGTTGCAGTGCCATCACAACCCGCAGGCTCCCCACATGCTGAACAATCCACAGCACAAAAAAAAGATTATTCACGACCATTTGCTGCCTATCAACGACCGCCATTTCGGCACCACCAACCGCCCCCTGCTGCCGCAGCTCTTCTTCCGGGGTTCCATCCGCCATCCCCACTGGGCACGCCTCTTCTGGTTGGCGGTCGCAGACCGGGCCGGATTGCCCATCGCACGGGAAATCAATCAATTTCTCGATGCCAATGACTCCTCCCGCTATGATCCCAGTCCCCAATACAGCCGGTGGTTGCTGGAGGATTATGCCACCTATATACGCAAATATACCGATGCAACCTGCTGTCTCAGCATCCTCACCTTTGGCAATATGGTCCGCTATCTGACCGGGCGTTCCTTCGAGGTTTTGCTCAGCGGGGCATTGCTCGTACAAGAGTATTCTCCCCTGATGCACAATCATTTTATTCCGGGGGAGCACTATCTGGAATTTACCACCATTGCCGAGCTGACCTCCATCATGCGTTTTATCAACGAACGCCCTGAGGAGGCGGAGGAGGTGCGGCGCCGTGGTCATGCCTTCGCACGGGCGCGCTACAACGATGAGCGCATCATCGGGCAGATCGATTATTTGCTCTATCACCAGGCCTGATCTGCCCCGTGTCGGCGTGGCTTGGGACAGGGTGGGGCTTTGCCCCAACCCACCAGGGG
>JADGCE010000051.1:13154-16631 GCA_015229095.1 Magnetococcales bacterium | reverse complement strand
GGAAGGAGCATCCTGCTCCCTGCGGCTCTATTCGACATGATTCCGGTGATCCCCATCTTCGCTATGTCTCTCTCCCCTGTTCTCCTGGCGTGCCCCCATTGCGATGCCCTGCATCGCTCAACACCCTTGCCACCCGGGGAGTCCGCGCTCTGCCATCGCTGTGGCACGCCCCTGTATCACAATCGGCGTGCAGGGGTGGCGCAACCGTTGGCTTTTGCCCTGACCGGACTGCTGCTCTTCATCCTGGCCAACAGTTATCCACTCCTCACCCTGGAGCTGGGAGGCCGCACACAGAGCAGCACCCTCTGGACAGGCATCACTGCCCTGTTCGAGGCCGGCTTGTGGCTTTTGGCCCCCCTGGTATTCTGCACCAGCCTGCTCTTCCCCCTGCTGACCCTGGTGGCAATGCTCTATCTGCTGCTGCCCCTGCAGCTGCACCGCCGCCCCGGTCGCCATGCCCCCCTGCTCCAACGCCTCCTCGCCACCCTGACCCCCTGGAGCATGACCGGCATCTATCTTCTGGGCATCCTGATCGCCATCGTCAAACTTCGGGATATGGCAGAGATTACACCGGGCATCGCCTCGTATGCCTTTTTCGGACTCTTGCTGAGCAGCATCCTGGCCCAACGCAGTCTGGAACAGGGCAGCCAGGCCTGGGAGGCGTTGCACCCCACATCCCCGGAGCACACCAACCCGCTGTGGCAGCACCTGCAACGCTCCGACGCTCCGCACCTGATCCGCACCGCCCGCCAGGCGGGATGGAGCCTTTGCCATACCTGTGCGGCGCTGCTCCTCACCCAGGGCACCTGTCCCCGCTGCGGCGACCGGGTTCATCTGCGCAAGCCTGCCAGTCTGAGCCATACCTGGGCGTTGCTCCTGGCCGCCGCCCTCCTGTATATTCCCGCCAACCTGTTGCCCATCATGACCGTCATCCGTTTCGGCCAGGGAGAGCCGGACACCATCCTCAGCGGCGTCCAACACTTGATGGCCAGCGGCCTGTGGCCTTTGGCCCTGATCATCCTGTTTGCCAGCGTTCTGGTTCCGCTGATGAAGTTGGCGGTCCTCACCTTCCTGCTGCTTTCGGTCCACTACCAGACGAAGTGGCGTCTCCGGGAGCGGACCACCCTCTACCGGGTGATCGAACTGTTCGGCCATTGGTCCATGGTGGATATTTTCTTGCTCGCCGTCTTGACCGCTTTGGTGCAACTGGGCAGCCTGACCACCATCGAGCCCGGCAACGGGGCGACCTTCTTCGGCATGGTTGTGGTACTGACCATGCTCGCCACCCGGCGTTTTGATCCGCGCCTCATGTGGGATGTCCTGGAAAAACCGGAGAAATGAAGATGGAACAACAGAGCAGCGACGCCGTCACCCCCCCCCAACCGGTCCATGGCCCCGCCACCCTGCCCACGCCCGTATCGCACGCCCCGCAGGGGGTGCAACTGATCTGGCTGCTGCCCCTTTTGGCCCTGTTGATCGGTGGCTGGCTGGCCTACAAAAACTGGATGGAAAAAGGGCCGGATATCCAGATCCATTTCAAGACGGCAGAGGGGTTGACGGCGGGCAAAACCCGCGTCAAATACAAGGCGGTGGAGGTGGGACAGGTGGAACAGATCCGGCTCAGCGATGATCGTCCCGGGGTGGTGGTCACAGCCCGCATGCAGCGATCGGCGGAGCCCTATCTGCGGGAGCACAGCAAGCTGTGGGTCGTGCGCCCCCGCCTGAGTCTCCGTGGTGTCTCTGGACTCGACACCCTGGTCTCCGGTGCTCACATCGAAATGGAACCCGGCACGGGGGAGCCCAGCACCCGCTTTGACGGCCTGGAAATTCCCCCGGTCGTGCGCATGGATGCCCCCGGCGGCAAGCATATTCTGCAAACCGAAACCCTCGGCTCTCTGGATGTCGGTTCTCCCCTCTATTACCGGGACATTCCCGTGGGAGAGATCCTGGGTTACACCCTCTCTCCCAACAACCGGCAGATCTATCTCCACCTGTTTGTCCGGGCTCCTTACAACACCCTGATCCGGGACAATACCCGCTTTTGGCGTGTCAGCGGCGTCGATCTCTCCATCAGCGCCGAAGGGATCAAGGTCAAGGCGGACTCGCTGCAATCCCTGCTGGTGGGCGGCGTCGCCTTCGACACCCCGGACACTTTGAAAGAAAACAACCTCGCCCAGGATGGCCACACCTTCTGGCTCTATGAGGACAAGGCGGCGATCGTTGAGCAGACCTATACAAAACGCATTCCCTTTGTCCTCTATTTCAACGAATCCGTGCGGGGGTTGACGGTGGGTGCGCCTGTGGAGTTTCGCGGCATCAAGGTGGGCAAAGTGACGGAAATCAGCATGGAATATGATGCAGAAAACACCACGTTCCGCATTCCTGTGCTGGTGCAGATCGAGCCGGAACGGGTGGATGCCCTCCGCACGGAACAGTTGGGGGAAAAGGCGGATTCGGCGGCTTATGATCTGATGGAGGCCCTGGTGCAACGGGGTCTGCGGGCCCAGATACAGACCGGCAGCTATCTCACCGGGCAGCGGTTTGTGGAGTTGGATATTCATCCGGAAGTGCCCGTGAAGCGGAGTGGTCTGCCCGGCAAATTTCCCGAATTGCCCACCATGCCGGGCAGTATTGGCGAAATCACCGAATCCATCACCCTGCTGTTGAAAACCATCCAATCCATGCCCCTGACAGCCATGGCGGAGACGCTGCACAGCACCCTCAAGGGGGCCAACCAGGCCATCAATGCCCCCGAATTGTTGGCCACCCTGCGGGCCCTTCAGGGTGCGACCGCCCAATTGGAGCGGTTGCTCACCGATATGAACCGGCAACCTGTCCCCCTGGGGGAACAACTGCACGGCATGGCAGAGGCGGCGCGACGCACCCTGCTGCAAACGGAAAAGACCCTGGCGGGTATCGAGGGGATGGCCAACCCCAACGCGCCGCTGCACTATCAACTGCTGGAGGCGACCCAGGAGCTCACGGCCACGGCACGGGCCATCCGCTCCTTTATCGAACTGCTGGATACCAAACCGGAATCGTTGATTTTTGGAAAGGAAAAACAGGCGCCATGATCAAACAAACGGCTGTTGCACGGGGAATGGGGCTGTTGCTGGCACTGCTGGTATGGGGTGGGTGCGTGAGCCATTCCCCACCGATACGCCATTTTTTACTGACCCCCATGGCCAGCGACGTGCTCCCAACCCGCCCGGCCCACCGGGAACAGCGGCAGATTGTGGTGGAGCCTGTCGAGCTGCCACCCTATCTGAACCGTACCCAGATTGTGACACGGAGCAGTGCCAACCATCTGAACCTCTCCCCCTTTGAGCACTGGGGAGACACCCTGAAGGCCAATATTTCCCGTGTTCTGCTGGAAAATCTGTCGACCCTGCTGGGAACGGATCGCGTCGCCTCCCCGACCACCCTGACCCACGACCGCCCCACCCTGCGCATCCTCAGCCAGGTGAGCCAATTTGA
>JADGCE010000051.1:8625-13054 GCA_015229095.1 Magnetococcales bacterium | reverse complement strand
TTGGCCGGCAGGGAGAGTTTGAGCTTTTTGTCAAAACAGCGAAATTGATTGTGACGCATCCGCTGCAGGCAGGTGCGATAGATGGCTCCCATGAAGAGGGCCGGCATCAATACCCGTCTCTCCTGGGGGGAGGTGATCAGCTCATCCGCCCGTTGATAGTAGGTTTCGGCCAGATCGGCCAGTTGCTGCAACAGCTCCCCCAAAGGAGCGCTCCAGCGGTTGTGCAAAATATCCGCCTCTGCCACCCCACCACGGGCCAGCCAGTGCTGGGGCAGATAGATGCGGCCCATCTGGGCATCCTCCGCCACATCCCGCACAATATTGGTCAGCTGCAGGGCCATGCCCAGCTGTTGGGCAAAGAGCCGCTCCCGCCCCTCCTCCCAGGAGTCCGGCGTCTGGCCATGCACAAAGATCCGGATGGCAATCAGGCCCACCGTCACAGCCACCCGATAACAGTATACCGCCAAATCGTCGAAACTCCGGTAGCGGTTTTGCTGCAGATCCATCGCCATGCCTGTCACGATCTCCTGGAAAGGCTGGACCGGCAGATCAAACATTTTTTGATAATGCAGCAGTTCCTGGCCGATGGGGTGGCGTGGCTGACCGGCAAAGGTGCGCTGCAACTCCTGTCGCCACCCCTCCAGCCGGGCCGTCGCCTCGGGAATGGGCAGGCCGCTGTCGACAATGTCATCCACCTCACGACAAAAGGCATACACGGCATACATCGCCCCACGGCGTGGGGGAGAAAGAAAAAAAAAGGGAAGAAAAAATGAGGAATTGGCACTAAGCGTCTTCCTCCGGCAATACTGGGCCGGGGTCATGTCGCAACCCGCGCCAACACATTTTTGAAGCAGACCATCCGATCCCACCAGGAGAGCCGGGGGCGGGCACGCAGGGTATTGCCGCCCTGTGCTTCAATTTTGTTCAACACGGCCTGCCCACATTCGCAAATGGCGGCCAGTTCCAGGTTGAGGGGCCAGGCCACCTGTTTGCGCAAGGGTTCCCCGCTCAGAAACAGCGCGCGGGTTTGGGCGGTGAGGTGGAGCATCAAACTGCCCACCGTAGGGGAAAAACGGCGTTTTAAAATCATCTCTTCACTCACATCAAAGCGGGCCATCTCCTCTTGGGGCAGATAGAGGGGGCGACTGCTCCAGACATCCTGCCCCAGATCCTGCCAATGATTGGTCAACTGCAGGGCGGTACAGATGGCATCCGAACAAAAGGCTTTGCGTCCCTCGGCAGAGAGGCCGCTCTCCTGCCCCCCGGTGGCCCGCAGCGCCTGCTCTCCCACCTCATAGGGGAGCTCTCCCGCCAGATGCAGAACAATGCGCCCCACCGGATTGGCCGAATAGCGACAATAGTCCAGCAACTCGTCCAGGGTATCGTATCGTTTGTTGGTCACATCCATATGGAAGGCGATCAACAGGTTGTGCAGAGGCTCGGTGGGAAGGTCTGTGGTGCAGATCACATGGGCCAGGGCACGAAAAACGGGGTGATCCGCCTGCCCGGCTTCCGCCTGCAACAGCCGCCGCGACCAGTCATCCAGCAGTTGCAAGCGGGTATCATCGTCCCGTCCCGGCAGATCGGCAAAATCGTCTGCGGTGCGGGCAAAGGCGTACACGGCATACAAAAAAGGGCGCAGCCGGGGCGGAGCCAGCAGGGAGGCCACCGGAAAATTTTCCTCACGGCTGTGGACGATTTCCATGCAGTAGCGAAAATCGTCCACCAAAGCAGGGGGAATCAGCTTCAGGCTGGACATATTCCCTCCGTGCCAGGGGTTTGCCGGGCCCAGCGGGCCAAGGCGGCGCGGCGGGCGGCAAACACCCCGCTGCCACCGAAATGGAAATAGATCCACTCCACGGGCAGATCCGGCCAGCGTTCCATCAGGATTTCCCCGGTTTCATCCCCCACCTCGCAGATCAATACCCCCCTGGGGGTGAGAAATTGGGCCGCCTGCCGCAAAATCGGCTCCACCAGGGCGAGACCATCCACCCCGCCATCCAGGGCCAGCGCGGGTTCATGACAATATTCCGACGGCAAACCGGCCAGGGTTGCGCGGGTCACGTAGGGCGGATTGCTGATAATCAACGAGTAGCGGCGCCCTTGCAATTGGCTGAAGAGGTCGGAGTGCCGCCAGTGCAGTCGCCGTTGCATGCCTTTGACCTTCCGGAAGCGTCGACCATTGGCCGCCGCCACGGCCAGGGCCGCCTGGGAGATGTCGGTGCCGTCCACCTGGGCTTCGGGAAAGGCCAGGGCGAAGGCGATGGCCAGACAGCCGCAACCGGTGCCCAGATCGAGGATGGAGCGCAGCCGCCGCCTGCCCAACAGGCGCCGCAGTTGCGCGGGATCCTCCAACAAATTTTCCAGGCGGGAGCGGGGAATCAGCACATCGTCATTGACCAGGAAGCGATGACCGGCGAAGGGGGCTTCGCCGACGATATAGGCCGCCGGTCGGCGTTGTTGCAGACGCTGCGCCAAAAAATCTGCAAAAATGGCTGCAAAGGGTGGCGGTGGTGGTTTTTGCAAACAGGCCTGCCACTGTTGGATGGCCTTGGCAGAGTGCCGTTTTTGCGCACTCTTTCGGGTGCTCCCGGCTCCACCCGCCCACCCTGGGCAACGCAACAGGGCATGATAGGCCAAATACTCTGCTTCAAGGTATGCTTCTTGCATACCGCTATCCAAGCTGACTTCCGCCGCCGTTATTCGGGCGGTTGCATCGTCTAACCACTCTTGCAGGATAGAAAAATTGACTTCCAAGAGCGGATCCCCTGGTTGGGCGCGGTCAATGGTTTGCACGGTGAGTTGCCCTGGTCGGTTAAACCGTTAACGAATAGGTGCAGCATGAGCCATCCCGCCCCGATTGACCAGAAAAAAAATGGCCGACGACCCCTTTGTGACACGAAAAAATCTTGTCGTCCGCCTTTAATTATCGTACCCTGTGCGTTGGTTTTTTGACTTGTTGGTTTTTTGACGCGACCACGACCCACAGCAATCGTGGTGCGCGGTGCCGTCCGGTTTGACTGGGTTCCACCCGACGATGACTCCGCTTCCATCCTGAAACAAGGTGCTTGATCGAGATCATGTATGGCATTATAGGCAAATCACCCAGCATGCAGAAGCTGTACAGGATGATCCAACGGGTGGCATCCACCAGTTCCACGGTGCTGATCCAGGGGGAGAGCGGCACCGGCAAGGAGCTGATCGCCCGGGCCATCCACGAGCTCTCCCCGCGACGAGACCACCCGCTGATTCCGGTCAACTGCGGGGCCATCCCGGAAGACCTTCTGGAATCGGAGCTGTTCGGGCATGTCCGGGGCGCCTTCACCGGAGCCGCCCATACCCGCACCGGACGCTTTGAACTGGCCAACAATGGCACTCTCTTCCTGGACGAAATCGGCGACATGAGCCCCAAACTCCAGGTCAAAATGTTGCGCGTACTCCAGGAGAAGGTGGTGGAACCGGTCGGAGCGGTCAAAACCACCAAAGTGGATGTCCGGGTGATTGCCGCCACCCACAAAAATTTGGAAAAAGAGGTGGCAGAAAATCGCTTCCGCGAAGATCTTTTCTACCGCCTGAACGTGGTTCCCATCCATGTCCCCCCTCTGCGGGAACGGGGCAACGATGTTCTGCTGCTCATCGACCATTTTCTGAACCAGTTTGCCGACCACCAGGAGAAAAAAACGGTGTCGATCAGCCAGGAGATCCTGGACCTTTTCATGGCCTATCGCTGGCCGGGCAACGTGCGCGAACTGGAAAACCTGATCGAACGCCTGACGGTGCTGTCCGATGGGGAGGTACACAAAGAGGATCTCCCGACAAAAATTCTGGATGGCGGCGGTGATGGCGTGCTTGCCGGGGGAGCCTCGGTGACAGTCCCAGAATTTTCAAACATTATCGGCAACCTGGGGGAAGGGGTGGATTTCAACCACGAGGTGGATTCCTTCGAAAATCAGCTGATCCTCTCCGCGCTGGAGAGCACCGGTTGGAACAAAAACAAGGCCGCCCAGTTGCTCAATCTGAACAGAACAACATTAGTTGAAAAGATAAAGAAAAAGGGTTTGGAACGCACGGAGGAATGAGTGGTTTGCGCAGGGATTGGTTCAGGTCATCGAAAGATTGCAGTCGATAACCGCGCGACGCCGGGGTCCGCAGGGCTGTGGATGGTCGTGCTGCTGCTGGCCCTGTGCCTGCTGTCCGGCGAGGCTTTGGCCTTTTCCACCCTCCTCAAGGTGGAAAAAGAGGAACAGGGGGGCGAACGGGGAGCGCGGGAGATTCTCTCCTTTTCCGTGCCACCCAATGCCATCCGACCGCGCATGGAGTTGCGGGATCCCAAGGTTTTACGTCTGATTGTGCCCGGACTGCTGGCCCTGCCCCATGCGGCGCGGGATTTGGAACAGTCCCACCTGGTGGAGAGTTTCCGGGTCGAGGG
>JADGCE010000051.1:0-8525 GCA_015229095.1 Magnetococcales bacterium | reverse complement strand
TGGATCCCGGTTGGCGACCGGTGCGGGCCGAAGGTCTGGCGGAACGTCTGCTGGCCTACGCCTTTCCCGACCAGCTGGAGATGGAGTTGCAGCTGCACCCCAGCGTCACGGATGTCCGTTCCTACCAGGATGCCGCAGCAGGACTTTACATCATCGAGCTGTTCACCAAGGAGCAACTGGGCAGACAGGGGGATGCGGAAAATACGATTCGGCGCCGCAAGGAGGCACTGGCCAGCGGGGAGGTGCGCCCTCTGAATCGCATGGATCCCGCCTTTGTGGCCAGCCCGGAGCGCACCGTCACACTGAACCAACGCACTATTGACGAAAGCTATTATCTGAAGAATGCGCAGGTGGCGGCCAAGGATGGCAAATTTGCCCGGGCACGGGGCTATCTGCGAAAAATGCTGCAGGTCTTTCCTGACACCCCCAACCGACAGCTTATAGAGTTTTATCTGTGGGATTTGGCCTACCAGATGAACTGGAAACCCGCCTGGCTGCTCGCCGGGTTGAACCATCTGCTGGCCCGCTATCCCAACACGGTCCACTACCCCCACTATCGTCTGCTGCAGTTGCACCTGTTGAACCGGGCCGGACTGTACGAAGAGGCCCACCAGATCCAGTGGGATCCCAATCTGCCCAAGGAAAATGTGCGGGTCTGGCTGGAACGGGGCCATGCGGCGGCTGGCATGTCTCAGTCCCACCTGGGAGAACAGAAATACTGGCAGGAGACCAAACAGGCCCTGAACAAGGTGCTGGAGTTGACCGATGACAAGGGAGAGATCAGTGCTGAGGCCCATTATCTCCTGATCCGGGCAACCCAGGCACGCACCGATCCGGAAGGGGAGAGCGCCCCCAGACTGGTGGATGCGCTCTCCTCGGAACAGTTGGCCTTCATCTCCAACCGCCCGGATTGGCTGATGGCCATGGCCGACATCTACTATGAGCATCGCCTCTACCAGAAGGCATTCAAGTTTTACAGCCAGTTTTTAAGCAGCTATCCGACCGTGCAACGCATCGCCCCCTGGGCGCTGCTGCGGGCCGCCGAGAGCAGTTGGCAACTGGGGCGTCTGGAGGCGGAGAAGAGTCAGCAACGCAGGGACCGCTTTTTTGATGCACGCTATCTGTTTCGCACGCTGCGGGAACAATATCCCAAAACAGACGCAGCGGTTTGGGGACAGGTATTCCAGCTGCGTATGAACGAAGGCCAGGATACCGTGACCCGACTGCGCAAGATCAACGAGGTAATCAAGACCATCCGCCTGCCCGATGCCCTGTCAGAGCTTTTCATGGTCAAGGCGGAGTTGCAGGGCGGGGATCACCGCTATGAGGATGCCCTAGTCACCCTGAACCGCCTTCTGGCCGCCACCCAGGAGGCCAAGGTGGTTGCCCGGGCGAACAAGCTGAAACGGGAATATCTGATGGCAGGCATGCAGGATGATCTGGAACATGGCCATCCCGAACATGCCATACTGCTGGTGGAGTTGAACGGCGAAGATGTACGCGGCAAGGAGCACTATGCCCGGGTGCGTCTCCTGTTGGCGGAGGCGCTGCTGCGCATGGGCATTGGGCTGCCCGAAACCGTCGCCCCTCTGTTGGAAAATCTCACCACCCCGGGGGCGGTCCGTTTGAATCAACTCAGCCGGGACTTTGCGGCCGGGCGCTGGCCGGAGGTATCGGCTCCTCCCGAAACGGGCGCGGCGGTCCGGGCGATGCGGGAGGCCCATCCTGCTGTGGGAACCGGCGCCCCGCCCGTTGAGGAGGGCTTTTCCGCGCTCTCTCTCGCTGCCTCCGGCAACCATCCGGCCCCCCCGGATGCGACTGCGGCGGATGGGATGGAGACAGAACCGGTGCCCATCGAAGAGGCCCGGGTTCGTCTGGATGAAGCCAGCCGATTGTTGGACAGCAAAGAGTGGGAGCCCATCCTTCATCTGCTGGAAAAATTGCCCGATAATCTTCTCAATCCCAGTGGACAGGCCAGGCGGCTGCGCCTGATGGCCAAAGCGGAAGAGGGGCGGGGTCGTTTTCCCTTTGCCGTTCAATATCTGGAGGATCTGCTCGCCGGGAAACAGCTGGAGGATGGCAGCGACTATTATTGGTACGCCACCGTATTGCAACAGTGGAAGGGCGACGACAAGGCGCTGCCGGCCTTCAAACGGGTGTGTGAGGAGGCATCCGATCCCGATGTGCAAGCATTGGCACACATCCGCGTCGCTGATATCATGCAGCACGCTGGGGAGTATGCGGGTGCCCGTGACCACTATCGGGAAGCGGAGCGCATCGCCCCGAACGGACCTTGGGCAAAGGTCTCCAAAGAAAACGCCGCACAACTGGAAATGGCCATGGAGGTTGCCAAATGACCACCATGATGGACAGACAAACCTATCCTCCTCCTGATGCAGTCGCTGCCAGACCGGTCGGTCCGGTCAAAGATCAGCACGTGGTGCTGGTGGGGGGGCAGGAGGAGCCGCTGCTGGAGTTGGCCTCCCAGTTTCGCGCCCTCGGCGTCTCCCCGCTGCTGCTGGCTGACGCTTCGGAGATCAAACAGCACCTGCGCCAACACCTCTCCCACAGGCCCGCCAGTCTGGTGGTGGTGGATGTGGAGACGGTGC
The DNA here is from genome assembly GCA_015229095.1 of Magnetococcales bacterium. Lineage (GTDB taxonomy): Bacteria > Pseudomonadota > Magnetococcia > Magnetococcales > Magnetaquicoccaceae > Magnetaquicoccus. The sequence continues at coordinate 5,916 of JADGCE010000051.1, read as the reverse complement.
GCAATGCCTTGGAACTGATCCGCGAGTTGACCTTTCTCTTTCGGGGATTGCCTGTTCTGGCCGCCGCCTGCCGGGGCAGCGTCACCGATGCCCGGGAAGCCATCGATGTGGGGGCCGCCGACTATTTTCTCCTGCCGGTGGATGAAGAAAAGCTGGCGGGTTTGTGGGGCAGTTTTGGCAATCAATATTTTGATCCCGAATTGGGACGTGGTCGGCGACTCATCACCAATGACGAGCAGATGCGCCGCATCCTGATGCAGGTGCGGCGGGTCAGTCAAACCAATGCCACGGTATTGATCCAGGGCGAGAGCGGCACGGGCAAAGAGCTGATCGCCCGTTTTTTGCACCAGGTTTCCAATCGCAACAAAGGGCCGTTCATCGCCATCAACTGCGCGGCATTGCCGGAAAATTTGTTGGAATCTGAACTCTTTGGCCATGCCAAGGGGGCCTTTACCGGTGCCATGGTGGACCATAAAGGCAAATTTCAACAAGCCAACGGTGGCACCATCTTCCTGGATGAAATTTCCGAAATGTCCCTCAATCTGCAGGCCAAGCTGCTGCGTGTTCTGCAAGAGCGGGAGGTGGATCCGGTCGGAGGGCGCAGTCCCATTGCCCTGGATGTGCGGGTGGTGGCCTCCACCAACCGGGAATTGCGGCAATGGGTGGATCACGGCAAATTTCGCGAGGATCTGTTTTACCGCCTGAATGTCTTTCCCGTGCATCTGCCCCCCCTGCGCGACCGTCCCAAGGATGTTCTGCAACTGAGCGAACATTTCCGGGTCCGCTTTGTCGCCGAACTGGGACGCAACAATATCCCGTTTTCCAACCTGTCGTTGACCGCGCTGCAGGCATATGACTGGCCCGGCAATATCCGCGAACTGGAAAATGTTGTCCACCGTGCCCTGCTGATGGCAGAGGGACGGGAAATTCAACCGGAAGATCTGATGATTGACATACCCATCATCGCCAGCGTCCGCGCCTCTGCCCAGGGTGGCAGTACGGCCGTCCAGATTGCCTTGTCAGAGCCCAACCAACCGCTGTTGGCCGGCGTGGATGAAGAGGAAAAACAACGTCTGCACCTGCCCGTCGGCACCACCGTGCGGGAAATGGAGGAATTTTTGATCTTTCGCACCCTGGATGAGGTCAACGGCAACCGTACCCGAGCCGCCGAACTGCTGGGTATCTCCATTCGCACCCTGCGCAATAAACTCAATGAATATGCCGCCCGCTAGGCCTGGGAGAGAGGGATACCCATGAGATCCCCCACACACGGTCGCTTTGGGCGATCCTCGTTGCGAATGGCAGTCGCCGGCATGCTGCTGCTTCTGGCTGGCTGTGGTCCGGAAGGATCGGGCCAGCGTGCCGATGTGGAAAACGAGCTGTATGCCAACGACGACATCCTGCAGACCGTGCAGCGTCACATGGCCCCCGCCACCTATTGGCAGGAAAAAAATCAACGCCTGCGGGAACGGGTACAAAAACATCAAGAGGCGTTCAACGAACAGGCCCAAGCCTACCACGCCCTGCTGAACAAGCGTCGCGTGCAGGTGACCGAGGCCATTGCCCAGGCAAAAAAGGCGGGCAAGTCTGCCGATGAGGCACGGCGGTTGGTGATTCAGGAGTTCCGTGCCACGCTGGACCCGATTCGTGAGGAGACCCGCAGACTGGGCAAGGAGTTGCGCCGTGCCATGGCATTGCTGGCACAGGCCGACAGTGCTGCGCGACAATAAGGGGCGAATATTTCCGATGACCAAACCCAAAAACCATTCAAAAATTCGATGCGTGCCATGGATCGTTGGGGGTGCCCTGCTGTTGTGGCAGGCCGCGTCCCCTGCCCTTGCCCAGGAAGAAGAGGGCCGTCTGTCTGACATGGAGATGCTGAAGCAGGGACAGCAGGAGCTGCAACAACGCGGCACGGAGAGCTATAAAACTCTGGAAATGCTCCGCAAACAGATGGAGGAGACACGCAAGATCGTTGAGGATGTGGGCAAACAAACGGAGAGTCTTTCGGGGGAGAGCAACAAAAAATTCAAGGAGTTGAGCAAGGATCTGCACAAACGGTTCGAGGAGAGCGGTAAACGGGCCGAAGAGTGGCGGGGTGAGATGCACAAACGCGTGGAGCTCTATGAACGAGCCATACTGGTTTTGTTCGGCACGGTCATTCTGCTGCTGTTGGCTCTGTTTCCGCGTACCAGCCGGGCGCGTCAGGCCCTCCTGCAGCCCCTTGAAGAGAAGATGCAGAGTCTTGAACAGAAACAGCTCCACGATGCGCGCAACCTGCAGACCAACATCACCCGCCTGCACACACTCCTGACCGCCCTGCGGGAACTGGCCAAGGAGGATGCAAAACTGGCCGCTGTGCTGCGTTCGTTCGCACTGCTGGAGTGATCTGTCAGGAATAGCGAAAGAATCAGGTAAACCACTCCTGTTGCAGGCGGCCCAGGTATATGGACCCTGCCGGGCGCTGCCCGGACAACCGGCTTGCCAGCTCTGGCGCAAGGCCGGGATAGAGAGAGGTCTCCGCCAGCATCTGCAAGGGAAGCCACTGCAAACGCACGGCACGGGTCTGGGCGGTGTTGAGACAGGGCGTTCCCGCCATGGGCAGCACGCGGAATACCAGATGGAGAACGTGCCGTTCTCCCGCCACCGTTTCGGCACAAAGGAGCAGCTCCCCCACAGCGATCTCCAGATCCAACTCCTCTGCAAACTCCCGCATCAAACAGGCCGTCAGCTCCTCGCCCGGTTCCAGGTTGCCACCCGGCAGGTTGAACCGTTCCCGCCCCGCATAGTGATAACACATGGTCAACAGATTCTGGTCTTGCACAAGCACACCAGAGGGACGAATGTGCATCGGCACCTCCCACGCCGAAAAAACGCCTCCTTTCGGAGCCTGTCCGCCTCCGAGAAAGGGCACGGTCAACAAAGGTCTGTCTGTCGGTCAGGGCCATCCCATGCCCCGGTCTATTGGTTCGCGCCCGGCACCGCCGCGCCATCCTCCTCCAAAGCCACCTCCACCTTGACATCCTGCTCCGACAGCTCCACCCAACGTTGCTGGGTCTTGAAACCCGGCTTGACCAGCTCCAACAAATAGCGACCTGGAGCCAACGGCACCCCTGGGTGGTAGGGTTGATCGGCATTCAAGATGCGGATCTGCACCCCCTGCAAAACCGGTACAACCGTCAGGGTGGGACGCGCCTGCAGGGGCAACTCGACCAGACGAATGGGCACCGTCCTGTCTGTATTGCCCAACTCCAGAGTACGACGCTCGGTTTTATAACCCTTTTTGGAAACCTCCACCTGATAGGAGCCAGACTCCAGCAGGATACCGGGCCGGTAGGGCGCCCGGATATTGAGCAGGCGCACCAGGGCATCGGTCGGCTGGGGCTGAATGGTCAACCGATGCAGCTCTCCCGGAGCGACCGGGCGCAGGGCAACCGCCAAATCCACATCCCGATCCGCGATCTCCGCCCAACACTGCCGGGTTTTAAAGGCCTCTTTGGAGATCGTCAGGGGATAACGTCCCGGCGCCAGGGAGAGACCCGGTTGGTAGGGTATTTTTCCGTTGGCAATCTGCACATGCGCATCCTCAGGATCGCTCTGCACGGTCAGGGCATACCGCTTGGGCTTGCTTGCCGGGGGCTGCTCGGCCACTGGGCAGGCCGGCATGGAGTCCGGTACGGGAGAGGGAACGGAGCCTCTCCCCGCTTTCCGTGGCATCGGGAATTTGACAGGCTGTTTGGGGTGGGTGACAGCTGCTTGCCGGGTTGACGGGGCTTTTTTGTCTGCCGAATCCGTCACCGCCTGCCGGGATGCCGGGGAGTCTGACGACGCAGGTCGGGGCGCAGAGAACGAGGCCGCTTTTTTGGGTGGCGATGCGGGCTTGGCCACAGGGGCTTGTGGCACGACAGGTTCGGTACGGGGCGGAGAGAGTGCCGGCTTGGCTGGGGCAGCCGCTGCTGCCGTTGGCGCAGAAGAGGCCGGGGCGGTCGACGACTCTGACAACGACGCCTTGTCCGGCAACCCGGGAGAGGGCTCCGCTGTTGAATGGGCTGTTTTGACGGGAGGCGCTGTCAGGGGCTTCCGGGTTGTCTGCTCTTTGGCACCCTGTGCGGCGTTCTGGGGTGCCTGTTCCTGGGCTGTCGACTCCGGGGTCAAGGCGACCTCCACCTTGACCGCGCTCTCCTGCACCGTCACCCAGAGTTTTTCCGTCCGATAGCCGCTGCGGCTGACCTCCAGGTGATATTTACCGGGTTTCAGTGCGATGCCGGGGGTGTAGGCAGGGCGAATATTCAAAAGACGCACCAAGGCATCGGCGGGCTGCGTGACAACCGTCAACGGCCACTCCTGCGGGGTGACCACGCCAGCCAATGAAGCCGGAATGGTGCTGATGGGGGGATCCTTGCCCTCCATCCGGGGCTGCGGCTCCAGGGCCCGGGCTTCACTCTGTTGCTGCGGGGTCAGCTTTTTGGAAAGAGTTTGTAGCGCTTTTTCGGAGCTGCTGCTGCCCTGGCGGGCCGCCTGTTCGTACCAGAAAAAGGCCCGTTTGTCATCGACGCTCCCCCCCAATCCCTGGGCATACATCTGGGCCAGCATCTCCTGGGCCATGAGAATGCCCCGTTCTGCTGCCCGCCTGAACCAGGCCATGGCCTCCTGATAATCTTTGGCGACGCCCCGCCCCTCGTAATAGATAAACCCCAGCTTCAGTTGGGCCCAGCCTTTGATGAGGGGATAGAGTTGGTCGCTGCGGTTGGTCTGGGAGGCCACCCGACGAAACCAATGCACCGCCTTTTGATCGTCGCGGCTGCCACCCTGCCCCTCCTGGGCCAGCACGCCGAGGTTGAACTGCGCCAACCCTTCATCCTGTTCGGCAGCGCGCTGGAACCAGTACTGGGCCTTGCTCACATTCCGTCGCACGCCTACCCCGTGCAGATACATGGCCCCCAGGTTGGTCTGGGCCACAGCATCCCCCTGACGGGCCGCATGATCGAAGCGCTCCAGCAGGGAGGTCACCTTGTTGACATCACTCTCCTGTGCACGCCCAGCGCCGGGCATCAGCAAGAGAAGAAGCAGGCACAGAAAGCCCTTCAGCAGCCCTGCCCTTTCTCTGCAGGGAGGCCGGGTTGGCGATGCCAGTGGTTGGATGCGATTGGTGGCGGTCAAAATCATGCCAGATCCCTTGCGGTGCCTCCCGGCGTTCGGGGCAGATATCGTCAAAAATCCTGTTATTATCCGTTGCCCATCGTGCTTTGTCAAATGCAAAATAGATGCCACGCCATGTTCAATCAGGCCGGGCACCCAGGGAGAGTGCCACGCAACACGGCGATCACCATGGAACGCGGCAGTCGGTTTCTGGTGGATCCGCATTGTGGCAAGAAGGAGGGACAACCGTTCCCATGCAGGCGGTGCAACACCCCCGCCACGCAGCGCCCCACAGGCAAGGGGGATCCCTGTTTCGCAAGCATTCTTGAGGATTGGTGGATGTTTTATTGGTATACCCGTGTGCGTGGCTCTGGGGATCGACCGCACCACCTTTTACAGGGGACAGAGGACAAAGACGCTCACCCAATCGGCTGTCTTGTCCAGGCCAAAACCACCTCTGACACTGGCGGATAAAGAGCGGCATGATGTTTTGGAAGCACTCTTTTCTGAACGTTTCGTGGACAAGGCACCGGCAGAGATTTATGCCATCCTGTTGAATGAAGGGGTTTATCTGTGTTCTGTCAGAACCATGTACCGGGTTCTGGGCGATGAATACGGGGTGAAGGAACGGAGAAACCAACGGAGGCATCCGCATTACTCAAAGCCAGAATTGGAAGCCACAGGTCCCAATCATGTCTGGACATGGGATATCACCAAGCTGAAGGGTAAGCGTCCATTTATCCCCAGGGTACCCATTTTTTCTGAACGGTGAGACCA